>JAQGIW010000167.1 GCA_028290905.1 Caulobacteraceae bacterium | reverse complement strand
ACCAGCCGGCGCAGCTCCGCCAGCGGCAAATCCTCCGATTCAGTGGGAGGTGGAGTCATCCACAGGATGAATCACGACCGCTCGGCTTTTAAAAGCCCCCCGCACGGGAATTTGCCCCGGTTACGGTTTCGATCTGATTCCGTCAGATCGGAACCGCTCTAGGCGCGATCCAGCCAGGCTTCCGCCAGGGCGAGGAAGCCCGACACGGGGACGGTCTCGGCCCTGACGTTCGCGTCGAGGCCGGCCGCCTGGCAGAGCGCCTCGCCGCCGAGCGGCTTCAGCGAGGACCGCAGCATCTTGCGCCGCTGGCCGAAGGCCGCCTGCGCCACCGTCTGCAGCGCCTGGACCGTCCGATCCGGAGGACGATGCGGGAGCGGCGTCAGGTCCACCACCGCCGAGTCGACCTTGGGCGGCGGCGTGAACGCCCTGGCCGGCAGGTCCATCACGACGCGGCCCCGGCACAGGGCCTGGGAGAGCACCGCCAGACGTCCGTAGTCCGGGTCCCCGGGGGCCGCGACGATCCGGCGGGCGACCTCCTTCTGGAACATCAGGGTCATCGAGGCGGGACGGAAGCGGCCGGTCAGCCACTTCACCAGCAGCGGCGTGCCGACGTTGTAGGGCAGGTTGGCGACCACGCGGATGGGGTCGTTACCGGGCGCGAGGCTCATTTCATCGACGGCCAGGGCGTCAGCCTCGACAACCTCCAGGCGACCGGCCGCGCTCGCCGCGAGGTCCTGAAGAAGCGGGATGAAGCGCGGATCCTTCTCCACCGCCGTCACCGTCGCCCCGGCTTCGACCAGGGCGCGGGTCAGACCTCCGGGGCCTGGGCCGACCTCGATCACCCTGTCACCCGTGGCGACGCCAGCGAGCCGCACGATCTTGCGGCAGAGGTTGAGGTCCAGCAGGAAGTGCTGGCCGAAGCGCTTGTCCGCCGCGATCCCGGCCGCCGCCAGGACTTCCCGAAGCGGCGGAAGCTCGTTCACCGCGTCTCGATGGTCGCCGAGTTCCTCAGGTCCCGCAGCTGGCGCTTGGCGATCATCGACAGTTCCTGGCCGTAGAGCCTGTCCTCGATCTGTTCCTTCGTCATCTGCTCGGCGCCGCCCGCATGCTTGTCGCAGACCGCGATGAGGTGCAGTCCCGCGTCGGTGCGGACGGGCTGGGAGACCTGACCGGCCCGGAGGGTCTCGACAACGCCCTTGAACGCCGGCGCGAGGTCCTTGGTGTCCGCTTCGCCGAGATCGCCGGCGACCACGCCCGGCGTCTTGGCCGCCACGGCTTCGAGGTTGTCACAGCCCTGGACCTTGGGCTGCATGGCGGTGAGGGTCGCCTGGGCCGCCGCGACCTCCTCGGGCGTCGCCGTCTTGGAGAGGGCGATCGCGGCCTGCTTGAGCCGCACCACCGTCGAGGAGCCACCGGCGCGGCGATCCTTAAGGAAGACGATGTAGACGCCGTCCTTCACCGGAATCGGCGGCGAGAGCTGCCCCGGACGCAGGTTCTCCAGGACCCTGTCCACTTCCGGCGGCATCTCGCCGGTGGAGATCCATCCGACGTCGCCGCCGTTCGCCGCCGACGGCGAATTGGAGAACTGCCGGGCGACGGCGGCGAAGGGCGCCCCCTTCTGCAGCTGGCTGATCAGCTGCTCCGCCCCCTGGTTGGCGGCAGCCTGCCCGCCCGCGCGCGAGGCGTCGATGAAGACCTCGCCGATCTGGTACTGCGGCTTGCCCGCCTCGGCCTCGAGGCGCTTCTGGAAGGCCTTGATCTGGTCGTCGCCGATCGCCAGGCGCTGGCCGTAGCGGCCGCGGATCCAACCCCGCCAGCTGATCTCGGCGCGCAGCTGGTCGCGGAACGTCTGCGCGCCCACGCCCTGGGCGGCGAGCTGGGCCAGGAGCTGGGTGGCGCTGGTGTTGTTGCTGCGGGCTATCTGGGCGATCTCGTCGTCGACCTCCTGGTCGGAGGCGATGAGGTCGAACTTCTGGGTCTTTCCCTGCGCTCTCAGTTCCTGGAGTTGCAGGTGTTCGTCCACCAGGGAGCGGATCGCCTCGCGCTGGATTTCCGGCAGGTTCTGATCGTTGGGCTGGATGCCGGCGGTGACGATCAGCAGGCGCATCCGCTGGACGATGTCATAGGTGGAGATCAGGTCGTCGTTGACCGTGACCACGACGCTTTCCGAGAGGCCCTGGGGCGCGCGCGGGGCCGCGGGCGCGTCCGCGGCCCCCGCCGGCGCGGATGCGGGAGCGGCCGCGACGGGAGCCGCAGGCGGGGCGTCCTGGGCTGGCGCCGGGGCCGAACTCACGGCCACGAACGCCATGGTCGCAGCTAGTGTCAAAAGACCGCGCATCTTACTCCTGAAGTTGTCATGGGAGATTATCATTAGAGGATCACCGCCGCCCGGGGCGAGGGCTCGCGTCGTGGCGTGGCTCTATCGTGTATTGCCCAATGTGGCGAGCGTTAGGCGCACCAAAACCGACGTCGAAGGGCCGAGGGTGCCGTTGAACGTCTCGTCGTGGCGATAGAGCACCTCCAGGCGCAGGCAATCGTCGCGGTAGACCAGTCCCATCTCCCGCCGCCGCCAGGCCCCCCCGTCGATGATGAAGTAGTTGGTGATACCCCAACGCCGGAGCGGGAACAGCGCGGTATGGATGTCGATGCTGTTCACCCTGACGCCGGCCGGGCTCTGCGATTCATACAGGTAGCTGACCGATCCTTCGGCGCGGGCGGTAGTGAGCTCGGCCCCCAGTTGCGCCTCGTTGACCGAAAAATTCCGCGAGTCGAGGCGAAACCGCGAGAACAGCCGTATGCCCCTCCATGGCGTGGCGTCGGCGGCGAAGATCCAGTCGGAGAGCGGCGTTTCCAGCCCCGTCCGGGTAGGGATCCCGGGAGCGCTCTCGAAACCCAGGCGCCGGCCGATCATCACGCTGGCGGTGCGCCCGTCGTCCAGGATCGCGGTGGCCCGACCGCCCAGCGTCACGCTCTGGCCGCCCTCGTAGAGATCGAAGCCGGGCGACCGGTTGAACTTGAAGAGGTTGGTTTCGTCGAAGCTGAAGTCGACGCTGTCCTCGTTGGGGATCCGCGGATCCTGCGTGTAGTTCGGCGAAATCGCGATCTGGCCGAGGGGCTCGAGGATGTAGGTCACCCCGACCCCCCGGCGGACCAGCGGATAGCTGACGTCGGCGCCAAGGGTTGCAAAGCCGCGCGTGATCGTCGCGTTTGACGGGCCGCTGGGCTCATTCGAGACGTTGTAGACATCGGCGCGGCCGTCGAGGAAGGGCTGGACCTGAAGGCCGTTGGAGAACGTGAAGCTCCTCTGCCAGTCGGCCTGCAGGGTGGCCCGCCGGCTGCTGATCCCCGGGAGCAGCACCTGGCCGCCGACGTCCGTGGTCTCCAGAGACTGATCGCGGGTCAGGGCCACCGCGCTGCCGTAGACGCGCAGGCGGCCGCCGAGGATGGCCCTGGGGTCCTCCCAGCGCGCTTCGATGAGCGGCGCGATGGTCGGGAAGGTCCTCTGCAGATCGTTGGGGCGCAGGCCCTGCACGCTGATCGCGGCGATCGAGAGGTAGGAGTTGGCGTCCTGGCGAACCGTGTAGAGCTGGGAGATCAGCCGCCGGTCGTCCGCCGCATACAGGCCGCGGTCCGTGGAGGCGTTGGTCGTGAACACATCCGTGACGGAATACTTGTCGAAAATCAGTTTGTCCGAGGCGCGCTCGGCGGTGAAGCCCCAGGACCAGGCTTCAGTGATCCGAAAATGGCCATCGGCCAGAATATAACTCCGTGAGGTATTCGGCCCGAATCTATCACCGCTCGAGGTGAAGTCTCGGTCATAGGTATAGCCGGCGCGCACCTCCATCGTTCCGGAATAGAATCGCTTTCGCCAGTCCAGCTTCAGGAATGGATTGACCAGGCCGTTGATCTGCGGCGTGATCAACATATCCTGGCTCTGTGAGATCACCTGATAGTAGGGTTGCTCGTAGCTGGCCCCCCGCGGACCGGAAAAGGTCAGCAGCGGCAGAAGAAATCCCGACTTGCGCACCGCGGTGGGATCGGCGCTCTGGAGGACCGGCAGATACAGCACGGGCTGGCCGAGCACCTCGACGACCGCGTCCTTGAAGGTGAGCGTCTTGCGCGCCTTGTCCTCGACCACCGAGCGCGCGCGGATGGACCACGTTGGGTGCTTCTGGCCTGTCTCCGCGCACACAGGGCACGGGGTGTAGATCACCCTTCGCAACTCGGTGACCTGGCCGCCCCGTCGCTCGACATTTTCCGCCGCGATCTGGACGTGGCCCTCCATGCGCGTCGAGAATCCGGCAGCGAAGCCGGCGCTCATGTCCTTGTCCAGGGTGAGGCTCTCGGCGAACTGCGCCGAACCGTCCGGGTTGATGATCTCCACGTTCCCGCTGGCCGCCATCGCGCCGGTGTCGGAATCGTAGTCGACTCTCTCGGCGCGCAGGACGCGGCCCTTGTAACGGATCTCGACCGCGCCGGTGGCGACGACGTGATGGGTGGTCTGATTGTCGGTGAGCGTATCGGCTTCCAGGTAGAGGCCGCCGCCGGCCAGGCCGTCGTCCGCCACGGGCGCCGCGGGCTTGTTGCTGGGCGTCGGCTCAGGCGCCATGGCGGTCAAGGTCTTGGCCTGCGCCTCGGAGAGCTGCGCCCCCGAGGCAAGCACCGCGAGGGCCAGACCGGCGAAAAGGCTGGAACGGTTCACGCCGATGTTCGGCCTCCCCACCGATCGCCCCGCATTCACTGTCATCAGCCCCTTCTTTTCGACCGTTCAGGCCGATCCGGCCGCTTCGGCTCGATCTGCGCACGCCATACGTTGCCCGGCGTCCGGACGCAAAACGGGAGGTGATTCTCACGTCCGGCGGTCAACCGTCCTCGGTGTAACAAAGCAGGGTGATCGCGCCCAGCAGGGCGAGCACCGGCGGCGCCCACGCCGCGAGCGCGACGGGGACCACATCGGTCGAGCCCAGCGCCCCGCAGAACTGGTTGAGCAGGAACACCGCGAAACCGAGTGCGACACCGGCGGTCGCGAGGCCCGCGAGGTCGCCCAGCCGAAGCAGCCGAAGCGAGAAGGCGGCTGCCACCAGGGTCATCGCCGACAGCAGTAGGGGCGTCGCCAGAAGCTGCTGCAGGCGCAAGCGGTAGGCCGCCGAGGAATAGCCCGCCAGGTCCGCGGCTCGGATCGTCGCCGGCAGATCCCAGACCGCCACGGCGGCGGGAGCGACGAACTTCTCCATCGCCGACCGCCGGCCGATGGTCGAGGGGAGGGACAGCACCTCCGAGCGGATGGATTCCGAGCCCGGCCGGGCCTCCCGGGCCTGGGTGAGCCGCCAGTAGCCGGGCATCAGGACCGCCTCATCGGCGTCGATGCGGCGGGTGAAATCCACCGCGCCGTCGGCGCCCACGCTCTGGATGAACATCGACACGCCCTTGAGGCGCAGGCTTCCGTGACGGGTGTCGCGCCCGTTGGCGTGGATGACGACCTGGCCGCCCGGCGCGCCCTGGCGAAGCCAGATCTCGCCCGTCGAGGTCGGCGAATCGCCTCCGGTCAGCGCCGCCCGCCGATCCTCGAAGCGCCCGTTGAGGGCCGCGGCCGAGGGATTGAAAACCGCCACGGCCAGGACGCCGACCACGAACGCCGCCGCCGCGGCCGGAAACAGGAATCGCCACGCCGATACCCCGGCCGCCCGCATCGCGATCAGCTCGCTGCGGCGGTTGAGGGCGACGAAGGCTCCCATGGCCCCGAACAGGAACACGAATGGCAGCAGCAGGAGGATCACCGAGGGCGCCTTGAGCAGCACCAGTTCGGCGATCTGCGCAAACCCGACATCGGCGCGTCCGCTCACGGTCCGCGAGATGTCGACGAAGTCCACAAGCATGATCACCGAGGCCACTACGGCCAGCGCCGCGCCGACACCCGCGAGGGTTCGCGTGAGCACATAGAGCTGCAAGCGCACGGGCGCGAGGTCAGGCCGAAAGGGCGAGCGGCGCCTGGCCGGACGCCGTCTGGGCGCGCCGCGGGGCCGACGTCCGGCGTCCGGGCCGCAATAGGATCAGGGCGCAGATCAGGGTGACACCCAGCGGTATGGCGTACTGGAGCACATTGAGGACGGGCGTCGCGCCGCTGGCCGCCTGGGCGGCGAATCCAAGCGTGCGGGCGAGCAGGGCAGCCGCGCCTACCGCGGCGATTCGCGCGCCGTAGCCCAGGCGGCTGAACGGACCGCCGATCACCGCCGTCAGGGCCAGGAACATGAAGGCGATGTTGTAGAGCGGCGCGGACAGCCGCGAGTGCGCCTCCGCCAGCATCGGCCGCGCGTTGGCGCGCTCCCAGGGCTGCCGGAGGTCCGGATAGAGGAGCTCGTGCAGGTAGCGGTCGGACAGCTTGTAGCGCACGGAGGGCTTCGTCGCGACCAGCGGCCGCAGGTCGAGGACGTACTTGTCGAAAGCCAGGTAGTTGAGGGTCCCGGTGGGAGAGAGTTCCTGGTTGGCGCCGTGCCGCAGGATCAGCATCGGCGCGGCGCCGTACTGCCTCAGGCGCCCTTCGCGGGCGGTGATCGTGGTGTCGCGACCGCCGTTCAGGCGTCGGTCGATGAACAGGTTGCGGATTGTTCCCTCCTCGTCGAGGGATCGGGCGTAGACCGTCATCCCGGGGGCCGGATGCGTGAACTGCCCTGGCCGGATCATCGTCGCCAGCACATCGGTCCTTACGGTGAGCAGGGTGTCTCTGAGGGCACGATAGCACAACGGCTGCACCCACAGGGTAATGATGAGCGACAGCATCGCCACCAGCGCCGAGAGCCGGACCGCCGGGGAAATGACCCGCCAGCGGCTCATGCCACTGGAGAAGCAGATCACGATCTCGTTGTCCCTGTGCAGGCGATTGATCGACACCAGCCCTGCGACGAGCACCGCCACCGGCAGGATCAGCACGATCAGCTGCGGCATCGCCAGCAGGATCACCTTGGCGAACACCAGCGGGCTCTGGCGCTGGTTGAGGACGAGGCCGATCGCCGACAGCGACTCGGAGAGGATGGCCACCCCCGTCAGCGCCAGCGTCGCTTGCAACGTCGGCTCTCGAAGCTGGCGGTGGAGATAGTCTTCGATCAGGGACATGGGCGGGGGGCCGGCCTCTCGCGGCGTTAATCGTGACCGCGACGCCGGCTTCCGGTTGTAGCCGCACCTCGCTCGTCGGCACAACCAAGCCGGGCCGCGAGGGGTCGAAAGGACTCAGGCGGGCGCGGTTTCCGGGGTGACGGGGCCGAATATCTCTTCGAACGCCGCCCGCAGGGCCTCGTCGACCACGCCCATCGGGGCATGGAAACCCAGTTCGGCGAGACTGGTAACGCCATGGTCGGCAATTCCACAGGGGACGATGCCCTCGAAATGAGCGAGGTTCGGGGCGACATTCAGGCTCACCCCGTGGAAGCTGACCCAGCGGCGCAGCCTGACGCCGATGGCGGCGATCTTGTTCTCCAGAACCGCCCCCCCCGGGCCGCGCGTCTCGACCCACACCCCGACCCGCTCGTCCCGCGCGCCGCCGGCGACGTCGAACCGCGCCAGGGCGGCGATCAGCCAGGCCTCGAGACTGCTCACGAAGGCCCGCACGTCCCGTCCCCTCGTCCGCAGGTCGAGCATGACGTAGGCAACCCGCTGGCCGGGCCCGTGATAGGTGTACTGGCCGCCGCGCCCGGTCTGGAACACCGGAAAGCGATCCGGCTGGAGAAGGTCGCCGGGCTTCGCCGAAACCCCGGCGGTGTAGAGTGGCGGATGCTCCAGCAGCCAAACCAGTTCGCCGGCCTCGTGGTCGGCGATGGCCGCCGCCCGCCTCTCCATGGCCTCCACCGCGACGGGATAGGCGACCAGCTCCGGCGACACGGCCCAGCCTGCGGGGCGGGTGTCGAGGCGGGGGAGGCGCGCCGACACGGAGCCGGTGGAGGCGGGGACGGACGACATCGGCTCCCAATGTGGGCGCCGCCGCACGGTAACGCAAAGCGCGCCTTGCGAGCCTGGAGGCGGCGCGCCATGGTGCGATCGAGATCGGATCCGGGTTTCTGGCCCGGGATGCGGCGGGGCAGGAGGCGTGAGGATGAGCGATGTATTGCACGAGGTGCGGCGCAGCCCGGAGCGGACGCAGCACAATCTCTGGCGGCGCGAGACGCCAGGCGCCGTCGGCTGGCCACGTTCGGCCCGCCCGGGCGACCCGGCCAAGTACTTCATGTTCTCCTCCGATTGCCATGCCGTCGAGCCGGCGACCTATCTCGACGCCATCGAGCCCGCGTACCGCGACCGCACACCCAGGATGGAGGCGCGGCCGGACGGCTCGCAGTGGCTGATCACCGAGGGCAACCGGCCGCAGCGTGTTCGGGGGCCGGCCGCGGAGCCCAAGCCTGCCGCCACCGAGGCTTCCAGCAACCCGGGCGGCGCGCCTCTTGCGCCGCTCGATGACGAGGATGTGCTGCGCAACACCAGCGGCCGCACGGTCGCTCAGCGTTTGGCCGACAACCGGGCCGATGGCGTCGACGCCGAATTGATGTTCCCCAACCGCGGGCTGCTCTGCTGGGCCTCGCCGGACCCCGTGTTCGCCATGGCCATGTGCCGGCAGTGGAACCGCTGGGTCCACGGGTTCTGCGGCGAGCACATGCAGGGCGAGACGCCCCGCATCCTCCCCGCGGCGGCGATCGCGGCCGGCGACCAAGTCGGCGCCATGAACGAGATTCGCTGGGCCGCTGACAACGGCTTCCGGGCGGTCTGCCTCGGCAACTCCGTGATCTATGGCCCGAAGAAGTTTGGGGAACTGGAATACAACGACCCGAGCTTCGAGCCGATGTGGAGCCTGCTCGAGGAGACGGGCCTGGTCGTCACCTTCCACGTCTCGACCGGCCGCGACCCCCGGGCGGTGGGCGGCAATGGCGGAGCGGTGATCAACTACACCTGCCACTCGATGGAGACGACCATCGAGCCCCTGGTGCAGATGATCGCCTCGGGCGTCTTCGAACGGCATCCGCGTCTGCATGCGGGCCTGGTCGAAAGCGGCATCGGCTTCATACCCTGGCTGATCGAGACGCTCGACTACGCCTACAAGGCGCACCACTTCTGGGTCCGGCCGAAGCTCAAGGAGCTTCCCTCGACCTATTTCCGCGAGAACTGCTTCGCCACCTTCCAGGACGACACCGCCGGTCTGCGGTACGCCGAGGAGTTCGATCTCGCCCGCAACTTCCTATGGGCGAACGACTATCCTCACCACGAGGGGTCGTGGCCGCATTCGGCGCAGGCCATCGAGCGGACCATGGGACATCTCTCCGACGCGACGCGGGCTATGATCCTTGGCGAGAACGCCGCCCGATTGTTCAGGCTGGATCCGGCGCGCTACGCCGCGGCGAACTGAACGCGCATGAGTGAGCGTAGCCTGCGCGGCAAGGTGGCCGTCGCGGGGGTCGGCGAGACTCCCTACTACCGGCACGGCCAGTCGCCCGATCCGGAGTTCGTCCTCTGCCTGAAGGCCATTCTCGCCGCCTGCGGGGACGCCGGCATCGACCCCCGGGACCTCGACGGCTTCGCCTCCTACAGCAACGACCGCAACGATCCGCCGAGCCTGGCGACCGCACTGGGAACGCACGAGCTGCGGTTCTCCAACATGCAGTGGGGCGGCGGGGGCGGCGGCGGGGCAGGGGCCATGGCCAACGCCGCCGCGGCCATCGTCGGCGGCCTCGCCGATTGCGTGGTGGTCTATCGCGCCCTGGCCCAGGGTCAGTTCGGCCGCTTCGGACAGGGTCCCAGGGTGTCGACGGTCTCGGGCGACTCCGGGCTCACCGTTCCCTACGGCCAGATGTCGCCGGCCCAGTACTACGCGCCCAAGGCCATGCGCTTCATGCATGAGCACGGCATCGGCCAGGAGGCGCTGCGGGCGATCGCCCTGGCCTCCTACCACCACGCCCAGGCGAACCCCCGCGCGGTGATGCACGGGCGTCCCCTGACCGAGGAAAAGTACGACGAATCCCGCTGGATCACCGAGCCCTTCCATCTCTACGACTGCTGCATGGAGAACGACGGCGCCGCGGCCGTCATCCTGGTCTCCGCCGAACGCGCCCGGAACCTCAAGCAGACGCCCACCTACGTGCTTGGGGCGGCCATCGGCGCCGGCTACCGTGTCCACAGCACCCAGGCCGGTTTCGCGACGCCGGACCTGGCCAGCTCGCACTTCAAGGAGGTCGCCCGGCACATGTACGACATGGCTGGGGTGGCCGCCTCTGACGTCGACGTGGTCCAGTGCTACGAGAACTTCACCGGCGGCGTCCTGATGGCCCTCGTCGAGCATGGGTTCTTCGCCCCGGACCAGGCGATGGACTTCCTCAAGCTCGAGAACCTGATCGCCCCGACCGGGAAGCTGCCCCTCAACACCAGCGGCGGCAACCTCGCCGAGTGCTACATGCACGGTCTGGAACTGCAGATCGAGGCGGTTCGCCAGATCCGCGGCCAGTCCACCAGCCAGGTTCCGGGCGCGGACGTCTCGCTGGCCGTCGCCGGCCCGATGGTGACCCCGGTCAGCACCATCCTGTTCGGCTCGGAGGCGGCGCTCTGATGTCCGAACCCTATCTTCCCGCCGGCCTGCCGACTCCGGTTCCAGAGCGCAACGGGCTCTCCGCGCCCTTCTGGCAGGGCGCCCGGGAGGAGCGGCTCAAGGTGCAGCGCAATCCCCGCACCGGCGTCTACCAATGGCCGCCGCAGTGGATCGCCCACGACACCCAGACCTTCGAGCTCGACTGGGTCGAGGTCGAGCCCAAGGGGGTGATCTACAGCTGGACCCGAGTCTGGCACCCGGTGCATCCGGCCCTGAAAGACGCCTGTCCCTATATCGTCGTGGTGGTCGAACTGCCCCACGCCGGCGGGGTGCGCATGCTCGGCAATCTCCTGGGCGATCCGCGTCAGGAGGTCGTGATCGGCGCGCCCGCGGAGGCCGTGTTCGAACACCACAATGACGCCGATCCCACCTTCACCCTGGTCCAGTGGCGGCGCGCGGACGGGCCGTTTGACCGGCCTGCCGGGAACCTGTAGACGACGCTCCCTCCGGATTTTTCCCGGAAATTCTTATGCGGTCGTGGCGGAATTGGTAGACGCGCAGCGTTGAGGTCGCTGTGGGGCAACCCGTGGAAGTTCGAGTCTTCTCGACCGCACCACCCTGCTTCGCCCTAGCGGGCTTCGCAGGACAAGTCCTGACTTCGGGGGCGGAGCAGGATGCCGTTCGAAGCGCGTAGCGCGAAGTAGGGCTCTCGCCGCTTACCCCAACCTCCTTCGCCCATAGGGGCCCGGCGTGCTACACGCCGCCCCCATGATCCCCAACCACGGACCGACGATGGATTTCGGCCTCGGTGAGACCGCCGACGCCATCCGTGACACCACGGCGCGTTTCGCCGCCGACCACATCGCCCCGATCGCCGCCGAGGTCGACGCCAGCAACGCCTTCCCCCGCCGCCTCTGGCCGATGATGGGCGAGCTCGGCCTGCACGGCATCACCGTCGAGGAGGAATTTGGCGGCCTCGGCCTCGGCTACCTGGAACACGTCGTGGCTATGGAGGAGGTCTCTCGCGCCTCGGCCTCGGTGGGCCTCAGCTATGGAGCTCACTCCAACCTCTGCGTGAACCAGATCCGCCGCTGGGGCTCGGACGAGCAGAAGCGCCGCTACCTGCCGCGCCTCATCAGTGGCGAACACGTCGGCGCCCTGGCGATGAGCGAAGCGGGAGCGGGCTCGGACGTGCTGTCCATGGGCCTGAGAGCGGAGCACCGTGGCGACCGCTATGTGCTCAATGGCGCGAAATTCTGGATCACCAACGCCCCGCACGCCGACGTCCTGGTGGTCTACGCCAAGACCGCGCCCGAGGCGGCCGGCCGCGGCGTCACCGCCTTCGTGATAGAGAAGGATTTCAAGGGCTTCTCCTGCTCGCGCAAGCTCGACAAGTTCGGCATGCGCGGCTCGGACACCGGCGAACTGGTGTTCGAGGACTGCGAGGTCCCCGAAGAGAACGTCATGGGCCCGGAAAACGGCGGGGCCGGGGTGCTGATGAGTGGCCTCGACTATGAGCGGGCGGTACTGGCCGCCGGCCCTCTGGGGATCATGCAGGCCTGCCTGGACGCCGTGCTGCCTTACGTGCGCGAGCGCAAGCAGTTCGGAAAGCCGATCGGCTCGTTCCAGCTGATGCAGGGCAAGATCGCCGACATGTACGTCGCCCTCAACTCGGCCCGCGCCTATGTCTACGCCGTCGCCCGCGCCTGCGACGCCGGCCACACCACCCGCTTCGACGCGGCCGGCGCCATCCTGCTGGCGAGCGAGAACGCGGTGCGGGTGTCGCTCGAAGCGATCCAGGCGTTGGGCGGGGCGGGGTACCTGAAGGACTTCCCCGTGGAGCGCTACCTACGCGACGCCAAGCTGTATGACATCGGCGCCGGGACCAATGAGATCAGGCGGTTCCTGATCGGGCGGGAGCTGATTGGGGCTTAGGGGCCGACGCGTCCCGAATCCCGGAAAAGACGTCCTCGTGAGTGGGGCGCAAGCCTCGACGCTGGCGCGCGATCCCGAGGAGTATCGGGATCCGATCGACCGCATCGCGCCCGATGGCGTTCGACGGATCACCTCGACAATCCCTGTTGAATCACGCGCAATCGACCTAAGCGTTGAACGTCGGTGGTTAATCCCGCTCAGCCATTCCAAAGGTAGTCGGCCATCGACAGCTGGCGAGGCCGGGGCGGCCAGCGGAAAGGGCGGGCGCAAGCGTTGGAGACCGCCAGGTGAGGGAGATGTAAGATGCGTCTGCTCGAATTTGCTTTTGGCGCCTCGTTTTTCGCACTGACAATCTCCACGACTTCACTGTCACGCGCCGCCGGCAATGAAAGCTTGGCGGACTTGTTTGACAATGTAGCCAAGAGCGACCAAGGTATCTATGAAAACAACATAAACACTTTATTCAATAGAAATCGTCTAAATCATCAAATAATTGGGAGGTGACAGTACTTACGGTAAACATAGACAAGAACCAATCGATTTTTCTTATGCGATCGGCCCACGAGGCGCCAGGCGATGCTGCGGCGCGACAGCCAGATCCAGCCGGCGCGCATCGGCTGGGACCGGCGCCGGGGGATGAGCGCCTCGACGGGAACGAAGATGGCCGCGGAGATTAGCGCCGCCTTCAGATTGAAGAGCGTGTCCAGCATGTGCGCGAACATCAGGGCCGGCGGCGGGATCGAGACACCGATCGGAAGACCGCCCGCGTGGCGCGAAGGCGGCCGGCGCCGGCTCGGTTTTTTCGCGATGGCCCAGGCAGACCCACACTCTAATCGTCCCCGACTCTCCCAAGGAGAGGTAATCGGTTTCACGTCGCCACAAAAATGAGACGAATTGTGCTGGAGTGACGCGTGTTTTTAGTTAACTGTCAGCGTGATTAGTTGAAACCGAGCGTAGAGCGGTGTTGGACTTCGGTTTCTCGTTCGTGTAGCGCAGCGTTCGATGGTCACGTGTGATAGCGCCGAATACGACCGAACGGCCATCCCTGACGGGGGAGGGGTAGTTGTGACCGAAACGCCCGCGGCATCCCGGGCGCAATCGCGCGAGCGAATGGGTTTCGTCATCGGGCTCTATGCGGTCGTCCTCGCCCTGTTGGCCGCGCCTCTGGTGGCCGTGGTGGTTCCACCTCTGGGAGACTATCCCAACCACCTCGCGCGCATCCATGTCCTGGCGCGCTACGCCGACAGCGCGCCGCTGCGGGCGAACTATGCCGTGGTCTGGAAGCTGTCGCCCTATCTGGGCATGGATCTCCTGGCGCCGATGCTGGCGAACATCGTGGGGATCTACGCGGCCGGCCGCCTCTTTCTCTTTCTTTGCCTTCTCCAGATCGTAGCAGGCGTGGCCGCCATCCACGCGGCCCTCTACGGGCGGCTATCGGCGTGGCCCGCGGCCGGGGCGATCTTCGCCTACAGCCTGGTCATGGATTTCGGCTTCGCCAACTATCTGTTCGGCATCGGCATATGGCTGCTGGCGTTCGCCGGCTGGATCTGGCTGTCGCGCCGGGGCATCGCCTGGCGCCTCGTGGGCGGGTCGCTGCTGAGCTTCGCGGTGTTCTTCAGCCACTACTTCGCCCTCGCGGGCTACATGATCTGCGTCGGCGCTTACGAACTGGGCGTCTGGCTGACGTCCGGCAAGCGAGACCTCCGCGCGCTGGTCGCGCGGGGCGCCATCGCGTTTTGCCCGTTCATCGCTCCGCTCATTCTCGTCGCGCTCGCCAGTCACGGACAGTCGGGCGGCGTGACGTCGTATGGCGATCCGGCGTTCAAGCTCTATGCCCTGCTCTCACCGGTGATCTTTCCCAGCGGCGGCCCGAACGTCGCGCCCGCGGCGTTGCTGGTCGTGCTGGGCCTGCTTCTGCTGTTTCCCGGCAGGCGACGGCGACTGTTCGGGCGGCTCGCTTTGGCCGCGCCGATGCGCGCTCCCTTGGCGATCCTCGCGCTGGCCGCTCTGGCGACGCCATGGGTCCTTTCAGGCGTGGCCTGGATGGACATCCGCCTGCCCGTCGCGCTGGTCTGGCTGCTCATCGCCAGCTGCGAATGGCGCGAACCCAGCCGGCGTGGCGGTCTCATCGCCGCCGGGGTGCTCGTGGCGCTGCTCGGCCTGCAGATGGCCTCGATCGTCCGGGCTTGGCGACCCATCGGGCGCCAGTTCGACGACTTCCGCGCCGCTGCGGCAGTGATCCCCCGGGGCGCGCGCGTGATCGCCTTTCGCGACGATGAGAACATCGCCCCGGCCAATCGCGTGGCGGCCTTCGCCTATCGCCATCTGCCGCTGCTGACGGTGATAGAACGCGACGCCTTCATGCCCACCCTTTTCAAAGAGCCGATGATGTCCGTGCAGGCCGCCCCGGCGTTGCGAGACATCGACACGCCCACCGGCGCGCCGATCGAGCTTTCCCAATTGATCGCCGGCGCGGATCCGGTGAAAAGCCCACGAATGCGGGGCGCCGTCGACCAATTCGGCATGCGAAACTACTGGGGTGGATGGCCGAACACCTTCGACTATGCGGTGGAACTCAGTTTCGGCGCGCACCCGAACCTGCCGCCGCAACTGCGGCTGGTCAGGTCCGGCGCCATGTTCAACATCTACAGGATCGCGCGGGACGCTTCCCCGATCGCGGCCCGGTGACGTCCTGCGAGTCGCCTCGCGTTCAGCCGGGCGAGCTGATCGCGAACGGCCGGCGGCAGCGCCCGGACCACGATCTTCCTCAGCCGATAGGAGAGGGGCGCCGAATCGACGAGCGGGTCGCCGTCGGCAACCTGAAACTGGCGCGCGAACGGCGAGACGCGGTTGAGCGCCCCGCGATGGACATAGAGCACGAGGTTGAAGCGATACCACGCCGGCACGCCGCTCTCCCGGGCGAGCAGGGGACGAAGGCAATCGATCGCGACATGGTCGTGCTCGGCGAACAGCCTGCGCCAGTATTCGGCGGGTTGCTCGTTGACATGATGTTCGCCGCCTTGGCCCGGCTGCGCCGCGGAAAACACGACCGCCGGCGCGTGGGCCGCGAGGTCGGCGACGAAGGACCGGGCGCGCGATGGGGGCAGGTGTTCGGCCACCTCCAGGCTTTGGGCGAGATCGAAGCGGCGGCCATGGCTGTAGGGCGTGGCGAGGTCGTGGGTCACGAAGCGGGCGGGATCGAACTCCAGTTTCGCCCGGTCCACATAGTCGCCGTCGACGCCGACGATGTCCTGGACCCCGTGGGCCCGCCATTCGCGCAGCCAGGCGCCGCGGGAGCAGCCGAAATCGATCACACTCCGCGGCGGCAGGATGCCGAGCATGGCCGACACGATGCGGCGGGCAGCGTGGGCCGAGCCGGTCGACGCCATGGTCTGGAACGCCGAATCATAGACGTACATCTTCGTCATGGCTTGCATCCGATGACCGACCACGAGTTCTCATTGACCCAGGTTGCGCGCACATCGGTCAGCCCGGCGCTGCGCAGGAGGTCCTGCGCCTCGCTCTGTGTGTAGTAGAGCGCGATGCGCGGGATCATGTGATCGAATACGATGGCGCGCAGATGGTCGAACGAGAAGCCGCGGATGAGCCGGTAGTAAGCGCCTGGCGGCAGACCCAGGCGCAAGGCGCACCAGAGCGCCGCCGTCAGGGGCCACGAAAGGGCGTGCACGACGCCAAGCGGCAGCTTGCTGAAGATCGCGTGTCGCAGCGGGTTGAAGAAGTTCACGATCCAGCCGTTGTTCTCGCGGCCATAGAGCCAAACGAGCACGTGACCACCCGGCTTCACGGCGCGCTTAAGGTTCGCGATTGCGGCGACCGGGTCCGATAGATGGTGCACAACCCCGATGCTGAAGGCGACGTCGAAAGCGTTCGTGTCCTCGATGTCGTAGATGCTTTGCTTGCGGACCTTCACGTTCGGATAGGGCGATAGATTGTGGGCTGCGCGCCTCAGAGTGCGGTCGTCGACGTCCAGCGCCACCCCTCCGAGCGCGCCATAAGTCATGGGCCAGTAGGCGTTGCGGCCGATCCCGCAACCGGCGTCGAGGAAGCGCTTTCCGCGCCAGACCCGCTTGTCGAGCGCCGTCCAGCGCAGGAACTGCTCCTCATGAGCCGGTAGGAGGTCGGCGTACTGGTCCCATGAGTAGCCAAAGCGGTCCGGCGAGCCCTTGCCCAGGGCCGTGAGTGGAAAATCCTGGACAGTCATTGGATCATTCCTGCGAAAGGATGGCGGGCGGCGAGGGCCGAGCCGGCCGACGTCATGGCCTGGAACGCCGAATCATAGACATACATCCTGGTCATGGCCGTCCTTGTGTGATTCGCGCGACGATGCGCCCCTCCCGGAAGACCCAGAGCAGGTAAAGCAGGAAATTGGTCGCCGGAATCACCATCCAGTTCCAGGCGATGCCGAGCAGATAGGAATGACCGGCGACGCGGGTGATCCAGTACATGCCGCCGACCGCCGCGACGAAGCTCGACCCGGTCGCCGCGGCGAATCGGATCGGCTGAAAGCGATCTCGCGGCCGGTCGGCGAATGAAAACTCCCGGTGAGCGAACCATCCGGCCGGCAGCGTGACGACGAAGGCGATGACGCTGGCCAGCGTCGGGTCGACCGCAAGCGGTGGGATGACGCAGGCGACCACGAGCAGGCCGTAGCATACCGACACGCCGACTCCGACGCATCCATAGCGCAGGAGCTGCTGAAACGGCGCCGGCGCCCGGCGATACAGGTCCGTCACGCTCCTAGGCGGCCGCATCGAGAACCCCGTTCCGGCCGATCACCCCCTGAAGACTCAGCCAACTCCACAGCAGCAGGCGCTCGTCCTCCTGGCCAGCCCGGGCGGCGGACCATCGCGCCTCCATCCAGCCCTCGCGCATTCCTGGCGTCGGAAGGCTTGCAGGCGCGGGCGGCATCTGCCGCAGCCACTTGGCGAGGGGGATTCCAAAGCCCTTCTTGGGGCGCTTGAGCACAGTGGCGGGGACGAGGCCCTCGGCCGCGCGGCGCAGCAGGAACTTGCGCTCGCCGCGCCGATATTTGTAGCCGTGCGGCAGGCGGGCGCAGAAATCGACCACGTCGTTGTCGAGGAAGACGGCGCGGCTCTCCAGGGACACCATCATCGAGGCGCGGTCGGTCTTGGCCAGGATATCGTCCTGAAGATAGAAGTTGGTGAAGAACTCCAGCGTCCGGTCCACCGGGTTGCGGGCGCCGGCCTGATCCCACGCCGCGATGGCTTCGGAATAGAGCTCCTCGGCCGACAGGGGATTGTCGAACAACGCGCCCATGCGCGCCGGATCGAGCGGCGACATCCATACCGGCATTCTGACGTTGGCCCCGTAGGACAGGCCCATCAGGGCGCGACGGATCTTGAAATCCAGGCTCATGTTGGAATCAGCGCGCGGCAGCCTGTCCGTCACGCCGCGCAGAAGCCGGTGCGCCGGTGGCGGGACCAGGCGGTCGTACCAGACCGCCGGCGCCAGGGCGGCGAAAGGATCGTAGCCCGCGAACAGCTCATCTCCGCCGTCGCCCGACAGCGCGACCGTGACATGCTCGCGGGCAAAGGCGCACAACTGATAGGTTGGAAGAATGGAGGCATCGCCCGTCGGCTCATCCAGGCGGGCGAGCACGGAGGGGAGGAGGTCCCGCGCCGTCCCGAAATCGAGGATCCTTTCGTGGTGGCGCGAGCCGATGGCGGCGGCGACCTGCCGCGCGTGCGCGCTCTCGTCGAACGAGGGTTCATCGAAGCCGATGGTGAAGGTGTCGAGGCTGTCCGCCGGGCGGTGGCGCGCGGCAAGGGCCAGCACGAGGCTGGAATCGAGTCCGCCGGACAAGAACACGCCGAGGGGCACATCGCTGGCCAGCCGCCGCGCCACCGCGGCGTCGAGCAGGCATCGAAGCTCCTCGGTCAGTTCGGGGATCCGCTGGTCCGGCGAATGCTCGTCTGCATCGATCGCGAAGCGCCAATAGCGCCGTTCCCGGACTTCGAAGCGGTCGAGGTCCAGCGTCAGAGAGCACCCGCCCGGCAGCTTTCGCACGCCGCGATACAGGGCGTTGGGGGCCGGGATATAGCCGTGTGCGAAGAACTTCTGCAGCGCCACCGGGTCGATCACCCGATCGACGCCGGGGTGGCGGATCAGGGCCGACAGTTCCGAGGCGAAGGCGAAAAAGCCCGAACGCGCCGCATAGTAGAACGGCTTCTCGCCGAAGCGGTCCCGGGCCGCGAACAGGCGGCGACGGGCCCGGTCCCAAATCACGAAGGCAAACATGCCATTCAGCCGAGCGGGCAGGCTCTCGCCCCATTCCTCATAGCCATGGACCAGGACCTCGGTGTCCGAGCGGTCGGTGCGGAACACGTGGCCCTTGGCCAGGAGCGCCGCGCGCAGCGCCCGGTGGTTATAGATTTCGCCGTTGAAGAGGACGCACACCGTGCCGTCCTCGTTCCACATGGGCTGGCGACCGCCGGCGATGTCCACGACGGCCAGGCGCCGGAACGCCAGATGGACCCCGTGTTCGGGGTCGATGTGCGCGCCAGCGTCGTCGGGGCCGCGATGGATGAGGGCGGCGGCCATCGCCGCCAGATCCGCGCGATCACCCGCGCCCACGAAGCCGGCCAGGCCGCACACCGCGCGTCAGGCGCGCTGATACGACGGACCGCCGTCGAGGTTGATCAGCTCGCGGGCGTGGTAGATGCTCTTTCCCTGCGACTCAAAGTAGGTGCGCACCACGATCTCGGCGACAAGGCCGATGAGCATGCTCATGACGCCCATCATGAAGGACATCGCGGCCAGGATCGGCAGCGGGGTCAGGATCATCGACACATTGTCGAACAGCTTGAGATAAAACATGTACGAGGCGCTGAGTATCGCCACGGCGAACCACAACAGTCCGAAGCCTCCGAAGATATAGATCGGCTTGCCTAGCCACCGGTCGAGAAACCGCACGACCATCAAGTCAAGGATGACCTTGGCTACACGTTCGAGCCCATAGTTGGAGGCGCCGTGCAGGCGCGGACTGTGATTGACCGGGATTTCGGTGATGCGGGCGCCGTACCAGGCCGCATAGATGGGGACGAAGCGGTGCATCTCCCCGTACAGCCGCACCGGACCGATGACACTGCGGCGATAGGCTTTCAGGGAACAGCCATAGTCGTGCAGGTGCACCCCGGACAGCCAGGAGATGGCCTTGTTGGCGACGGCGCTGGGAAGGTTCCGGCGGATGGCGGCGTCCTTGCGCACTTTGCGCCACCCGGACACCACGTCGTAGCCCTCGTTCAGCTTGTCGAGCAGGCGCGGAATATCCGCCGGATCGTTCTGGAGATCGGCGTCGATGGGGACGATGACGTCCCCGCGGGCGTGGTCGAGGCCGGCCATCATGGCCGCCGTCTGGCCGTAGTTCCGCGCCAGATCGATGATGTGCAGCTCCGGATGGGTGTCGGCCAGGCTGCGCAACACGGCCAGGGAGCCATCGGTGCTGCCGTCGTTCACGACGATGACCTCGAAGGGCTCGCGCCGCGGCCGCAGCACGTCGAAGAGACGCGCGATCAGTTCAGGCAGACTCCGTTCTTCGTTCTTGGCCGGAACGATGATCGAGATGGCCACCCGGGCGGCCGGGGCGTCCCGGTCCCAGGAGGCTGAACGGCCACCTCGCACGGCCGACAGCGTTGCTGCGCGCATCGCGTTCTTCCTGTTCTCTCGCCGGGCCACTAACCGACGGTCCTGCGATCTTGACGGAAGCTGTGACACGCTGGGTGGCGCACCCGTTCAAAGCAGTCGTCCGCCGATAACTACACGCGAGGAAGTCATTTGCCACTGTTTTTCTCCTAAATAGGCGTCGAGTGAGCCTAATATAGTGCCATATTACATCAAATTATCGATAAACGTTTGCGTCTGTTCGCTGGGATGTGGCGGGCCGCGCACCTGAGATTTGGCCGAACTCTCGCCGCAGCCGCGCGCCGATGATCAGCATCAGCACACCGCCCAGACCCACCAGCGCCGCATGGATCGCCCGGCGGCGATGCGGTCACCGGGGAGATAGACGCCGGGGCCTGGTCGCGCGGCATGGTGGCTTGCCTGATCCACGACATCCCGACCTGCCAGCAGTTGATCGACCCGATCATGGAAGGCGCCGAGGCCATCAGCCGCGGCCGCCCGGAACGGATGCTGGACGCCTGAGGTCTTAAGTATCGCCCACCATCCCGATCAGGCGCCGTGGTCGGCTTGCATAGTGAGAGGATTGATAAATATAATATAACACAGCAGGGTGGGTTTTATTTTCAAAGAATAGAAAATTCGAACGATATCGCTAGACGACGGCGACAGTCGAGCGTCGTCTCGGCGCGGCGTTCCAGGTTTTGCAACTTCGAATCGGTGGACGAGAATGCGGCTGAAAATCTACGTGATCGGCGGCGTCTACCTGGTCATGATGGCAATAGTACTGTACCCGGTGTTGAGCGTAGAAATTCCAGCTCTCTGCGACTATCTGAATCATCTCGCCAGAATGCATATCCTGGCCGAGATTGGAAAGTCGCCGGCGATAGCAAAATATTATACGGTACGATGGCAACCCCTTCCTTACCTGGGGATGGATAGCTTATTCGTTATCTTCAATAAGGTGTTGCCGATCTATGACGCCGGCCGGCTATATATCAGCTGTTGCGTCCTATTGCCGGTCGTGAGCGCACTGGTTCTGCACTATGTTATTCATCGTCGATTGAGTCTGATTCCAACGGTGGCCTTTCTCTTTTCTTATAATTTTCTCCTGGCGTGGGGGTTCGTGAACTATCTTCCGGGTCTGTGTCTGGCCGTCATCGTGTTCGCCGGTTGGATCTACACGGCGGGATGGCCGCGATGGCGGCGCGCGGTGTTGTTCTGCGTTCCGACCACGCTCCTCTATCTGTTTCATCTGATGGCGTTCGCGGGCTATTGCCTGGCGGTCGCCGGCTATGAAATCGCCGTCGCCTCGCGAACCGGTTTTCGGTCCTGGCGATCCTTCATGGTCGAGGCGATGGCCGCCGGACTGCAAGCGGCGCCGGCCGTCGTGCTCGCCCTGGGCGTTCACGTCGAGCCCCTCATAGGACACGTGGGGACCCACTATTATATGTTGGGCAAGGGCACCGCGATGGCATCGCCGGTGCTGTTCTTCACCGCACCCGCCGACCGCATCGCCGGCGGGCTGGCCCTGCTCCTCCTGATCCTCGGACTGCTCACCGACAGGCTTCGCATGGCCCCGGTCATATGGGGGCCCTTCCTTGCCGTGTTGGCCGCGGCGGCGGTCATGCCCAACGTCGTTCACGGCATATACGGCATGGACTATCGCCTGCCTCTGATGCTGGCGCTGTTGTTGATAGGCGGGGTGGGCGTCACGGAGCGCATGGGCCCCGTCGCGGGCTCCGTTGCGATCGGCTGCATTCTCGCCATGACGGCGGTTCGCTCGCTCGGCATCGCCAGCACGCTCCGGCGGCTGGACGGGCAGATCGCCGACGTGCGGCATGTCCTCACCGCGATGCCCCGCGGAATGCGTCTTCTGGTGGCGCAATCGCCCGTCTTACCGGGCGATGTTCCGATGCGGCGCGCGACGCTGCACGTAGCGCTGCTGGCGGTGATCGATCGGGACGCGTTCGTGCCCTATCTGTTCACCCCGTTCACGACCGTACGACCTGCGGCGGGCATGTTGGCGTCCAGCACGCCCTTCGGGTCGCCGCTGAGCCTGTCGGACCTCCAGGCCGGGTTTGGTCGCAAGGACGGACCGAGGCCGCCGCAAGGCGACGGCCTGGGCGGCCGGGTCTATTGGATGGGCTGGGAGAACAAGTTCGACTACCTCCTCTACGAACATTTTGGTCACCGGTCGCCGGCGCTACCGGTCAATGTTCGCCTGGTGTCGGCGTCGCCGGTCGCAGATCTCTACCGGATCGAGGGGGCGCGGTGATCGACCAGCGCGGCGCAGTCAGGCTTACCACAACGGCAGTGGACCCGGACCGCACGCCTCCGTGGATCCTGCCTCCTTTCCTGATCGCGGCGGTCCTGGTCGGGGCGTTCACGGCCTTCGCACCGGGGATCTTCAACGACGGCGACACCTGGATGCACATCGCCGCCGGCGATCTGATGCTGCGATCGGGAGCGGTGGTGCATACCGACCCCTTCTCCTACACCTTCCTCGGCAAGCCCTGGCAGGCGCACGAGTGGCTCTCGGAGGTGCTGATGGCCCTCGCCTGGCGCCTCGCCGGGTGGACGGGCGTCGCGCTGCTTTTCGCGACAGCGGCCGGCGCGATGGCCGGGCTGCTCACGCGCCACGTGGGTCGGTGGCTTGGCGGCGTGCCGCTGGCCGTCGTCGTAGTCCTCTCCCTGGGTTGCCTCGCCCCGGCGCTACTCGCGCGGCCGCACCTTCTGGCGCTTCCGCTCCTGGAGATGTGGACGGCTGAACTGGTCATGGCCCGCGCCGACGGGCGTCCCCCGTCCTGGATTCGACTGGCCCCGATCATGGTGGCCTGGGCCAATATTCATGGCAGCTTTGTCTTTGGTCTCGGCCTGTTGGGCGCCTTCGGCCTGGAGTCCGCCTGGAGGAACCGAAGCGAGGGGGTCCGCGCGCTCCTGCCCTGGGCATGGCCGGTCCCGTTGATGCTCGTCGCCACGGTGGTCAGCCCACATGGATTGGCCAACCTGACATTCCCCCTGCGACTCACGAGCATGACCACCCTGGCCGGGATCGGCGAATGGGCGCCCCTCGACTTCGACCGCAATCCCTTTTTCGAGGTGGCGCTGCTGGGCCTCGTCCTCGTCCTCGGGTGGCGGGGTGTCCGCGTGCCGGTGTTCTCGCTGCTCCTCGTCCTGCTCGTCGCGCATCTCACCCTTCACCACGCCCGCCACGTCCAGCTGTTCGCGATCGTCGCGCCCCTGCTTCTGGCGGAGCCGCTGGGCGCGGTGTTCAAGGGCAAGACGGCTACCCCGGGACGCGGGGGCCCTTGGCCCATCGCCGCCGCCGCCGCCCTCGCGGCCGTCGTCGCCGTGGGCAGGATCGCGGTCGCCTCGGGGTCACCGGACAGCGCATCGGCGCCCAGCGTGGCGCTCGCCCATGTACCGCCGTCGCTGAAGGAACGGCCGGTGTTCAACGCCTACCGCTTCGGAGGCTTCCTGATCTTCAGTGGCGTGCGCCCCTACATCGACAGTCGCGCGGAGGTCTACGGCGACGCCTTTCGCAATAGGTTTCTCGCTTTGCAGGGCGGGGACGCCTGCGCCTTCGCCGCCGAGGCGGCCAAGCGGGGGTTCGCCTGGACTATCCTGGAGCCCGCCTCGCCTCTGATCCCCGCTCTCGACCGTTCGCCGGACTGGCGGCGGCTGTACGCCGACAGCCACGCCATCGTTCATGTTCACCAGGGCGGCGCCTGGACCCGCCCTCCGGGTTGCTCGGCAGAACAGAACTCGATGACGGGGACGCCATAAGCCTCAACGGCCGCGTAGATGACCAGGGTCTTGGCTGGCAAGCAGCTTTAGTCGAGCAGCGCAACAGCGTTGGTTTCGGCGCGGGGGCGCCGTGTCGCGATAGTCATGGGCGGGATTTTGGCCCGGGGCGACCAATCAGAATGCGATGATAGCTTCGCCATAGCCC
Organism: Caulobacteraceae bacterium; assembly: GCA_028290905.1. Classification (GTDB taxonomy): domain Bacteria; phylum Pseudomonadota; class Alphaproteobacteria; order Caulobacterales; family Caulobacteraceae; genus Acaudatibacter. The sequence goes on along the minus strand of JAQGIW010000167.1, from coordinate 1,031 downwards.
GCGACGGCGGTGTCGTGGGTGATCAGCCTGAGGGGTTCTTCGAAGGCCTGGGCGACGAGGAGCCGATCGAAAGGGTCGCCGTGGAGGCGGGGAAGCTTTTCGACGGCGACGGCGTGCCGTGCCGAGACGCTCAAGATGGCGTAGCCGGCCCCGCTGAAGTAGGCGAGGGCGGTTTCGGCCGAGAGGGGCATCGCGCCGACGCCGCCTCGAGCTAGCGCGTGCTTGATGGCGATTTCCCAGAGGCTCGCAGCGCTGACGAAGATCTCGTTCCCGGGGTCCGCGATCAGGGCGCGGATCGTCCTCGGCAGCCGGGTCGGCTCACCGATCGCCCAAAGCGCTACATGGGTGTCGAGAAGCAGGTTCAATCGCCCTCGCCGCCGAATAGACGCGCGATCGCACGGTTCGCCCCGTCGATGTCTTCCGGAACATCGAACAGACCTTCGGCGATCCCCAAACGCCGCCCGGCCGGCTTGGCGTTCAGCGGCACGAGGCGGGCGGCGGGTTTGCCGTTACGGGCGATGATGATCTCGGCCTCCCGACCGCTCTCGACCGCGTCGATCAGGCGGGAGAGGTTCGACTTCGCTTCGAGCACATTGTAAGTCGGCATGTCGGGACGCCTTGGCTAAGTCTGGCCAACATAGGTTTGCGCTCAGGCAACCACAAGGTCAGCTTGTGCGGCTCGGATAAGCGCCGGCAAATCAGGCTCTGGGCAGGGCGGCGCGACCGACTGGAAAGCGCCCTTCTGCGACGTCTTTGAATGTCCGTTGGTTCGCCGTTGCGGGTGTCGTCGCTGCGGTAGCCGGGTTGCAATGTAGGTAGCACACGATATGTCCGGTTTTCGTACCATACGATTTGTCCGGTTGCGGCCGGTGGGATCGCATGCATGCGTAGGTACGGATGTCGCGGATCGTGGTGGCGATCGGGCGTTACAGGGCGGGGGCGGTAAGCTGCGTGGAGGCGGCGGAGCTGCTGGGGATAAGCGAGCGACATTTCCGTCGCTTGCGGGACCGCTACGAGGAGGACGGGCCTGG
>JAQGIW010000151.1 GCA_028290905.1 Caulobacteraceae bacterium | reverse complement strand
TTTCTGAATCTCCAGCCACACTAGAAACTATTGAATTCTAGTGTGCTTTTTGGATTTGAAGTTCGCACCCAGCCTGACCCCACACACCGGCGAACTTCAAATCCAGCACACTAGGCGCGGGCCGGGCAAAGGGTTGGGATCGGGTGGCGGAGTCCATGGTCAGCGCCCCACAATGGAAAAGCCCGCGCCCTAAGCTGATCTTTGCGGGATCACGCTAAACGCAGCCGGCTGGCTGGACCGTTGACCTCGAAAGAGTGCAGCTTCAGTTTCGGATTGCGCGCGCCGTGCATTGGCGCAAACTAAACGCCGTAAACCCAGAGGAAACGCTCATGGCTCATAAGTTCGACATGGTCATCCGCGGCGGCGAAGTGGTCGACGGGACCGGAGCCGCGTCGTTTGCGGCGGACGTCGCGATCAAGGACGGCAAGATCGCCGCGATCGGCAAGGTGGTCGATTCCGGCGCCGAGGAGATCGACGCCAAGGGCAAGATCGTCACGCCCGGCTTCGTCGACATCCACACCCACTATGACGGCCAGGCGGTCTGGGCCCAGCGGCTGTCGCCCTCGTCCAGCCATGGCGTTACGAGCGTGGTCGGCGGCAACTGCGGCGTCGGCTTCGCGCCGTGCCGGCCGGAACACCGCGACCTGCTGGTCAGCGTCATGGAAGGCGTCGAGGACATCCCCGAGGTGGTGATGACCGAGGGGCTGACCTGGGATTGGGAGACGTATCCCGAGTACATGAACGCCATCGAAAAGCGCCCGCACGACATCGACTTCGCCTCGCAGATTCCGCACTCGGCGGTGCGCGTCTATGTGATGGGCCAGCGCGGCGCGGACCGCGAGCCGGCGACAGCCGACGACCTCGCGAAGATGCAGGCGGTGGTGCGCGAGGCGATCGGCGTCGGCGCCCTGGGGTTCGCCACCTCGCGCCTGGTCATCCACAAGACCGGTCAGGGTGATCCGATCCCAACCTGGCAATCGGCGGAGACCGAGCTCGAGGCCATGGCGATGGCGCTGAAAGACACCGGCAAGGGCGTCCTGCAGGCAGTGTTCGGCTCATCCGGCCGAACCTTGCAGGACGAGATCGACCTGCTCTCCCGCCTGACGCGGATGAGCGGGCGTCCGGCCAGCTTCACCATGGCGCAGGACAACGGCAATCCGGAAGCTTGGCGAGACATCATGGCCCACCTCGCCGAGGCCAACACCAGGGGCCCGCGCATCCGCGCCCAGGTCTTCCCGCGGCTGATCGGCATGGTGCTGGGCTTCGATCTGACGGTGAACCCGTTCAACCTGTGCCCCAGCTACCAGCCGCTGGCCAAGCTGCCGTTCGAGGAGCGGATTCAAGCGTTGCGCGATCCGATGGTGCGCGCCCGGCTTCTGATGGAGGACGCGCAGGACTCCTTCCTGCCGTTGACCCGGCTGGGGCGGCGGTTCGACTACATCTTCCCGATGGGCGATCCGCCGAACTATGAGCCCGACCCGGCGACCTCGGTGGCGGCGCAGGCGGCGCGGCGCGGCATGGACCCGGCCGAACTGGCGTACGATATGATGATGGAGAACGGCGGGCGCGCCCTCTTGCTGCTGGCGCTGGCCAACTACGGCAACGGCAACCTCGACCCGATCCTGTCGCTGATCAACGACCCCAACAGCGTCCTGGGCCTTGGCGACGGCGGCGCGCATTACGGCATGATCTGCGATTCCAGCTTCCCGACGACGGTGCTGCAGCACTGGACCCGCGAGCGCGACGGGACGCGTATGCCGATCGAGCGGGCCGTCCAGGCGCTGACCCGCGATCCGGCGGAGACCGTCGGCCTGAATGACCGCGGCGTGCTGTCGGTCGGGCGCAAGGCGGACCTGAATGTCATCGACCACGGCCGGGTGACGCTGCACAGCCCGCAGGTGCGCTACGACCTGCCGGCCGGCGGGCGGCGGCTCTATCAGGACGCGGCGGGTTATGAGGCGACGATCGTCGCCGGCCAGGTGATCTCCCGCGAGGGCCAGTCCACCGGCGCTCTGCCCGGCCGCCTGGTGCGCGGAGCGCAGGCCGCGCCGGCTTAGTTACGCCGCTCGTCCCCACGCGGGCGGACCCAGGATTTTATGCCGCGTGTCTCGGCTGGGATCGGCAGGTTGAAGCTCGCACAACCGGCGCACGACAGCGAGATTGGTTTCCTCAGGGGTGACATCCATGGTCGAGGCCTCCGTTGCGAGCCTCTTCGTCACGAACCCTGCTCCTAGGCGCTCGCGAACAGGCGCGCGAAGTTCTCGGCATAGAAGTGCGCTTTTGCGCTTTCCCCGTGGCCGGCCAGGCTCGCCTCGAAGCGGGCCAGGGGGGCGCGGCCGCCCTCCGGGTGGGGATAGTCGCTGGAGAACATGTAGAGCCGCTCGTCCGACTGGCGGATCAACTCGCCGACGTTCTCGTAGACGAAGGGGGTGAAGGCGAGCTGATCGATGATCTGCTGGGACGGCTTGCGGCTCTGGGTGGCCAGTTCGGGCTCGCTCTTCTTCCAGATATCCACTGTCCAATCGAGGCGCGTCAGCATCGACGGCACCCAGCCCGCACCAAGTTCGATGACCCCGCCGCGCAGGGTCGGATGCCGTTCCAGCACCCCGTCCATCACCATCACGCCGATGAAGACCTCGGCGCCATGGTGCAGGGCAGTCATGTCCTTGCCCCGCAGGTTCTCGCCGCCGCCGAGCCAGTCGGAGGGTATCTTCCGGCCGGTATTCATCCACTCGCGGGGCAGGTTCAGCCGCGCTCCGCCGACATGAATGACGAAGGGCACGCCCGCCTCCGCCAGCCGGGCCCAGACCGGATCGAGATCGGTATGGCCGGGCGAGCGGCCGCCGCAGGCGCTGTGGGGCACCCAGGCCGCCTTCAGGCCGAGCGACAGCAGGCAGTCCAGTTCCGCCAGGCTCAGCGCGGTGACATCCAGAGGCAGCAGGCCGACACCGCACAGACGCTTGTCCTGACTGCAGAATTCGGCCATCGCGCGGTTGTGGGCGCGCGCGACCGCGTAGCGATCCTCGATCGCTCGCTCCGTATCGAAGGCGATCAGCTCGGAGAAGCTGGCGAACACCAGCTGGCGCTGGAAGCCCAGCATGTCGAGCGCGTGGGTGCGTTCGCCGGCGTTGAAGGCGCCCAGGGCGGCGTATCCCTTGGGCCCGGCGATCAGGGTATCGCCCAGGGCGACCAGTTCGCCGATCCTCTCGGGGCTGTGGCCGCCGGCCGCCTTGGCCTCGTCGATCAGGTTGGCAAGTGTCCCGATGCGGGGCACGGGGATCTCCGGCATGCGCTCGCGCATCGGCGGGTCGGCGTAGTCCTTGAGGAAGCTCGGCAGCTCCATGATGTGGCTGTCGGCATCATTGAATGCGCGCCCCTGAGCGTAGGTCATGGCTGATCTCCCTTAGGTCTGTTTTGGCCGCCAGCGGCGAATCCAGACGGCCCCTCAATAGGGATGTCAAGCGCGTGTGCGACGGCGCTTGCGGGCGCCACGGATCGCCGGCTCGCTACGCGCCCAGGAAGGCCGTGATCGCGGCCACCGTCTCGGTCGGGTACTCGATCGCCATGCCGTGACCCCCACGCGGCAGCACATGCAGCCGCGCGTTCCGGATCAGCTCGGCCATCTCGATCGACTGGCTGACCGGGGTCAGCACGTCCTCGGCGCCCACCAGCACGAGGGTCGGGGTCTTCACCGCGCCGAGCATCGGCCGGGAGTCATAGCGGCGCAAGCCGTGGGCCTGAGCGGCGAAGCCCTCGTACGAGGTGGGGTAGGGCGCCGCCGCCCCCAGCCGCGCGGCCGCCGCCAGCGCGCCGTGATCCGCCAGCATCTTACCGGTGAAGCCCCAGGCCATGCCGAACATCGCCTGCGCCTCGGCCGCGACGCCGGACTGACGCAGGCAGAGGAGACAGTCCAGCCAGCCGTGCTGCAACTCGGTGTAGTTCGGGAAGGCGCTCAGCAGCACCGCCCTGGAGACGAGGTCGCCGTTTCGGATCATGAGCGCCTGCAGCACCGAGCCACCCAACGACCAGCCGACCGCCATCACGCGGTCGTAGCCCAGGCGCCGGATCAGGCCGGCGGTGTCGTCGGCCATCTGGTCGATGGTGTAAGGTCCGGGCGGCGCGTCGCTTTGGCCGACCCCTCGGTTGTCGAAAGTGATGCAGGTGAACCTGCCTTTGAGCAGCGGCTTGATCGTCGCCCAGCTCGAGGCGTTGGCGCCGAGGCCGGCGATCAGGAGCAGCGGCGGCCCCTCGCCCTCGATGTCGCAATGCAGATTGACGCCGTCGATATCGACCGTGGGCATGGGCATAGACTTAGAACCTATCCAGTTGGGTTATTCAACGCGGGTTTCAGTCGCCGCGAGGCGCTTGACGCCCTCCGCGAGGTCCCGCTTTGCCTCGCCCGGATGATAAGGAGCGGCCGCATGAGCGCCTCCATTCTCGTCCTCGACCATGTCACCAAGCGCTTCGGCGACTTCACCGCCGTGGATGGGCTGAGCTTCGCCGTGCCCGAGGGGGGCGTCTTCGGCTTCCTGGGCGGCAATGGCGCGGGCAAGACCACCTCGCTGCGCATGACGCTCGACATCATCCGTCCCACCTCTGGTCGCATCGAGGTCATGGGCGGCCCTCCGGCGCGCGAGAACGCGGCCGAGATCGGCTTCCTGCCGGAGGAGCGGGGTCTCTACCGGCTGATGACCGTGCTCGACACCATCGTCTACTTCGCCAGGTTGAAGCGGATGGACCGGGGGGCGGCGCGCAAGGCGGCGGGTGAGCTGATCGAGCGCCTGGGGTTGGCCGACAGGGCCAGGACGCCCGTGGGCAAGCTTTCCAAGGGTCTGGCCCAGAAGGTCCAGCTCGCCACTGCGCTGGTCAATTCGCCCCGGCTGATCCTGCTCGACGAGCCCTTCTCGGGCCTCGATCCCGTCAACCAGGGCGTGCTCGAGGACCTGATCCGCGAGATGGCGAGCCGCGGTTCGACGGTGGTCTTCTCCACCCATGTGATGCAGCACGCCGAGCGATTGTGCGACCGGCTGGTCCTGCTGGCCCGCGGGCGCAAGGTGTTCGAGGGAACCCAGGAGGCGGCGCGGGCGTCGCTGCCCGCCCGCCTGACCCTGGTCGGCCGCGCCGATCCCTCCGGCCTGCCCGGCGTGGCGTCGGCTTTTGCGCTCGGCCCGGTCGAAGGCGGCTGGACCCGGTTCGACGTCGCGCTTCAGCCGGCTGCGAACCCGGGCGACCTGCTCGAGGCCTGCACAGCCCGGAGCTTCCCGCTTCGCGGCTTCGACATCCATCACCCCGGCCTGCACGAGGTGTTCATCCATCTTGTCGGCGCCGATCAGGAGATCGTCGGATGAAGGCCATCCTCCTGGTCGCCGCGCGCGACTTTCGCCAGATCGTGGCCACGCGCGGTTTCATGGTGACCGTGCTGATCGTGCCGTTCGCGGTTGCGGTCTCGATCTTCGGCTCCGTCGTTTTCGGTCCGAAGACCACCTCGGCCTTCAGCCTGGTCGACGCCTCGGGCCGCTACGGCGCCCAGGTCGAACGCCGGCTGGAGATGGACTATCAGCGTGAGGTCCTGCGCAGCCTCTCCACCTATGTGGACCGCTGGCAGCCGGCGTCGGTCGATCCCGGGGCGCCTTGGGTGCGGCGAGGGGCGTGGGCGTCCGACGCCGAGGTCGCCAGATTCGCGGCGGACGGCGGCGCCCGCGCGGCGTTGCGCCGGCTCCAGCCGCGGCTCCCGGACGACGCTCCGGCGTTCAAGCCGCCGACGAGGGACTTCGTCCAAATCCCGCCGCCGGACGGCGCCCCCGTGGACAAGGGCCCCGAGGCCTTCGGACGCGCCGGGGCGAGCGCGCTGCAGGGCGATGTTTCGACGCCGGACGGCAAGAGGCCTTTCGCCCTGGCGGTCTACATTCCCAAGGACTTCGGCGAGCCCGGTGCGGTGGTCCGCATCTGGACCAACGGCCGGTCCGACGGGGGGCTGATCGACGCCATCCGCGCCGAACTGACCTCGGCCCTGCGCCAGCGCGCGCTCCAGGCCAGCGGACTTTCGCCGGAGGAGGCCGCGAGGGTGCAGGCGCTGAGCGCTCCGGTCCAGGTCAGCGATCAGCCGGCGGGCGGAGGCAGCGGCCGTGTGCTCATCCGTTCGCTGGTCCCGCTGGCGCTTGTCTATCTGCTGCTGATCACCGCCCTCACCACCGGTTCGATGATGCTGCAGAGCCTGATCGAGGAGCGCTCCAACAAGCTGCTGGAGTCGGTGTTGGCCTGTATCCGCCCGGAGGCGCTGATGTACGGCAAGCTGCTGGGCCTGGGTGGCGTGGGCCTGTGCATCGTCACGGTCTGGACAGGCTGCGCCTTTGGCGCGGCATTCGCCGCGCCGGGAGTCGTGTCGGACCTTCTTCGGGCCTCCCTGACCGTCCTCGACGACCCATGGATCGTCGTGGCGCTGATCTTCTACTTCCTGAGCGGCTACCTCGTCGTTTCGATGCTGTTCCTGGCCATCGGTTCGCTCAGCGACTCCATGCAGGACGCCCAGTCGTACCTGGCGCCGGTGCTGTTGCTGATCACGCTTCCGATCGTCTTCACCATCCAGGCCACCATAAGCAGCCCCGATTCGATGCTCCCGCGCGTGCTGTCGTGGGTTCCGCTCTACACGCCGTTCGTCATGCTGGCCCGATTGGGCGCCGGCGTCCCGCTGCCGGAGATGCTGGGGACCGGGGCCCTCCTCATCGCCTTCCTGGCGCTGGAGCTGCTGCTCCTGGGACGTTTGTTTCGCGCCAGCCTGCTCGGCGCAGGCCAGCCGAGCCGCGCGGAGGTGTTCGCCCGGCTGATGTTCCAATCGGCCGACCGATGACGGCCGCCGCCTCTCCCTTGCGGCGAATGGGCCGTCCACAGATGACAGCACCGGCGGAACGATGGTGGCCAATCTTTAGATGTCGATGCCCCACGCGTTGGGTCCGATCGGATTCCATCGCCGTTTCAGATCACGACGGTGCGAGCGTGCGACGGGTGGTAATCGGCGCGTAGAAATACGCGTCGACCTTTGGCGCCAGCGCATCGCTCATGACGAGGTCCGGCGAGCCGAGACGCGCGTTCAGTTCGTCAACAACCCCTTGTATGTTGTCGGTCTCCAGTTCGTAGATGGCCATGTACTTGAAGGGCTGAAGGGTATCGGGCATTTGGGTATGGCTGAGACTGAACCGTTGAGCCGCTCCCACACCAGGTACATTCAGTAAATCCGGCAAGTGGGTGTCAGAATACCACTGGTTGAATTCGCTTTCTAACCCGTCCACCGCATTCGTAAACACAACAAACAAATGTTTCGGCATATTTATCCTCCCTGTCGCGCCCAATACAGAAATCGCTACTTCCACGCCCAGCGGAAACCAATGCCAAAAGAAGCGGTTCTAGAAGCGGTACTCGACGGAAACCCCATAGGTGCGCGGCGGCGCGAACGAAACCCCGTCGGCGTTGGTGGTCAGGAAGGCGCCCTGGAGGACCGCTTCGTTCGTGAGATTGCGGCCGTAGACGGCAAATGTGACGTGCCCATCGTTCGGCGACCAGGCCGCTCGCGCCGCCACCGTCACAAAGGGAGCCTGGCTCACGCGGTCCGCAGCGTCGAAATAGAAACGATCTGAATAATAGACCGTCGATGACAAGTCCAAGTGCCCACCTAAAACCTCGGTCGTATAATTACCTGTCAGGGTCAGGGTAACCGGGGGTGATCGCACTAGGTATTTGCCGCTCGCGTTTATAGTCGTGTTGACGCTTCCCACATTGCCCGGCAGGGGCGTGGTGACCGACGCGCTGGGAAATCTGACGTATTTCGCATCGAGAAGAGACAGTCCCGCCCGAAGACTTAGGCTACGGGAGAGCCTCAGGCTCGCGTCGGCGTCGAGGCCATAAATCCGAGCGGAGGCGGCATTCTGAAGCTTCGGAAACGCCACGCCGCCAACCGTCACGAAACTCTGCACCTGCAGATCGTCGTAGTTGTAATAGAATGCCGCGGCATTCAGATCGAGGGGACCAAAACTGTTCTTAGAGCCGACCTCATAGGACGTCACCTTCTCCGGGGAGACGCCGCTGTTCGGCGAAAACTCCGTCAGGTTGAAAGAGCCGCTTTTGAATCCCTGGCTGTAGGTGAAATACACGTTGGAAAGGGGAGTGAGGTTGTATCTCACCGAGACGCGTGGAGTGACATCATTGTCCGTCCGCTTCCCCAGCTGCGGAAGGGTCGGTATGGGCGCAACCGTGGGGATGATCAACCCGCCGTACTGGCGATCCTCGTGGCTGTATCTCAGGCCGGCGATCAGACTCAATCTAGACGTCAGGTCGACATAGGCTTCCCCAAACACCGAAGCCGCCTGGGCCGACTGCTGGGAGTAGATCGAGACGTCGAAACCGGGCCCGACTACGCGAGCGGGATAGTACGAACCGTTGCTGTCATAGTAGAAAACGCCGGTAACGAGGCGCACCGGTCCCATTTTCACCGACGCGAAATCCAGCTCCTGCGAAAACGCTCTCTCGGGCGTGCTGAGAATGTCGTCGGTGCCGGAACCTGGGGCGTACGCGTAGTCGACATCGGCGATGATGATCTCATTGTATTTCGTGTATGCCGTAATCGATGTCACGGTGCCGTACTGTGTGTCCAGCGTTCCCTTGATGCTTCCGCCGTAGCTCTCTATCTCGCCGGCCTGCTTGATATTGGTGGCGACGTCCCAGGGGTGGGTGGGAATGATCGCGCCCGGCACGAGGCGATCATCGGTATTCCCATTGAGTGGCAAGCCAAACCCACCACTGGGGTCGCTTCTTCTGCTGTAGAACCCCGTCACAAGGATATGGAAGTTTTCCATCGGCGTGAAAAGCAGTTTCCCGCGCACGATAGAGGAGCGCAGCGCGCCCGTCAGCTGTCCCCCGTTGCGCAGATCGTGGTTGTACCCGTCATTCTCCCGATTATACCCCATGAGGCTGAATTCCACGCCAGGGGCGATTGGGCCCGAGACGAAACCCGTGACGGTGCGGTCGTTGTAGTTCCCATAGGCCACCTTTCCATAGGCGGAAAAATTGGGGGTGGGATCCAGCGTGAATATCTGGATCGCACCGCCCGCCGCGTTGCGGCCGAACAGCGTTCCCTGCGGACCCTTGAGGACCTCGATGCGGCTGATGTCGGGAAAATCGAAGGTCCCCCCGGCCAGGCTGGGCTGATAGACGCCGTCGAGGTAGACCGCGACGGTCCCTTCGCTGCCCGGCTGGCTGAGTGATGAGCTTATTCCCCGGATCGCCGGCTGCGTATAGGTGCCGACGTGGTCCATCTTGAGGCCCGGCGTCAGGTCCGTCAGGTCCGCGGTGTTGGAAATGCCGCTCCTGACCAGCTGGGCGGCGCCGAGCACGGTGACTGACAGGGGGACGTCCCTAAGCTTGTCTTGGTGCTTCTGCGCCGTAACGATTACTTCGTCGACGGTCACCGCCTTGTCAGACGGCGGCGCGCTCTCGGGATTGGCGGCAGCCTGCACGACGACGGGCCACACCGCGACAATGGCGACGGCGTTCAGAAGTTTGGCCTTGGACATTTTCTCCCCCTATGCCTTGCGCCTGTCGAAGACGCCTTATTGGGACACGTAGATTCAAGGTGACCGGCCCAGGCGAAGCGACCGGCTCGTTACCGCGAGTTTACGACAGTTTTTACCCTGAGAGTAGAAAGCTAACAGCCGCCTCTATCGACGTCAAGCGGCGGAAAAGTTCACGGGCGGGCTCGGGAATCGTGCCGGATAGGGGCCGCATGACGCGACACCAACGAGGAGATAGGGTAAAAAGAAAGGAATTCTCGCGAATTCGCTGACGCCGGGAAGGCGGCCTTTGCGAACCGCCGCCCGGCGTCCAGTCAGGCCGGCGGGGCGTCGCCGACGGTCGGGGGCGCGCTACGTTTTTATTGATTCTAAAAAGTTTGATCCTTGCATCTGCAGGAGCGCCGCTATCGCATGCCGCCTCGGCCCCTTCCACAAACCCGAACCCTTCAAAGACCCGTCCCGGGCCGCGCCACATCAACGGAAGCCGAGAAACGCCCCGTCCCGGCCTGAAAGACGGCAGGCTTGTTGACAACTTTCAGCGGTGGGCGCGATTGGGCCGGCCCATACCGCCGGTTGGCATTGGCCGCTGCGATGCAAGTTGGAGAGGGTAGTTGGTTTGAGTCAGAAGATCGAAAAGATGGCTGATCGACTCGGCGAGATAGCCCTGCGCTTGCCAGACCCCACGATCATCAAAAAGGGAGAACTCCAGAAAAGCAGTCGAACCCGCAAGCGAATCCTGGACGCCGCGATCGAATGCCTAGCGGATGTCGGATATTCCGGAACAAACACCAGCGCCGTGGCCAGCCGCGCCGGTTTAACCAGACCGGCGATGCTCTATCATTTTGCGTCGCGCGCCTCGTTAATCGAGGCTGTCGTTTACCACATCATGCGAATACGTCTGGAATTGTTTCTAAGAGACGTTCGCACGATTCAACAGCAGGACGAAATGGTGGAGATTGCCTGGCGGCACCTCCACACGAGCGTGTTCCGGGCCTTCACCGAGTTGATGGTGGTGGCGCATTCCGATGAGGATCTCGCCCGGATCTTTGGGCCCGCCCTGGCCGAATACGATCGCGCGCGCCGTGACGTATCCATGGCGACGGCTCCCAAGGAGGAAATAGAGGCTCCATGGTTCAACCTCCGCCGGGATGTGTTCCGATTCCTGCTGGAGGGATTTGCCATGCAGGGCGGCCTTTCCTATGACGCCGAGCGTCGCCGGAGCGCAATACTGGCCTTTGCCAAGATATTATTTTATACGGATGACGGAATTGCAGTATTCAAGGCGGCGCAGGACACATTAGGTCGTCGGCCTAAAGGCCGTCAGAGAGTTGCCTCGTCCGTCAAATAAGGCGCGAGCGACCGCAAGGCCGGGCGATCCTCGAGCGGTATCCGCAGGGATGTCAGCATCATGGCCACCAGGGAGAATTCGCCGATCGTCATCAGCAGGTCGATGAGTTGCTTGGGAGAGTAATGTTCGGCCAGCAGCGCCCATTCCTTTTCCGCGATCGGACGTCGATGGAGAACAGAATCTGTCGCCGTCAGAAGCGCGGCTTCAAACTCGGACCACGACGGGTCCCTGGGGCCGCGGGCCACCGCCTTGAGATCGGCCTCCGTCATTCCAATCGATATGGCCAGTCCGGCGTGCTGCCCCCATTCGTAGTCGCTGTTCCAGCGCACGGCGACGCGAAGGATGACAATCTCGCGGTCCCTTTCGGGAAGGCTGTTGTATTGCAGGACTTCGACCGCCCAGGGCAGCCACCGCCCCAACATGTCCGGGCTGTGGGCCAGGGTCCGGTGAAGATTCATGTTCCAGTCCTTGACCACCTGTACGGCGGGCCCCGTCAGTTCGGAGTCGGTGAGAACCGGCAATCGGGGAAGGTTTGACATCTGGATCTTCCAAAGCAGGGTTGATTGATCTTGCCATCGATGGACTTCGCCGCCGACCACGCGGGCGCCAACCTAGCCGATCGAAAAGGGTCGTCCACTCATAATTCAGGCAGTTATGATAAAAATATGAGGGCCGACGTAGGCAAACACCCACGGTTCCTATCTGGACGTCGGCGGCCGCCACCTTCATGGCCGATGGAAACGAGCACTTCTGTCATAAAGAGTCATTGACCGCGCTCCGCCTTCGAAGCAGGTTGATCCGCCGCGGGAGGAAACAAGGTGGATCTGCATCTTAAAGGTAAGCGCGCGCTTGTGACGGGAGGGACGCGCGGAATCGGCCGTGCCATCATCGATCTCCTGTCGTCCGAAGGCGCGGATGTGGCCTTTTGCGGCCGCGGCCAGCAGGCGGTGGACGAAACCCTGTCCTCGCTCGCCGGCAAACCAGTCCGCGCGATCGGCGCCGCCATTGACGTAACGGACGGCGAAGCCCTGCGGGCTTGGGTGACCAGCGCCGCGCAGGCGCTGGGAGGCCTCGATATCGTGGTGCCCAACGTCAGCGCCGGAGGCGGGGGACGCACCAGCATCCAGGCGTGGCGGGAGAATTTCGAGGTGGATATGCTAGGCACGGTCCACACGGTCGAAGCGGCGCTGCCGTTCCTCGAAGCCAGCGGCGGCGGCTCGATCGTGATCATCAGCAGTACAGCCGCGGTGGAGGCTTTTCGCGTTCCCCAACCTTACAATGCGATGAAGGCGGCGTTGATCAACTACACGAAGAATATAAGCAATATGCTGGCCTTGAAGAATATCAGGGCGAATTCCGTCTCGCCGGGCCCAGTCTATGCCGAGAATGGCGGCTGGGCGTCCATTAGGACTTCAAACCCGGATGTCTATGATAACGCTCTCAGTCAGATACCGCTTGGTCGCATGGGTTCGCCGCAAGAGATTGCTTCGGCCGTCGCCTATCTCGCCAGCCCGATCGCCGGATATACAACGGGCGCCAATCTCATAGTCGACGGGGGGTTCACGAAACGCGTTAATTTTTGAGGCAGGTGCGAAAAGTCGGGATCATCGCCTTACGACGATTCCGGAACTCCAAGGGTCACGCTGTACATGAGACAGGGTACGTTGCCTTTGTTTCGCCAGGCATGATTGACACCCCCTTGAACCACGACGTCACCGGCCTTCAACAACACCTCTTCTTCGTCCAGAAACATCCAAAGCTCACCTGAAACTATAAACAGGTAGTCGTAGGAATAAGTGGCGTGCCAGCCGGCGCCCGCAGTCTTGCCGGTTGGCCGTAGGGTGATGTCCAGGGAATCGCCTTCCGGCGGAGGGTCTCCTTCCGGTGGAAACAGCAGGACACCCACCCTCGTCTCGCCGGGCGCGCCAAACATGGTCGCCAAGCCGGGCGTCATATCGTCGGCCGCGCCGCGCAGAGGCAACACGCTCCTGCCGTTTTCCGTCGCCCAGAGCGCGGCGATATTGCCCCATATGCGCACCGGCGGCCCGTCTATCGCGACATATGAACTTCCATCGGCGCGCTCGGCGGTGACCACGCGACGAACGTCGCCCACTCGCGCTATCTTGACCATGTCTCGCTCCCTTGCATCGTGATCATGGATTCCTCGTCCGCCGCCCTACGGGCTTTCTTCACAATAGGCGTCGAAGGTCGCGTGGTGCTGTCGAATGCGCATTTCCAGATAGTGCCCCAGCTGCACCACCTGGGCCTCCGAAGCCGCCAAGCCCTCCTGCATGGCCTCCATGTTGGCCCAATCCTGATCGACCACGGGCCCCAGGCCGCCGATGTTGTCGGCACTGGCCCAAGGCTCGTCGTCGCCAAGGAGCTGCATCCGCGCTGGCCTCGGACGCGCATCACCCTTGGGAACGCGCTTGAGAATGTAGATCTCCATCATCGACTCGTCGTGGCGCCGCCCGACCGGCCTCCAGCGATAGACCAGGTTCGGAATGGCGCCGCCCCAAACCGATAGATTGGGGAAGAGGTTGTAGATCAGCGAGTCGCCAAGCTCGCAGTCGGCGGTCTCCGCAAGGTCGTACCCTGTCTCCTGCTGAAGGCTGGCCCGGGCGATCTCGGCGACATAGGACCGCGCCGTCATCCCCTCGGGCACAACGGAGAGCGCGTTGGGCGCCGCCCCGCGCGGCGCCACCCCCTGGTTGAGCAAGGCGTTGGCGATCTCGTCCTGCGTAAGCACCCGGTCGGTTATGAATGGGCTCTGATGACCCCGCCCACTGATGTGCCGCGTCACGTGATCGCTGAATATATCGTACTGCGCATTGGCGTCGGTTATGAACGGCATGATCTGCGGATGCGTGCCGATTGAATGGTGTGTTTCCATGAACGCCTCTTGTGCGATCATCCAATTCGCCTTCGCCCTCTTGGCGACGTGAGCGAATATATATTTGTCTTCCATCACCCAGCGATCGAAGTGGCGCGGTATCGGATCGATCACGCTGTCGAGCGACGGCGCCCCGGGGTCAAAGTTGATGAAGACAAAGCCGCCCCAACGCGCGACCTTCGCCTCCGGCAGCCTGAGCTGTTCGTGGGAACACTGAGGAAAATCCCACTCCACCGGGTTGAACAGGAACGCGCCGTCCGGCGCCCAGGTGAACCCGTGGAAAGGGCAGCGGAACTCCCGCTTGGATCCGTTCTGGGTCACCAGTTTTCGCCCGCGGTGCAGGCAGGAATTGTGCAAGGCTCTTATTTCGTCAGGCCCCGACCTGACGATGATCAGCGATTTTCCAACCACATCGTAGATCTGGTAGTCGCCGACGAGCGGTATCTCCTCCTCCCGGCAAGCCATCTGCCAAGTGCGCAGCCAGACCTTTGAGATCGACCGCTGGAACACCTCGGGACTGGTATAGTGTTCAACCGAAACGGGTTTGGTGCCGATATCCGGCACGCTGCGCTCGCGTAGACAATCGGGAACCGGACGCGTGTCCGTATCCAGGATTTCCTGATAGTTGATGGCGCTGCATTGCGCCATCGTCTCGGGGATATGTCGGTCGAACATCTGCTCTTCCCTTGAGGTCGGGGCCCTCGGTCGCCGCGCGATCACACTCATGGCGGAGAATGTCGTTGGGAGCACCGCTTTTTGACTGGTACGTAGAAAATGGTACCAGCACGGTGGGGGGCCTGCAACCCAATAGTCGGCGACGGTGCGCGTGCGCTCTGCGCCGGGATGAACTAGTGGCGGTCACGTGACGCGAGGCGCTTGCGGCCGCCGGTGCCGTGGGTTAGAGTTTTGGCAGGGTGGTTAAAAAGAGTCGGCGACTACCGAGCCGAGCTTACCGCCATCGGGCTTGCCGCCGCGCGCAGTCCATAAGGCCGCGGTTCGCCGCGGCCGGGTCTCGCTGGGGGGGAGAAAACGATCATTGAGGGAAACGTTCCGATGGCTCTGGAAATCGTCTTCAGCCCCATTCGCCTTGGGCCGGTCGAGGTCCCCAACAGGGTGGTTCGCACCGGCCACGGCACCGGCTTGACCAACCCCTACGCGACCGATGACTTCATCGCCTATCATGCGGCCCGCGCCAAGGGCGGTTGTGGCCTCACCATTTTGGGGGCGGCGGGGGTTCACCCGTCCAGCCTGATCGACCAGTCAGTTTCCGACGACGGCTGCATCCCCGGATATGTGGCGCTTTCCAAGGCGGTCAAACCGTTCGGAATGAAAGTCTTCCAGCAGCTCTGGCATGGCGGGAACCTGTATGCGGGGGCCGATGGCCCGCCGCTCGCGGTTTCAACCATCCCCGGATACAGCGGGATCGTCGGCCGGCCCATGGCGACGGGTGAAATCGGCGAGCTGATTCAAGCCTTTGCCGACGCGGCGATCCGCTGTCATAAAGGCGGGTTGGACGGCGTGGAGCTCAATGCCGCGCACGGCTATATTTTCCATCAGTTCCTGTCGCCGTTGTCCAATAGCCGTGGCGATGACTATGGGGGCTCGTTCGAGAATCGGGTTCGCTTCCTGATGGAAACCCTGAGGGCCGTCCGGCAGGCCACTGGCCCCGATTTCTGCGTGGGCGCGCGGCTCGCCGCGAGCGAGGCTCCGAAGGGCATCGCCGAGAGCGACAACAATCGGGTGCTCGAACTTCTGCAGGACGAGGGCCTGATCGATTTCGTCAGTGTCTCGAAGGGCGATTACTATCGTCTCGACACCATGCTCAGTTCGATGCAGAGCCCCGCCGGCTATGAACTGTCGTCGGCCAGCCAGACGACGATGAGGCGGCGCGTTCCCGCCATCGTCGCCGGCAGGTTCCGCACGCTCGAGGAAGTGGACCAGGTGATACGGGAAGGCGCCGCGGACCTGGTGTCGATGGTGCGCGCGCAGATCGCCGACCCTGACCTCGTGCGCAAGACCCGCGAGGGCCGCGCCGACCAGGTTCGCCCCTGTATCGGCTGCAATCAGGGGTGCATCGGGGGCATTATCCGGACAGGGCGGATCGGCTGCACCGTCAACCCGGCCGCCGGGTCCGAACGGACACTGGCCGAGGATTTCATCGTGAAATCGCTCAGCCCAAAGCGTGTTCTCGTCGTAGGTGGGGGCCCCGGCGGCATGGAGGCGGCCCGTGTTTGCGCGACGGCCGGCCACCATGTGGTCCTGGCCGAGGCGAGCCCCCGGCTCGGCGGGGCGGTGAACATCGCTAGGCAGGCGCCCAAGCTGCAAGGTCTCGGTGACATCACCTATTGGCTCGAACAGGAAGTATTCCGCCTGGGCGTGGAGGTTCGCCTGGGGACCTACATGGACGCCGACGACGTTCGCGCGAGCAAGGCCGACGCGGTCATCGTGGCCACCGGATCCCAGGCCAGGATGGACGGCCATCAGATCGCCGACCCCGGGGAGCCCGCCCGTGGCTTTGACCTCCCGCACGTGATGTCCTCGGTCGACGTGTTCACCACAAGAGGAGAGCTTGGCCGCTCGGCGCTGGTTCTCGACACCGTGGGACACTATGAATCGCTCGCGGTCACCGAGCAGCTGTTGAGCCAGGGGATTTCGGTGACATTGCTGACGAGCCTGGTCAGCATAACGCCCTATATTCAGACCACCTATCGCGACGTCCCGGCCCTGGAGCGGTTTTACCAGCTGGGAGACTTCCAGGCCCTGACGCGGCACCACCTGGTCGAGATCCAGGCCAACCAATGTATCGTCCGGCCTCTTCAGGCGAGTCACAACCAATCCTACACGGTGCCGGCCGATACGGTCGTGCTCATTACGCCAAACGAGCCGCTGCGCGCCCTCTATGATGATCTCCGAGCGGAGATCCCGTCGTTGCACCTGGTCGGAGATGCCCGCTCTCCACGCGACGTTCAGCACGCCATCTCGGAGGGACATCGCGCGGCCCGCGCCATATGAGCGCTGCCGAGGCTCGCGGCCAGCGAGGCTGTTCCGGCGACGGGGACGGACCGGTTGCCAGGGACCTGTCAGAACCTATTCGGCTGGCGGTAACCGCCCTGCGCAACGTTGGCCGGTGCCCAATCCCTTCCGCTTCCGTAACGGGTCCTCGGCTGTCAATCTCTATTGAGCGTCATCCTGTCGCCTGGGTCTTGCTTCTGTCGCAGTCGGCGCAGGGCGCAAGCGTTGTCCCTGTCCCACCTTCCACGCTGCTGCTGATCGCCGAGTCTGATAGGTCGGTTGGATGCTGTCAGCCCAAAGTTCATGCCGCGCCAATGGGTAGCGGGTTAGCTACGCCCATGAGAAAGCATGGCCGACGCTCAAGGATGCGAACAAGAGAACTTTTCAGGTCAATACGGGTCTTTCTGGACGACCCTATGTCAGATGCGCAGCCGACATCTCCAGTCCCAAGGAAGGCTGTTCTTTGAAGGCCCTGAGACGACGAAATAGGTCGGCAACACCTAGAATCGGGTCAGATGGTTTGTGCCGCGTGGGTGAGCGACGTAAGATACCTTGCCGAGCGCACCTGCGGTGGATCGCCCCAGACGACGACAAGAGGCGCACGAATGGCGGGTTTGAAAGACAAGCGCGGCTTCATCGACAAAGACCGGCTCGACCTCTCAGAACGACAGGCCGTGGAATACTCGATGAAA
Organism: Caulobacteraceae bacterium; assembly: GCA_028290905.1. GTDB lineage: Bacteria > Pseudomonadota > Alphaproteobacteria > Caulobacterales > Caulobacteraceae > Acaudatibacter. Next base: position 23,217 of record JAQGIW010000151.1, on the reverse strand, counting down.
CGCTGGGGGTCACTCGCGAACAGATCACGGCGGGCCAAGAGCGGGCCGTATGATCAAGGACATCGCCGCGGAACTCGGCAAGAAACGCTGAAACCTTCACCGCGCCCGGCAACGTCCGGATCCTGGAGCCTTCCCGGCTTCCGGAAGTGTTTAGGTTTCTTGGACACCCGCGCGGATGCGTGGTCGCGCCTATCGAACACTCGCGGAGGTCGAGATGGCTGGCGCCCGCCTAAATGGGGATTAGGCGCAGCCCCGCCTGGCCGCCTCGCACGGCGCTGGCAGCCAGGCGTCTGTCGAGGGTCGCCAGCCTGCCCGCCTTCGAGCAGGCCAGGGCGAGAAGATAGGTGTCGGTGAGGTGGGTGGCGTTCAACAGCCGTGAGCCGTCGACAAGCGCCTCGTCCAGGAGGCTGACGTCATCTGACCAGAAGGTATGGCCGCCGAGGGCGACGAGCCTTGTCAGAACGGCTGCGACGACCGTGGGCGAGCCGGGATAATTCCCGTAGCGGGGGTTGCCGACCACGCGGAGCACTCCGTTCTAGGTGGTGGGACGGGTGGCCCAGTCGATACGCGCCTCCTGCTCGAACCATTGGTTGGCGATGTCGTGGTGGACGTGGGCCGGGTCGATCAGCGCGGCGAGAATGTTGACGTCGAGCAGGAACGTCATTCGGACGGATTGTCGCGCAGCCGGTTGACCATTTCCGGGGTCACCGGCCTGGCGTCCGCCCGCACGGGAAGGAGAGGGACGGTCTCCAGCGCCTGGGCGCGGCCCTTCCACTGGCCGCCACGGCCGCGCCAGCTGTCGAGGGCCGACTTGAGGGTGAAGGCGGTGTAGATCGCGGCGATCAGCGGCAGGGCCAGCCCCCAGAGGGGCGAGCGGCCGTAGAAGCGCAGCATCGGCTGGAAGGCCAGCGTCATGGCCGCCCAGGCCCCGATCCCGGTCCAGCCGGCCAGCCCGGCGCCGAAGAGGGCGAGCACGGGCGCCGCCAGGTAGACGATCGCCATGCCGGCCACCGTTCCGATCAGCAGCCAGGGCGAGAAGTTCAGCTGGGCGTAGGCCGAGCGGGAGACCATCCGGCCGATCTCGCGAAGGTTAGCATAGGGGCGCAGGCTGCGCGCCCGGTTGGTCAGGCCCAGCCAGATGGGTCCCTGGCGCTTCATCAGCGCGGCCAGCGAGCAGTCGTCGATGATCTTCCAGCGGATCGCCTGCAGGCCGCCGGCCGCCTCCAGGGCGGTTCGCTTCGCCAGCATCACGCCGCCCGCCGCCGCCGCCGTGCGCCGCCGCGGGTCGTTCACCCAGGCGAAGGGGTAGAGCATGGCGAAGAAGAACACGAAGGCCGGGATCAACAGCCGCTCGGGCCAGGTCTCCACCGTCAGCTTGGCCATCAGAGAGGTCAGCACGAGCCCGTGGGCCTCGGCCCGCCCCACCAGCATGCGCAGGGTCTCGGGGGCGTGGGCGATATCGGCGTCGGTCAGCAGCAGATAGTCCGGCGCGGCGGCCGACGCCCTCGCGACGCCCTGGCTCTGGGCCCAGATTTTGCCGGTCCAGCCCGCCGGTAGCGGCGCCCCGGTGATCACCTCCAGCCGTCCGTGGCCGTCGAGGCGCCGCGCAATCTCGCCCGTCCCGTCGCTGCTGTTGTCGTCGACCAGGATCACCCGGAACGGGCCCGGATAGTCCTGGGCGAGCAGGGAGCCGATCGAGCGGGCGATCACGTCGGCCTCGTCCCGGGCCGGAACGATGGCGACGACGCTCGGCCAGCGATCAGGCTCGGGCGACTCGTCCCGGTCGTCCCGTTCCTGGGCCCGCCAGAATCCGCCGTGTGCCGCCAGCAGATAGGCCCAGATCGCCAGGACCAGGGCGCCGATCAGCGCTGTCACGCGAGATAGCCCGCGATCCTGAACCAGGCCAGGGCGTCGGCCAGGGCCAGGGCGTAGGGCCGCGCCGCATAGCCCAGTTCCCGCTCCGCCTTGGCCGAGCTGAAGAACATGTGATGGGACGCCATGCGCAGCGCGTCGCGGGTGATGAACGGCTGGCGGCCGGTGACCCGGGCGACGGTCTCGGCGGCCCACGCCAGCGGATAGAGCGGCGCGCGCGGCAGGTTCACCGTCGGCGCCCCGCGACCGGTGAGCCGGGCGATTTCCGCCAGCATCTCGCGCAGGGAGGCGTCCTGGCCGCCCAGGATGTAGCGTTCGCCGATCCGGCCCTTGTCCATCGCCTGCAGGTGGCCGGCCGCCACGTCGTCGACGTGGACGAGGTTCAGGCCGGTGTCCACATAGGCGGGCATCCGACCCATGGCGGCCTCGATGACCACCCGCCCGGTGGGGGTGGGCTTGATGTCGCGCGGGCCGATGGGCGTGGAGGGCATGACGATCACCGCCGGCAGGCCGCGGTCGGCGACCAGCCGCTCGACCAGCCGTTCGGCCGCGATCTTGCTCTCCTTGTAGGCGCCGATGCCCTCGCCCTCGGCAAGCGGCGCGGTTTCGTCCACGGCGGCCGGCTCGTCCGGCGCCCGCAGCGTGGCGACGCTGCTGGTGTAGACGATCCGCTCGACACCGCGGCTGAGGGCCGCCTCCATCACCGTCCGCGTCCCCTCCAGGTTGGCGCGGATGATGTCCAGGGGATTGCGCGCCCAAAGCCGGTAGTCGGCGGCCACGTGGTAGAGCCCGCGCGCGCCTTCCAGGGCGTGGCACACGTCCGCGGTGTGCCGCATGTCGCCCTCGATGATCTCGCAGTCGATGTCGGCGAGGTTGGTCCGCGGGCTGCTCGGGCGCACCAGGGCGCGCAGCCGCAGGCCCTGTCCGCCGAGCGTCCGCAGGACCGCCGATCCGACGAACCCGGACGCGCCGGTGACCAGGACGCAGTCGCCCGGTCGCATGAGGGAGTCCTCGCTCATGGACCACTCGATTCGCACATCTCCGGCGCCATTGCCACCGGCGGCCCTCCGCGCCATAGCCCGGGGCCATGGGCGACTTCGACTTTCTCATCATCGGCTCGGGGATCGCCGGGGCTTCGGCCGCCGCGATGCTCGCCGGGCGCGCCCGCGTGGCGCTGTTCGAGCGGGAGAGCGCTCATGGCTATCACACCACCGGCCGGTCCGCGGCCCTGTGGTCTGCGCTCTACGGCAATGACCCGATCCGCGCCCTGACGGTCGGCAGCCGCGCCTTCTACGATGCTCCGCCGGCCGGCTTTGCCGACCATCCCTTGCTGAGCCCGCGGGGGTGCCTCTATTTCGCGGCGCCCGACCAGCTGAACCGCCTCGACGAGATCGCCGCCGGCGCCTCGGTCCTGGGCATCGCCACCCGCAGGCTCGGGGTGGAGGCGGCGATGGCGCTGTGCCCCGTCCTGGTCCGCGGACGCCTGGCGGGCGCGCTGCACGAGCTCGACGCCATGGACATCGACGTCAACGCCCTGCACCAGGGCTTCCTGCGCCAGTGCCGCGCCGCCGGCGGCGAGGTTCGCACCGACGCCGGGATCGTCGGCCTGGACCGTTCCGGCGAGATCTGGACGGCGCGGCTGGCCGGCGGCGAGGCCGTGCGGGCCAAGGTCGTGATCGACGCGGCCGGCGCCTGGGCCGACGAGGTGGCGCAGATGGCGGGGGTGGCCCGCGTCGGCCTCTCGCCGCTCAAGCGCACCGCCTTCCTGCTCGACGAACCCGACGGGGTCAGCGCCCGCGCCTGGCCGGCCATGATCGAGGCCGACGAGGCCTTCTACTTCAAGCCCGAGAGCGGCAAGATCCTGGTCTCGCCCTGCGACGAGACGCCCTCGCCGCCGCTGGACGCCTGGCCTGAGGACCTGACCATCGCCGAGTGCGTGGAGCGTCTGCAGGAGCGCGCGAATATCCCCGTCCGCCGCATCGTGCGTTCCTGGGCCGGATTGCGCAGCTTCGTCGCCGACCGCACGCCGGTGATCGGCTACGAGCCCACGGCCGAGGGATTCTTCTGGCTCGCCGGGCAGGGGGGCTATGGCGTCCAGACCGCTCCGGCGGCCGGTCGCGTCGCCGCCGCCCTGGCGCTCGGCGAGGATCTTCCCGAGGATGTCAGGGCGCTGGGGTTGCGGCCGGCGCAGCTATCGCCGGCGCGGTTCCGCTGAGAGGGCTAGTGGTGCGAATCAGACGCCTCGGACCCACCCGAGAGGCGCCGAACGCACCACAAGGTTTTGGATCTTGTGGTGCATTCTGAACCGAGGGGATCGGACTCATGTGTTTGATTTGCACCACTAGGATCTCCCCGACGCGGGCCGCTCCCATCCGGCATCATTCATCAAGCCGTCAGGCCGTGCGGTTCGCTCATCGCGGGCCTCTCTCCGGTGATGGAAGACGGCGGGCGACCCGGATCGACCCTGCTTCCCTCCCGCGCCGCGAACCGCTAGCGTCCTCCCGGCCAGCCGCGGCGCAGACCGCTTCCCCGGGAAGAGACGAATGGATGAGACTCTGGCCGTGGACGCTCTGGCCGTGGACGTTCTGGCCCCGCCGATCGCCCCGGCGCCACCGACGATCACGGGCCTGAAACACCGCTACATCCTATTGCTTCTGCTTGGCGCCTACACCCTGAGTTTCCTGGACCGGCAGGTCGTCAACATCCTCGCCGAGTCTATCAAGCGCGACCTGAAGATCAGCAACTTCCAGCTGGGCATGCTGACCGGCCTGGCGTTCGCCATGTTCTACACCTTCCTCGGCATCCCCATCGCCCGCCAGGCCGACAAGCGCAGCCGGCCGCTGATCGTCGCCGGCTCGATGGCGCTGTGGAGCGGCTTCACCGTGCTGAGCGGCCTGGCGGGCAGCTTCGCGGTGATGGCGATCGCCCGCCTGGGCGTCGGCTTCGGCGAGGCGGGGTGCAATCCCTGCGCCCACTCGATGATCGCCGACATCACCCCTCCCGAGCGGCGCGGTTCGGCCCTCGCCTTCTATTCCCTGGGCGTCCCGATCGGCACCATCCTCGGCCTGGTGCTGGGCGGCGGGGTGGCGGACGCCTTCGGCTGGCGCATGGCGTTCATGGTCGCCGGCGCGCCCGGCCTGGTCCTCGCCGGCGTTATCGCCCTGACGGTTCGCGAGCCCCGCTCCCACCTCGCCGCCCACGTCGCCGCGCGGGCCCTGGCGGCTCGCAGCCTGGCCCACACCCTGAGGGAGCTGCGCAGCAAGCGGACCTTCTGGCTGATGGCCATCGCCGCCGGCATGACCGCCTTCGTGGGCTATGGCCACGCCTCGTTCGCGACCCCGTTCTTCCTGAGGGTGCATGGTCCGGAGGTGACCGCCATCGCCCGCCACTTCGGCCTGGGCCCGCTGGTCTTCCTCGGCGTCGCCCAGGCCCTGACCACCGGCGTCGGCGCCCTGATCGGCACCTGGGTCGGCGGCTGGCTGGCGGACAAGGCCGCCGCGCGCGACAAGCGGGCCTACATGAGCATTCCCGCGGTCGCGTGCCTCGCCATCGTGCCGTTCATCTATTTCATCTACACCGTGCAGAGTTCGGTGCTGGCCCTGGGCCTGGGCCTGTTTCCGGCCCTGCTCGGGACCCTGTGGTACGGACCGGTCTACGCCACTGGCCAGGGCGTCGTCAGCCAACAGAGCCGCGCCACCACCGCCGCCATCCTGCTCTTCGTCCTCAACATGATTGGCCTGGGGTTTGGCCCCATGTGCGTGGGCGCCCTCAACGACCTGTTGGCCGGCCCGCCTTTCGGGCTCGGCCAGGCTGAGGGCGTGCGCTGGGCGCTGATCATCTCCGGAATGGCTTTCATCCTCGCCGCCGCCCTGTTCTGGTGGGGCCGGAACACCGTCCGCGAAGACATCATCAGTTGAGCTCTCCGCCCACCTCCGCAAGGCCGCCCTCATGACCCCCGATCCCCTCTTCGACCTCACGGGCAAGATCGCCCTCGTCACCGGCGGCAGCCGGGGGCTGGGGCTGCGCATGGTGCGCGCCTTCGCCGAACGCGGCGCCGACGTGATCATCGCCAGTCGCAAGATCGAAGCCTGCGAGGAGGCCGCCGAGGAGGTGCGCAACCTGGGCCGGCGCGCCCTGGCCGTCGCCGCCCACGCCGGCCGCTGGGCCGACATGGACCGCCTGGTCGAGGCCGCCTACGCCGAATTCGGACGGGTCGACATCCTCGTCAACAACGCCGGCATGTCCCCGGCCGTGCCCTCGCACGAGATCACCGAGGGCCTGTTCGACAGCGTCGTGAACCTCAACTTCAAAGGCCCTTTCTGCCTCGCCTCCCAGGTCGCCAAGCGGATGTACGACGGTGACGGCGGGGTGATCATCAACATCTCCTCCAGCGGCGCCCTCATGCCCCTGCCCGGAGCGGTGCCCTACAGCGGCGCCAAGGCGGCGCTCAACGCCATGACCGTCTCCTTCGCCCGCGAGTATGGCCCCAAGGTGCGCGTCAACGTTCTTTCGCCCGGGCCCTTTCTCACCGACATCTCCAAGGCCTGGAGCGAGGAAGCCCGCGAGCACTCGAACAATGCCCTCGGCCGCCCCGGCCTCCCTGAAGAGATCGTCACCGCCGCCCTCTTCCTCGCCAGTCCCGCATCCTCCTTCACCACCGGCGCAATCATCCGCGTCGACGGCGGCCAGTAAGCAAGAAGGCTTAACCACAGAGACACAGAGAACAGTTTTCGCGGCGAAAGACTTATGCTCTATCGCCGTGTCCTCTGTGTCTCTGTGGTGAACCTTTCTTTTCTCCCTGATCTGCAGATAACGGCCTAGTGGTGCGAATCAGACGCCTCGAACCCACCCGAGAGGCGCCGAACGCATCACAAGGCTTTGAATCTTGTGGTGCATGCTGAACCGCGGGGATCGGACTCATGTGTTTGATTTGCACCACTAGCCTAGTCTCTCTCCTCCCCAGGGTGCGGCCCGTGGAACCGGGTCTGGACCGCGGTCTTCGGCAGGTCCGCCAGGATGACATGGCCGGCGCCCTTCACATCCACGGCGTCGAAGTGGCGGTCGGCGGCGGCCAGGAACTCGGCCAGGGTGATCCGCCCGTCGAAATTGGCGTCGGCGGCCGTCACCGGTTCAGGCTCGGAGAACAGGTTGAAGGGCGCGGCGCCCATCGTCTCGGGCCCCGGCGCCTGGGGGGTTCCGGACGGCGCCTGCGAACCGCCTCCGCGGCGCCCGCCGCCTCGGCCGCCGCCGCCTCCACCCATGCCTCCACCCCCACCGCCCATGCCTCCACCGCCGCCGAACTGGGCGAGGATGATCCGCGCTTCGGCCGCGGCTTGCGGAGAAGGTCGGCGGCGCAGGATCTCGGGGACGATGTTCTGCTCGTAGTAGGTCACCTCGTCGCTATCGATCACCCCGTCGTGGTTGCGGTCCAGGATGGCGAAGAAAGCCGCGGCGTCGGCGCGGAACTCCGCCCGGTCGAGGCTGCCGTCATGGTCGGTGTCGGTCTCGGCGAACCAGGCGACGACCGGGTAGGGCTCGCCCGGGGCGGCCCGGTAGGGCCGCCCGGAGGGACTGACGAAGAGGCCGCCGTGCCCCCCGTGGCGATGGGGCGGCGCGGCGTCATCCTGGCCGGCGGCCGCCGCCGCCGTGGTCAGACCCGCCCCGAGGACGAGGGCGCAAAGCCGGGATTTCATGTCGAGGATCACCGTTCCAGCGCCGCCAGGGCGTCGGCGGCGAACCTTCGGCTAGCGCTCCGGTGTTGCGGCGCTGTGTCCCCAGTATTTCTCAGGCGTTCCGCAATCCGCGGAGCTGGGTTTTATCCGCGTCGTCTGCGGATAACCTCTCCTAAGCGTTGCGCGCCATGAGCCCACCGTCGACGGGGATGGTCACGCCGGTGATGTAGGTGGCGGCCGGCAGGCAGAGGCTCAAGGTGATGTGGGCCACCTCCACCGGATCGCCATAGCGGCCCAGCGCGGTGCGGCGTTTGGCGAAGATGGTCTTGTGCTCATCGGGAATGGCCTCGGTCATGCCGGTGCGGATCGGGCCCGGACAGATGCAGTTGACGGTGATCCCCTCGCGGCCGAGTTCCACCGCCAGGGCCCGGGTGAGGCCGGTGACCCCCGCCTTGGCGGCGGCGTAGATGCTGTCCATGGCCGTGGCCCCCAGGGCCTCGGTGGAGGCGATGTTGACGATCCGCGGGCTGGAGGACTTTCGCAGATAGGGCAGGGCGGCGCGAACGATCCGCGGATGCGCCTCCAGCAGGATCGGGAACTGCCGCGCCCACAGGGCGTCGTACTCGGGATCGTCTATCTTGCGGAAACCGGCCACCCCCGCGTTGTTGATCACGAAGTCGAGTCCGCCGAAGTGATGGGCGATCTCGGGAACCACCCGCGCGATCACGCCCGCGTTGCCGACGTCGAGGGCCCAGGCCCTGGCCTCGCCCCCCTCGGCGCGGATTTCCGCCGCCACCGCGCCCGCGTCCTCGGCGCGCAGATCGGTGACAGCGACCTTGGCCCCTTCGCGGGCGAAGACGTGGGCGGTGGCGCGGCCCATGCCGCTCGCCGCCCCCGTGACGAGGGCGACCTTGCCGGCGACCGACCGGCTGAGATGGGGGACGGGATCCATGGTGTTCCTCCGGCGGGCCGTTGCGGCCGTTTCTTGTTAGGGCGAGCATCGCCGCCCGGCTTGACGACCGTCACCCTGCCTCAATCCGGCGGCTCCGTCAGCCTCCAGTTGCCAAGCTTGTCATTCGACAATCATCTAATTAGAAGGATATCAAAGGAGATGATCGATGACCGAAGCCCTGCTGGCCTTCTTCAAGGCGCTGGCCGATGAGAGCCGCCTCAAGATCGTGGGCCTGCTCGCCCAGGGAGAGCGTAGCGTCCAGGAGTTGGCGACCCTGCTCGACCTCAAGGAGCCGACGGTCTCGCACCACCTGGCGATCCTCAAGGCCCAGGGCCTGGTCAGCGCCCGGGCGGAGGGGACCACGCGGTGGCACAGACTGGACGTGGACGTGCTGGAGGGCCTCAGCCGGCGCGTGCTCGAATCGCCGGAGACGGGCTCGGGAGCCGCCGAGCCGGAGACCTGGGACGCCAAGGTGCTGCGGGGCTTCGTCGACGCCGAGGGGCGCCTGACCACCATCCCGGCCAGCCGGCGCAAGCGCGGCGTGGTGCTCCGCTGGCTGATGACCGCTTTCGAGCCGGGCCGGCGCTATCCGGAGTCCGAGGTCAACGTCATCATCCAATCGAAACACTGGGACAGCGCCACCCTGCGGCGGGAACTTATCGGCCACCGGATGCTGGCGCGGGAAGGCGGCGTCTATTGGCGCCTTCCCGAAGCCGGCTGGGTGGAGGGCGGCGCGGCCACCCCCTAGGGAGGGGCGAGGATATGGGTGACAATGCCGCCGCCGGGCGACCCCGCCGGCTGCGGCGATAATGACAAGAACGGATCTGGAGGGAACACCCATGGGCAAACTCGACGGCAAGGTCGCCATCGTCACCGGCGCCCTGATCCCCGTCGACGGGGGCTGGAACCGGGCGGGCTGACCGTCCCTACGGCTTCACGAACTTGAGGGCGTACTGGTCGGTGTGGCCGCGGATGGCGGGGTCGAAGATGGTCCTGCTGTGGTCGTCGCCTGGCCGCTCGAGGAACTTGCCCTCGTCCGCCAGCCTGAACCCGGCGTCGGTGACCTCGGCGATCACCCGCGCCTTGCCGATGCGGTGGAGCACCGCGATCTGCGAGTCCGTGACGCCGGGATTGGCCTCGTGGTCGAGGATGAAATAGACGCCGCCCGGCTTCAGCGACTCGAACACGTGGCGGTTGAACGCCGCCATGTCGACCGCGCCGTATTTGGCGATGTGCAGGTCGTGGTAGTTCTGGGTGATCCAGAACAGGTCGACCTTCTCAGGGAGCTTGAACTGGCCGAATGGTTCGACGTCGAGCGTGACGTTGCGCCGGCCGGGTTCGGCGACGACCTGCTGATCGAGCTTGACGGCGTCATTCCAGCCAACGTTCTCGAGGCCATAGACCTTTCCCCGTGGCCCCACCACGTGGCTGATCAGGCGCGTGTAGTAGCCGCCGCCCGGGAACAGCTCACCCACCACCATGCCGGGCTTGACGCCGGCGAAGGCGAGCGTGTCGGCCGGATCGCGCAGGGCGTCGGCGTCGCGGTCGTCCTTCGGCCTGGCCGGGTCGGCGACCGCGCGGGCGACATAGGCCGGTGCGCTGGCGCACCACGCGCTTCCGGCGGACAAGGCGCCGCCGGCGGCGACGAGCGCGAGCAGCGCGGGCGTCAAGAGAACGGACAGTTTCATGGTGATCCTCCCAGCCTGGGATATTGATCCGCATTCCCCGCGCCGTCGATGGCTTCCCGCCCGCGTCGAGTTCCGCGATACTCGCGCAATCGCAAAGGCGTCGGGAGGGCCTTGCCACATGAGAGACTCCGCCAACGCCGAAGACCACGAGGCCCTGCGCGAAGGCGTCCGCGCCGTCGTCACCCGGTTCGACGACGACTACTGGTTCGCCCGCGACGACGATGGCCTGTTTCCCTTCGCCTTCCACAAGGCGATGGCCGACGCCGGTTGGTTGGGGATCACCATGCCGGAGGAATACGGCGGCGCCGGCCTGGGCGTCACCGAGGCGGCGATCATGATGCGCGAGGTGGCCAGCCACGGCGGCGGCATGGCGGCGGCCTCCTCGGTGCACATCAACCTCTTCGGTCCCCATCCCATCGTGGTGCACGGGACCCGGCGCCAGAAGGAACGCTGGCTGCCGCCCCTGATCGCCGGCGAGGACCAGTGCTGCTTCGGCTTCACCGAGCCGGACGCGGGCCTCAACACCACCCGTATCAAGACCTTCGCCGAGAAGGTTCCCAGCGGCTACGTCGTGCACGGCCAGAAGGTGTGGACCTCCACCGCCCAGGTGGCCGGCAAGATCATGCTCCTGACCCGGACCACCAAGTTCGAGGACTGCGCCCGCCCCACCGACGGCATCACCATCTTCTACACCGACCTCGACCGGACCCGGATCGACGTCCACCGCATCCCCAAGATGGGCCGCAAGGCCGTGGATTCGAACGCCATCTTCATCGACGGCCTGTTCGTGCCCGACGAGGACCGCATCGGCGAGGAGGGCCGGGGCTTTTCCTACATCCTCGACAGTCTCAACCCCGAGCGCATCCTGATCGGCGCCGAGGCGATCGGCATCGGCTTCGACTGCATCGCCCGCGCCGCCGCCTACGCCCGCGAGCGGGTGGTGTTCGACCGCCCCATCGGCCAGAACCAGGGGATCCAGCACCCGCTGGCCGAGCGCTGGATGTACCTGGAGTCGGCCTGGCAGATGGCCCTGCGGGCGGCAACGCTCTACGACGCCGGCGAGCCCTGCGGGGCCGAGGCCAACACCACCAAGTTCCTGGGCGCCCGGGCCGGCCACGACGCCGCCTGGCAGGCCATCGCCACCCACGGCGGTTTCGGCTACGCCAAGGAGTACCACGTCGAGCGTCTCTACCGCGAAGTCGCCCTCACCCGCCTGGCCCCCATCACCGAACAGCTGATCCTCAGCTTCATCGGCGAAAAGGTCCTGAACCTGCCAAAGAGCTACTAAGGAAGAGCCGGCGAGACGCCGGCGATCCGGCGGCCCGGAAGCCCGCGCTCCGGGTCAACAATGGAGGAGACCATGACCGGCGAAACCGTGGTGACCGACGTCCGCCCAGCCCACCGGTTCGATCCGGCTCCGCTCGAGGCGTGGCTCACCGGCCGTCTGCCCGGCTTCACCCCGCCCCTGCGTGTGCGCCAGTTCGAGGGCGGCCACTCCAACCCGACCTTCCTGCTCGAGGCCGGCGACCGGCGATGGGTGATGCGCAAGAAGCCGCCCGGCGTCCTGCTGCCATCGGCCCACCAGGTCGGCCGGGAGTTCACGGTGCTGAAGGCCCTGCAGGGATCCGACGTTCCGGTCCCCGCCGTCCGCCTCCACTGCGAAGACCCGTCCGTCGTCGGCGCCGAGTTCTTCATCATGGACTGGGTGAAGGGACGGATCCTGCTCGATCCCCTCCTCTCCGACCAGGCTCCCGCCGAGCGCGGCGTCCTCTACGAGGACTTCATCCGTGTGCTTGCGCGGCTCCACGCGGTGGACCTGAGGGCCGCCGGGCTGGAGGACTACGGCAGGCCAGGCAACTACTACCAGCGGCAGATCGGGCGCTGGATCAAGCAGTACCAGCTCTCCGAGACCGAGGACATCGAGGACATGCGCCGGCTGATGGACTGGCTGCCGGCCAACATTCCCGCCGACGACCAGGTGACCCTGGTCCACGGCGACTATTCGATCCGCAACTGCATGGTCCATCCCACGGAACCCCGGATCGTCGCGGTCCTCGACTGGGAGCTTTCCACCATCGGCCACCCCTATGCCGACGTCGCCTACACCACCCTGTTCCAGATGGGCGACACGCCCCAGGCCGATATCGCGGCGCTCGGCATCCCGGGCCAGCAGGCGATGCTCGACCGCTACATCGCCGTCAGCGGCCGTCCGCCTCCCGCCGACTGGACCTTCTACAAGGTCTTCGTCCTCTTCCGCATCGCCGCCATCAACCAGGGCGTCTACAAGCGAGGCCTCGACGGCAACGCCGCCTCCGACCAGTTCGCCCTCGTCCTCCCCAGCGTCCGGCGCCACGCCGCCCGCGCCTGGGCGCTGGTCGAGGGCGCGGGCGACTGATCCCGGAGCGCGGGCCCCCTTCCTCCCCCTTGTGGAGCGAGGAGTTTACGACACGTCGTCCAGCTCGAGCGTCCGGCCCACCACCACGGTCAGGGGATCGCTCCCCCAGCCCTCGAGCAGCCGGTGGATGGCGGTCTCGGCGAACCCCGCTCGCCGCAGGTAGATGTCCACCAGCCGCGCGTGGCCGGTCCCGTCCAGGGCCCGCCAGACCGCCACCGCCTTGGTGGGAAAGCAGCGGTTGGAGAAGCTGATCACGATCGGGGCGCCCGGCTTGAGTACGCGCCGGGCCTCGGCCAGCAGCGCGGCCGGCCGCTGGAGGTACTGGATCGAGACGCAGATCATCGCCGCGTCCACGCTGGCCTCCGGCAGCGGGATCGTCGGGTCCTGGTTGAAGTCCCGGACGAACCACCGCGTCAGGCGCGGATTGGCCCCGAGTTCGGCGGTGTTCATGCCGTGGCCGATCACCTCGGCGTAGGCGACGTCGTCGGGCAGGTGGCTGACCCAGCTGCTCATCAGGTCGAGCAGTACGCCCCCCACCGGCAACACCTGGCGATAGAAGGCGGTCAGGGCGGCGACGGCGGCGTCATCGATGTGGGTGACCAGCCGCGCCTGGGCGTAGAAGTCCGCGTCGTCGCCGCCGTCGAGCTTGGCGAAGGCGCCGGGGGGCAGCTCTGGAAAGGCGCTATCCGGGACCAGAGGATCGTTCATCCGCGGGACCCTAGACCACGGCGACTGGGGGCGGAATCCTATTGTGTCCGAATCGTAACCTGGATTCTCCGGTCGGCCCGTGGACAGGGCGCTCCTCGCATTCGACTATGCTGTGAGCGGGCGAGGACAGGGGGAAGCGGACATGGTCTACAGGCTGTTCAAGGCTGCGCCAGCCACGCTTGCCGTTATCGCGGTGGCCGCCTGCTCGCGGCCCGCGTCGCCGCCGGCCGCGCCGGCGCCCGACCAGGAGTGGGCGTTCTACGGAGGCGACGCGGGCGGCCAGCGGTTCTCGCCCGCCGCCCAGGTGACGCCCGCCAACGTCCGGGCCCTGAAGGTGGCCTGGACCTTCTCCACCGGAGACCTCGCCCGCCGCGGCGACAGCTTGAAACGCGCTGCGTTCGAGGACACCCCGATCATGGCCGGCGGCCGGCTCTATGTGGAGTCGCCGTTCAACGCGGTGTTCGCCCTCGATCCGGCCTCGGGGCGCACGCTGTGGCGCTTCGATCCGGCGATCGACGCCACGGTGCGCTATGGCGAGGGCTTCACTGCCCGCGGCGTCGCCTACTGGCGCAATCCGGCGGCCGCGCCGGCGTCGGCCTGCGCCGAGCGCATCTTCGTCGCCACCAACGACCGGCGGCTCATCGCCCTGGACGCCGCCACCGGCAGCCGCTGCCCCGGCTTCGGGCGGAACGGGGTGGTGGACGTGGCGGCTGGGACACTCCTCGACGAGCCGCGCGAGATGCAGATCACTTCGCCTCCGGTTGTCGCGCGGGGCGTCGTCGTGGTCGGCTCCGCCGTCGCCGACAACCAGCGGCTCGAGGAGGTCTCCGGCGCCGTGCGGGCCTTCGACGCCGTCACCGGGGCGCCGCGCTGGAGCTTCGACCCCCTGGCCTCGGCCAAGCCGCCGATCGTCGCCGGCGCCGCCAACGTCTGGGCCCCGATGTCGGCGGACGAGGCGCGGGGCCTCGTCTTCCTGCCCACCACCAGCCCGAGCCCCGACTTCTGGGGCGGAATGCGCAAGGGCGACGACGGCGACGCCGATTCCGTGGTCGCGCTCAATGTGGCGACCGGGGCCAAGGTGTGGGCCTTCAAGACCGTCCACCATGACCTCTGGGACTACGACAATCCCGCCCAGCCGACCCTCGCCACGGTGGCCTGGAACGGCGCGCCCCAGCCGGCGGTGCTGCAGCCCACCAAGCAGGGCCTGCTCTTCACCTTGAACCGCGACACCGGCGCCCCGGTGATCCCGGTCGTCGAACGCCCCGTGCCCCAGAGCGGCGCGCCCGGCGAGGTCCTCGCGCCCACCCAGCCGTTCCCCGTCGCCCCCCGGCCGCTCGTCCCCAGCACCATCCGGGCGCAGGACGCCTTCGGCATCCTGCCGTGGGATAGAGACCAGTGCCGGCGCGCCATCGCCGGCGCCCGCCACGAGGGCCTCTACACCCCGCCCTCCCTGCAGGGCACGATCCTCTACCCCTTCACCGGCGGTGGGATGAACTGGGGCGGACTCGCCTTCGACCCCGGCCGACAGGTCGCCTACCTCAACACCTCCAGCGCCCTGCACCTCGTCACCCTGATTCCGGCCGCGAAGGTCGCCGCGGCCCGGGCGGCCGAGCCGGACGTGGAGATCTCCCCGATGGCCGGCGCGCCGTTCGGCATGCGCCGGGTCGTGCTGCGCTCGAAGCTCGGCCTGCCGTGCAACCCGCCGCCCTGGGGCCAGTTGCATGCCGTCGACATGAAGACGGGCAAGGTGCTCTGGGACGTTCCCCTCGGCACGACGCAGGACCTCGCGCCCGGCAGCCAGTTCCTGCTCCGGGGCGTCGGCGCGCCGAACTTCGGCGGCCCCATGGTCACCGGCTCGGGCCTGGTCTTCATCGGCGCGGCCCTGGACAATTATCTGCGCGCCTTCGACGCCGCCACCGGGCGCGAGCTTTGGCGCGGGCGCCTGCCGGCCGGCGGCCAGGCGACGCCGATGACCTATGTCTGGAGGGGCCGGCAGTATGTCGTCATCGCCGCCGGCGGCCACGCCAAGAGCGACACCCGCCGCGGCGATCAGGTCATCGCCTTCGCCCTGCCGCGGTAGTCGGGCGAAGAGGAGCCGAGTACAATAACGGTTCAGAATATGTTACTGTCCTGACACAAATCAGGGAGGACGGTGATGGCCCAACTCGACGAAGGCAAGCTGCACGAATTCGTCGGCAAGATGTTGGGCGACCTCGGCGGCGCGTTCAGCGTGCCGACGGTGCGCCTCGGCCTCAGGCTCGGCCTGTTCGACGCCCTGCACGAGGGCGGCCCCGCAACGGCGGCCGAACTCGCCAGGCGCGCCGGTGGCCTGACCGAACGCTATGTGCGCGAATGGGCCCTCGCCCAGGCGGCGAGCGGCTATGTCGACTACGAGCCCGGCGCCGAGCGGTTCAGCCTCTCGCCGCACCAGGCGATGGTGTTCGCCGTCAAGGATAGCCCGGTCTATCTCGCCGGCGCCTTCGACCTCGTGGCGGCGATGATCGAGGGCGAGCCCAAGGTCGAAAACTCGTTCCGCACCGGGACGGGCGTGCGCTGGGGCGACTCGGCCGGCTGCCTGTTCTGCGCCACCGGCGCCTTCTTCCGGCCGGGCTACGTCAACAACATCGTCCAGAACTGGCTGCCGGCCCTCGACGGCGTGGTCGACAAGCTGAAGGCCGGGGCCAAGATCGCCGACGTGGGCTGCGGCGTCGGCTTCTCCACCCTGCTGATGGCCCAGGCCTATCCTGAGAGCCGGTTCGTCGGTTTCGACTTCCACGAACCCTCCATCGAGGAGGCGCGGCGGCATGCGAAGGCCCATGGCGTGGATGGCCGCGTCCGCTTCGAGACGGCGGCGGCCAAGGCGATCGGCGAAACAGGCTTCGATCTGGTCACCGTCTTCGACTGCCTGCACGACATGGGCGATCCGCGCGGCTGCTCGGCCCACATGCGGCGGATCATGAAGGACGACGGGACCTGGATGATCGTCGAGCCGATCGCCGGCGACCGGCCGCAGGACAACATGAACCCTGTGGGACGGCTCTACTACAACGCCTCGACGATGATCTGCGTGCCGACGTCCCTCGACCAGGAGGTCGGCGAGGGCCTCGGCGCCCAGGCCGGCCAGGCGAAGCTCTCCGAGGTCGTCCGCGACGGCGGCTTCACCCGCGTCCGCCGGGCGACCGAGGGACCGTTCAACATGGTTCTCGAGGCTCGGGCTTAGGCTCAGTCGATATGGACCGACGGATCTTCGTCCAGATACCGGCCTATCGCGACCCCGAGCTGGGTCCCACGTTGCGGGACCTGTTCGCCAAGGCGCGGCGGCCGGAGGCGCTGCGCGTCGCGGTGCTCTGGCAGCGCGGGCCGGACGAGCGCCTCCCGGCCGGCTTGTTGCGCCGGCCGAACCTCGAGATCGTCGACGTCCCCTACGCCGAGAGCCGGGGCTGCAACTGGGCGCGCCACCGGCTGCAGGCCCTGTGGCGGGGTGAGCCCTACACCCTGATCCTGGATTCGCATCATCGGTTCGTCCGCCATTGGGACGACCGGCTCCTGGAGAGCCATGACGCCCTGATCGCGCGGGGGATCGAGAAGCCGATCGTCACCGCCTATCTGCCGCCCTACGACCCGCGCGGGGATTCCCGGCGGCGACCCCGGACGCCCCTGAAGATCTATCCGTTCGAGCGCGCCGATGGCCTGCTGCTGCGCCTGATCGGACGTCCGATCCTGAAATGGCGGGCCAAATCCGCGCCCGTCGCCGGCGACTTCGTCTCCTTGCACTGCCTGTTCGCCGCCGGCGACTTCAACCGCGAGATACCCTTCGATCCGCACTGCTACTTCTTCGGCGACGAGGTCGGGACCAGCCTGCGCGCCTTCACGGCGGGCTGGAACATCTTCCATCCGCACCGCGTGATCGGCTGGCACTGCTACGACCGCGGCTATCGCGCCGTGCACTGGGACGATCACGCCGCGTGGAGCGACCTCGAAAAGGCCTCGGTGGCGAGGCTCCGCAAGCTGCTCTCCGGCGGCCGCCTGGACGGCTACGGGACGGGCGACCGGCGCTCCCTTCGGGATTTCGAGGACCGCCTCATGCTCAAGCTGTGCGAGGCGCGATGACCGCGGCCCTCACGATGGATGACCGGCTTACCTGGCTCGACGGCTTCCTGCGGCCGGAGCAGTGCGGCGCCATCCTGCACGAACTGGAGTTCGCCTACTGGTCGCGCAGCAAGGTCTATGTCGAGACCGACGAGGGCGGCTACCAGCACATCCTGGGCGGCAAGCGCGACAGCATGACCACCTCCGAGCGCTGGTTCACCGCGCCTTTGCGCCGCGCGATCGCCGCCATCGACCGGCGCCTCGCCCGCCGACATCCCCAGATCCTCACCCACCGCGAGGAGTGGCAGGCCACGCGCTACCGCAAGGGCGGCCGTTTCGGCTACCACGCCGACGGCGGCTACTTTGCCGGCGAACCGGCGGGCGAGCGCACCCACACCATCCTGATCTACCTGGAGGCGCCGCGCCGGGGCGGCGTCACCCGCTTCCCGCGCCTCGACGTCGACGTGAAAAGCGTCGCCGGGCGCCTCGCCGTCTGGACCAACCTGACCGCGGACGGCCGCGGCGACCCCGAGATGGTCCACGCCGGCCTGCCGGTTTCCGAAGGCCGGAAAACCACGCTCGTCACCTGGCTGCGCGAGCGGGAGTGTTCAAAAGCAAGCTGGAGAAAACGACCATGACCCGAGAGCAGAAGTCCCTGGTGAACAAGATCGTCAAGAAATACGGTCCGGTGATCGACCTCAAGGAGAACCCTGAGGCGATGATCGAGATCCTGCGCCAGTTCGGCCCGATCTTCGACGACCCCGACGGCGGCTCGAAACCGGGCGGTGTCGGCTCCCCGCCCCCCTGCATCGTCGAGGGGAGCGAACGCGTCCTGCTGGAAGACCTGATGGCCGCGATGCTGAAGCTGTCGCGCGAGGTGGCGGCGATCAAGAGGGCGGTGACGGCGCAGGCCAGGTAGCCGGACTCCGCCGCTTCTCGGCCAGCCTTCCGTTGATCCAGTACGAGTAGCCGACTTCGATGTTCTCCTGGAGGCCGACCAGGTCGGTGAACTGCGCGCTCAGCAGCTGGCTGAACTGCACGCCGATGTTGCTCTCACGTTCGACCAGCTTCGACAGGGTGTTGGCCCCCCGGATCTGGCCTGCGTACTGCATCCACTGCGCCCAGCCTTTCAGCCATCCGTCCTGCAAGGCGTAGAGCCGCCGCCAGGCCGCGTCCTGCATCTGCAGCAGTTCCTGCCAGTCGGCGGGATCGACGCCGCCGGCGAACACCTCTGCAGTCGCCCGGGCGTCGCCGAGAGCGCGCGCCGCCCGGTCGGTCTGCAGCGTACCGGCCTTCACGGCGTGGGCGAGGGCGGGATGGGTCTTCGCGGCGAGGGACGCCGCGGCGGCGGCCGCCGCGGCCGCGCTCCCGGAGAGGGCCGGAGGAACGGCGGCCGGAGGGGCGTCTGTCGAAGCAACGAGTCTGAGAGGGGTGCTGGGCATGAGGGATTCGCCTTCCGTGAAGATCAGTCGCCGCAGAGGCGCCGCAGCATTGCGTGGATCGCGCGGATCTGGACGGCGTCCTTGGAGTAGTAGTCCGGTTCGCTCGGGTTCGCGCAGGTGTAGCCCCACCAATCCCAGCAGCCGTCGGGATTCTGCGCCTGGTTGTCGTCGTCCCCGGTAGCCTGCGGGTAGAGGACGATGATGTTGTTGCTGTCGGCCATATGGTTATAGCCGGTGGTGGTTATGTAGCGGTTGCCGTACGGCGGCTGGTTGGCGCTGTCGGCGCGGCCGAAGGCGTAGTTGATGTAGCTGTAGCCCTGCTTGCAGCCGTGCAGCACGATGTGCACACCCCTGGCCGTCGCGCCCTCCTGCACGGCCTTCGGCACATAGACATAGCCGAAGGCGCCCATGCTCGCGCAGGCCGCGTCGTCGCCCAGGAATTCGGACTGGTCGAAGCTCGTCAGCGCCGCACTCAGCCCCGTCGCGGGCGGCTGCAGGTCGCCGTAGATGTGCTCGAGGATGTCGTGCGACTGGGTGAACCCCCCATAGTTCAGGTACGGCGGCTGGTTGGTTCCCAGCGGCGAATCTTCGATGTTGTTGGTGACGATCGAATGTCCGGCCGGAACCGTGTCGATGTATTTGATCTGCCCCGACCCCACGCCCAGCTGTTCATAGAACCGGCGCGTGCTGTCGACGACGATCGAACTGACCACCTCGTCCCGGCTACCGGTGAAGATGTACAGGCGGTCGTCGGCCAGGTTGGCGAGCGGGTCGATCCGCCCGGCGCGGGCGGTGTCCCGGGCGAGCTCCGCCAGATATTCGGCGTTCGGCGCGGTCTTCGGCGTCAGCGGCGTCATGCAGATGTAGAGCGCATTCAGGGCGTAGGCGTCCTCCGCCAACAGCGCGGTGTTGCGGAACGACTCGGCGCATCGATAAGGGCCGCCGGCGATGATCCCGGCCCCGACGAAGCTCGCCGAATGGGCCAGGTGCAGCTGCACGGTCATGAAGGCGCCGGACGACAGGCCCGATACCGAATGCTGGTTCCTGGCGACGTTGTAGGCCTGGAGTCTCGCCGGCTCTGGCCGTTTTGGGACCGACATCACGATCTCCTCTCCGTCATCGTACGGATGGACATGGCGGCGACTGATGCGGCGCCGCGATAGTGCGCCGCACAACAGTTTCCGCTTTTCGGCTTCGGTTCAAGCCCTCGGACCGCGATTTCACAGGGGTTCGGCGGTTTTGCCCACGATGCGCTCCGCCAATACCGTGGCGAAGCCGGCGATGATCAGATTGAGGCCGAATTCGAAGGCGGCGTCGTAGTCATCGAACAGCACCGGGCCGACGGCGCGCGTGAGCGGATAGAGGTCAGGGTCGACCGCCGCCGCGCGGGCCGCCAGTTCATAGCCCGGATTCCGCTCGCCGCTCGGCGACAGCACGGCCTGCTGTTCGATGGTGAAGCCGACCACATAGTCGTTGACCGTCTTCAGGCACATGGCCGCCTGCGTCGGCGCGACACCCGCCGCCTGGAAGGCCTCGAGCGCCGCTTCCATCGATCCGTATATCGCGGGGTTTCTCAGGCGCGTCCCCGCGACCATCCGGGCGCCGTCCCGGTGGCGCAGGAGGGCTGCGCGCAGGGTGAGGCCAAGCCGTCGCATCACCTCGGACCACGACCTTGGCCCGGAGGCCGAGCCGAACTCGGCGGCCCAGTCGGCGAGAACCTGGGTCGCCATCTCGTCGATAAGATCCTGCTTGTTGCGAAACCGCCAGTAGAGCGTCGGCGCCCGTACGCCCAGTGCCGCCGCGATGGCCCGCAGCGTCAGCCCCTCCAGCCCGACGTCGCCCAGCAGCTTCAGCGCCGTCCTCACCACCGGCTCGCGTCCGACCCGCATCGAATTACCTCCGAACCCCGATCTAACCCTTTTCACCACTCCCTAACAGCGTTAGAGCATCTTCTCTAACGCTGTTAGGGAGTTCGTCATGACCCGTCCATCACACCCCGAGGTGCTCCCCGAGGTCCTCGTCGTCGGCGCCGGCGCCGCCGGCCTGACCCTGGCGATCGACCTGGCCCGCCGGAACGTCGCGTTCCGCCTCATCGACAAGGCGGCGCATCCGTTCGCCGGATCCCGCGGCAAGGGCATCCAGCCGCGCAGCCAGGAGGTGTTCGAGGACTTGGGCGTGCTCGATCGGATAGCCGCGCTCGGCGGATTCTATCCGCTGATACGCCGCTACACCGCGGAGGGTTTCGTGGAGGCCCCCTTCGTGGAGAGCCAACCCGCCAGCTCGACCATACCCTACGACCGCCCCCTGATGCTGTCGCAGAACCTCACCGAGGGTGCGTTGCGAGCGCGCCTCGCGGAGCTTGGCGCCCGTCCGGAATTCGGCTGCGCGCTCGAGGGCTTCGATCAGGATGAGGAGGGCGTCACGGCGCGCATCGGCACGCCGCGTGGCGAAGAGACGATGTCCGTCCGCTTCCTGGTCGGCGCCGACGGGGGCGGCAGCCTGGTCCGTCGCACGTTGGGCATCGGCTTTCCCGGAGAGACCCTGCCGGCCCGGGGATTGGTGGCCGACCTCGCGCTCACCGGCCTGGGCCGCGAGGTCTGGCATTTTTGGACCGCCGGCGGACCGGCGGAGGGGATCCACCTCTGTCCGCTGGCGGGAACCGACCTCTTCCAGTTGCAGACAGGTCTTCCGCTCGAGGGCGAGCCGGACCTCTCCGATCGCGGGATCGCCGACCTGATCGCCCGTCGGACCGGTCGCGCGGACATCGCAGTGGGGACCATCCACTGGCGCTCGGCCTATGGCATGAATGCGCGCCTGGCGGACGCCTACCGATCGGGTCGCGTCTTCCTGGCCGGCGACGCCGCCCACGCGCATCCCCCGACTGGCGGCCAGGGCCTCAACACCAGCGTCCAGGACGCCTACGCCCTGGGGTGGCGGCTTGGCGCCGTCCTGCGAGGCGCTCCAGAGGCTCTGCTCGACACCTATGAGGCCGAGCGGCGGCCGATCGCCGTGGAGGTGCTGGCGCACACGACCGCCCTGATGCGCGCGACGCGCGAGGGCGGCGGGATGCGGCGGGGACGGGAGTTCCACGAGCTGGACCTGGGCTATTTCGACTCGCCGCTGGCCCTGGAACGCCGCCGGCCAGGACGGCTGCGGGCCGGCGCCAGGGCCCCGGACGCGCCTTGCCGAGGCGCCGCTGGACAGCCGACGCGCCTGTTCGAGGTCTTTCGCGGCCCGCAGTGGACCCTGCTCGGCTACGATGTGGCCGCGGCACACGTCCCTCTCGAGCCTCGCCGGGGCCTGTCGTTCCGTTCCGTCGGAAAACGGGGAGACCTTCTCGATCCGGATGGCGCGATCGCCGAAGCCTACGATCTCGACCCCGGCGACTACGTCCTCATCCGGCCGGACGGCTATGTCGGGGCCATGGTTTCGGCGGGCGAAGAAGCGGCGCTGCCGGCCTACCTGGACCGCGTCGGGCTCAGCGCCGTCCCTCCGCCGAGCGGTCGAAAATCCTTGTAATGTCAACGACCTCCTCGCTGGCGTAAGCCGTTTGGACCAGGCTCTCGGTCCTGGCGCCTGGGCCGAGTTGGGGGTCCTTTGGCGAATTTACCCCCTCGGGCGCGGGGCCTAGCTTCGTCCTCGGGTCGTCACGACGCACACGCGCCGACGCCCCGTGAAGACCGAGGCGCACCCGCCTCGCGTCGTTGTCCCGACCTCACCCTCGGCACGGCAAGGAATGGAGAGCTGACATGCCTGAACTGCAAAGCAACGGCAGCTACGATCCCTATCTCGCGCAACTGTTCAATCCCCTGGGCGGCGGCGCCCAGGTCAACCCAGCGATCTACGGCGCGACCGGCGCCAACGGGATCGGCGGCGCGTGGGGAGGGATCGGCGCCGGCGCGATCCCCAACCTCGGCCAGACGCAGCACCCCTTGGGCGCCCAGAACCCGTGGGCGGCCCAGCCGGCGTCGAGCCCGCTCCAGTCCCTGATCGTCATCCAGCTCGCCCAGCAGATCGTGGCCAGGCAGGCCGCACAGGCCATCCAGTGCGTCCAGGCGCTGCAGACCCTGCTGCAACAGGCGTTGAGCCAGGGCGCGGGCGGCCAAGCGCAGTTCGGCTTCGGCCAGCCGCAACCGCTGCAGCAGCTGATGCAGTATCTGGCGATGCAGCCCTCGGCGCCGTTCCGCTTCGGGCTCGCCGCCTGATCGGTTCCTGAGACCGCTGAATTGGCGCCTCCGGACCGACCAGTCCCGGTCCGGAGGCGCATCCTCCTGCAAGGAAAGAGACGTCATGGTTGATCTCAAGAACGGCGATCCGGCCCATCCGGACAACTCAGGGGGATCAAGTTCGGGGCCCCAAGGCCCACCCAGGCGGCCCGCCCAATCCGCGGGCCCGCCGT
>JAQGIW010000142.1 GCA_028290905.1 Caulobacteraceae bacterium | reverse complement strand
AGCGCATCTGCTTTGGGAGCAGAGGGTCGCAGGTTCGAATCCTGCCGCCCCGACCATAAAATAATCGATCGCTTGTGGCGATTCTTCCCCAGCATGCACTAGTGTAGCCGAAGAATTCGGCGATTGTGATTCCATGGCGCGTGAGCGTAGGAACAGGCGCTGTTGTGGAGGCGATCGCGCCCGAGGGGAGGGCTTGCGGCGTATGAAACAGACGACGTTTTGCGTTCCGCTGGAAGTCAAACCCGACAGTTGCAGCCGCCTCTCCGCGCTGATCGAACACATGAAGGCGACAGAAGACACTGGCGCCGGCGGGTACCCCGAGAATTTCGCCCGGCTCGAGCGCGAGGTTCCCACGCTTCACTTCATGTCGATGAGCGTGTTCCCGGGGTCCGAATTCGATCCCATCTTCATCCTGGAAGCCAATATCGATGGCTCCCCGGGGGTGTTCTGGGGACAGCTCGAGGCGGCGATCGGCGATAGTCTGAGAGACGTGGTCCGGTGTTGCAAGCGGCCGCTGGACGAGGGTGGTCCGCTCCATGACGCGGTGACGGCGCCGAATTCGCGCGCGCCCATCGCGCCCTATTTCGAGGCGCGCACCCAGCAGCCGAGCGTGTTTCACCACGGCAATCGCGGCATGACGCGCGACCGGATTCTGCGGGAGGACGCGCTGTTCGCCGCCGTCCGATCGACCATCGACAACCCTGACCGAATCGGCCCCAGCCCCTATCGCGGGACCGACGCGGCCCAGGTGCATGACAGGCTCAGGGCAGAGCTGGCGCCCGACTTCGGCTGGCTGGACGACCCTACCGAGACCAGGATTCCGGCCGCCGAACGCGCGGCCGACCTTGCCCGCCTTGCGTCTTTCGCCGTCACGACCCTGCTGGTCCTGTCGCTGCCGGGCCTGATGCTCGCCCCGCTTCTGGCGCTTGTGGTCCGGTCGCTGCCCCGTCTCCCCGATGCGCGGGTTCTGCTCTCCGTGAGCTATGTCGCCATCATCGTCGTCGTCGCCCTCGGCTTCGGCCTCGCGGCTTACCGGAGGCGCAAGCCGCTGCCCGGGACGGGCGTGGATACGAACGTCAACCTGCTCCCGACGCTCTTGAGCGGCGCGCCCCGGACAGCCGGTTTCGTCCTCGTCTACCTCTTCGTGACGAGCCTGCTGCTGACCCCGCTGGTCGTTGGGGCGGGGTGGCTGCTGCACCAGTTCGGCGTCGCGGCCACGCCTACCTTCTTCGCCGCTTGGCGATCGACCGCCATCTATGTGCTCTGGGGTCTGCTTGGGATCGTCGTCTCGGTGGCGCTCATCGTCTTCTGGCTTCGCTACCTCGAGCGGCGCGACTCCTCGCATGACGCGCCGCACGTCGACGAGCGGATGCTGCGCGAAATGGTCCGCCGCGAAGACTGGATCGCCCAGAACCACATGGGTTCGATCGTCATGATCAAGCCCGGCGTTCTGCGGACGATCATCATCCGCGCCGGCCACCTCGGTCTGGGACTGCTGCTGCGGTGGACGGCGACCAACGGGTATCTCGGGAGCATGCGGACGGTGCATTTCGCGCACTGGGCTTTCCTCAACAACGGCAGCCGGCTGCTGTTCTTCAGCAACTTCGACCACAGCTGGGACTCCTACCTCGACGATTTCATCGAGAAGGCGCACGTGGGCCTCACGCTGGCCTGGGGCTGTGGCGTCGGCTTCCCACCGGCCCGGTTCCTCATTCTCGACGGGGCCAGCCACGGTCGCCAGTTCAAGGCCTGGGCCCTGGCGTCGCGCGCGGTGAGCCGGTTCTGGTACAGCGCCTATCGGGATCTGACCGTCGATCAGATCGAGCGCAACAACCGCATCGCCGATGGATTGCGCCAACGCCAACTCAGCCAGACGGAGGCCGCGGCATGGATACGCAACCTGTAGCGTACTCACACAAGCAGTGGCCGAGCTGGAAGCTCGCCCAGCCCATCGACGCCCTGGCCCAGGGGCTGGTGGTGAGCGGCTTCGGCGACCTCGAGACCGGCCGGGCGCTGCTGCTGGAATTCCGATGGCCCGACGCGCCCGGCGGGACCAACCCCGGCGCTTGGCTCGAGAGCCTGATGGAGGTGGCGCCGATCACCAGCGCCCAGCCTCCGGACAAGTCGGACCCCGACGCGCAGGCGCGGGCCGCGGCCCTTGCCTTTACCTGGACCGGCCTTCAGCGCATGGGCCTGCCCGAGACGGCGCTCGCCTCCTTCTCGCGGCCGTTCACCGAGGGCATGTTCCAGGAGGACAGGCTGCGCAGGCTGGGGGATCGCCGGTCGGGAAAGTGGCTGGAAACGGTCGTGCCCGCGGGACCCCTGTGGAGCGCCAACACCCCGCTTCGGCCCGCCCTGTCCTCGCTTCCCGGCGCCTTCGATGTATCGGACGGGGGCCATCAGGAGGAGCACGTCACCACCCCCCTCACGGTCCATGCGCTGCTGCTTCTGTACACGCGCAACGAAGTGGCCGCGATCGCCTGGATCGCGCAGGTCGCGGCGGCCCTCGCCCACCATCAGGTTGCGGTCGTGCGCACCCTGGATCTGGTGCTCGATGTCGAGAAGGCCGGCATCAGCCGCGAGCACTTCGGGTTCGCCGACGGCCTCTCGCAGCCCGCGCCCTACGACGAGACGGGCGCCGTCACGCTGGACGGCAAGCCGGTCGGGGCGACGGAGAAGGACCCGGTCCAGGGGGTCCCCCTGGGCGAGTTTCTGATCGGCTATCTGAACGGTCACCACGAGAATGCGCCCGGACCGGTGACCCCTGGCGATCTGGACGGTCAACCCGATCCTCGCCCGGCAAAAGCCGAATTGCCGCCGCACCGGACCGCGGAGGGCTTCTTCGACCTGGGCCTGAACGGGTCCTACATGGTGGTGCGGGAGCTGAGGCAGGACGTCGCCGCCTTCTGGAACGCGATGGACCGCAACGCGGCCGCGATCAGGGCGCACGATCCCACCAATTCCGGCGAAGTCACCGCCGAGTGGATCGCCGAACGCGTCATCGGCCGCGACCGGCAGGGCCACCTGCTGTGCCCCGGCGGTACGCTGAATCCCGACAAACTCGGCCTGCCGGACAACACCTATCTCTTCTACGATCGGGACGCCCACGGCGTCGGCTGCCCGCCCGGAAGCCATGTCCGGCGCGCCAATCCCCGCGATTCGCTGGCGCCTGACCCGAGCCAGAAGGCGACCTTGCTGCAGGCGGCGAACAACCACCGCATCATGCGCCGGGCCCGCAAGTTCGGGACCAGGATCGCCGATTACCGCGTGGATGACGGGGAGGAGAGGGGCTTGCTGTTCATGTGCCTGAACACCGACATCGCGCGCCAGTTCGAGTTCGTTCAGCAGACCTGGCTGCTCAACAGCGACTTCGCGACCTTGCGTTCCGAAGTTGATCCGCTCGTCGGACCGAAGGGACCGATGACCATCCGCGAGGAACCTCTGCGCCGGACGGTCCACGTCGACACCTTCGTCCAGGCGGCGGGGGGCGACTATTTCTTCCTGCCGAGCCTGCCGGCGCTCCGCTACCTGGCGATGCTATGAGCGCGCTCGACTCGACCGACGTCCTTCGGCCCGGCCCCAGGGGCTTTGGAAAATGGGTCGCGGCGCGGATCACCGCCGCCATCCCATGGGGCTTTGGCCTGATGAGGCGTTTCCGGCCGATCCTCCGGCTGGGCTCGCTTTACGTCGTGACGCTGCACGACGACGTGCGCGAGGTCTATCGCACGGACCAGGCCTTTCGAGTCCCCTACAAGGACAACCTCGACGTGATTACCGGCGGCGAGCCATTCTTCCTCGGCATGGCCGACACGCCCGAATATCAGGCGCAGTTGGACGCCATGCGACGTGTCGTGCGGCCCGAGGACTTGTCCATGCTCGCCGCCCGCGCCGAAAGCATGGCCGAGGCGATCGTCGCGGCCTCGAGCGGCGCCGTGGAGGTCGTGGGCCTCGTGCGCCGCGTCACCTTCGATCTGCTGGCCGCCTATTTCGGCGTGCCCGAACCCGCCGTCGGGCGGCTCGACGTCTGGGCGACCAGGCTGTTCGAATACCAGTTCACCGGTTCGCCGAAGGACAAGGATCTGCGCGCCCAGGTGGACGCCATAGCGCCGGCCTTTCGGGCCCATATCGACGCCGAGATCGCCCGGCGGAAGGCCCGGCCGGACGGTCGCGACGATATTATCGCCCGGTGCCTGGCGCTCCAGGCGGCCGGGGAGCCCGGCTACACCGACGTGGAGATCCGCACCGCCGTGCTCTGCATGATCGTCGGTGGGCCTCCCCAGCCTCCCATGGTCGTTCCGCAGGCGGTGGAGCAGCTATTGCGCCGACCGGCCGCCCTCGCGGCGGCCCACGGCGCGGCGATGGCGGACGACGACGACCGCCTCCACGATATCGTGCTGGAAGCCATGCGCTTCGACCCTCTCGCTCCCGCCCTGCCGCGGCGGGCGACGCAGGAATGGACCGTGGCGGCGGGCACGCGCCGACAGCAGACCATCCCGGCCGGAGCGACCGTGCTCGTCGGCTTCGCCTCGGCGATGATGGATGAGCGGCGCCTGCCGACCCCCACCGTTTTCGACCCCGGCCGCAGGCCGTACGAGTACATCCATTTCGGGTGCGGCCTGCACGAGTGCTTCGGCCGCCACATCAACCACGCGACCCTGCACCGGATGCTCAAGCCCCTGCTCGCCCGCCCCGGGCTTCGGCGCGCCAAGGGGCCTGACGGGCGGCTCACGAAGAACGGCATCTTCGCCGAGCGTCTGGTGGTGGCGTTCGACTGAGGGCTATTGAAAAAGGCCCGGCTTTGCGATCAGAGGGTCGCAGGTTCCAAACCGGCCGGCCCGACTCTCGAGGGCCGCCAGCCTCGCAGCAAGGAGCGCTCATGCTGGCGCGCATCTACCGCCCCGCCAAGAACGCCATGCAATCGGGCGCCGCCAACACCAAGGAGTGGATGCTGGCGTTCGAGCCCGGCGCCCCGCGCGTGCCCGACCTCCTGATGGGTTGGACCTACACCACCGACATGGACGGCCAGGTCCTCCTCGCCTTCGATAGCCTGGACGAGGCCGTCGCCTACGCCGAGCGCCACGGCATCGCCTTCGAGGTTCTCCCCGATCCGGAAAAGAAGAAGGTCGTGAAGGCCTACGCCGACAACTTCGCCTACGGTCGCAAGATCCCCTGGACCCATTGATCGACCCCGTAGCTCAACCGGATAGAGCATCTGCCTTCTAAGCAGACGGTTGCAGGTTCGAGTCCTGCCGGGGTCGCCAGGGGGTCGGTTGCGACGACCGGGTCCGCCAAGCCACGGGCCTGAACACATGGCTGTGTGGAAGTCGGAAGGTGGGGTCCGCCCCAGGTCGAAGGCCCAATGGCGCACGGTAACAGCCTGCTCCTTACGCTCGTAGCCGGGTTTGTGCTGGCGTTCGTGTTCGGCATGGGCGCGCACCGGCTCCGGTTGTCCCCTCTGCTCGGATACCTCGCGGCTGGGGTGGTCGTCGGCCCGTTTACGGCCGGGTGGGTCGCGAACAGAGGCGCGGCAAGCGAACTGGCCGAGGTTGGCGTCATCCTCCTCATGTTCGGGGTGGGCCTTCATTTCTCACCCGCGGACCTGCTCCGCGTCCGGCGCGTCGCTGTGCCCGGCGCGCTCCTGCAGATCGCCCTGGCGACGAGCCTGGGATGGGCGGCCGCCAAGCTCCTGGGTCTTCCGCCGTTGGAAGCCCTTCTGCTGGGGTTTGCGCTCTCCGTCGCCTCCACGGTTGTGGTGCTCCGCACCTTGGAAACGCGGCGTGAGATGAAGTCCGATCTCGGGCGCATCGCCGTGGGGTGGCTGGTGGTGCAGGACCTGGTCGTGGTGATCGCCCTGGTCCTGCTGCCTCTGTTCCTGGTCGGCAAGTCAAGCGCTCCCTTGGCATTGGCGGCCCAGGTGGGGTGGAAGCTGCTCAAGGTGGCCTGCTTCGTCGCCTTGATGTTCGTTGTCGGGGGCAGGGTGTTGCCGTGGCTGCTGGTGCGGATCGCGCACACGCGATCTCGTGAGCTGTTCACCTTGGGCGTGCTCTCGATCGCGCTCGGCATCGCCTGGGTGGCCTATGAGGTTTTCGGCGCGTCCTTCGCGCTCGGGGCGTTTGTCGCCGGGCTGGTGCTGAACGGAACGCCCCTGGGCCACCATGCCGCCGAGCGGTCCCTGCCGTTCCGCGACGCCTTCGCGGTGTTGTTCTTCGTGTCGGTGGGGATGCTCTTCGATCCGCGGATAGTCCTGAGCGAGCCCGCCGCCCTGGCGGCCGTGCTGGGGATCGTGCTTGTCTCCGGGACCCTCCCGGCTCTGCTCGTCGCCAGGTTCGCCAGGGTGGACTGGAGGCAGTCCGCCTTGTTGGCGGCGTCACTTCCGCAGATCGGCGAGTTCTCGTTCGTCCTGGCTGAACTCGGCGTATCGCTCGGGGTGCTGAGCCGCAGCACTCAGAGCGTGATTGTCGCGGCCGCCATATTGTCGATTGCCCTCAACCCCATCCTGCTCTGGTTTGTGGATCGGCTATGGCCGCCAAAGCACGGCCCGAACCCGTCCCCGGATCGCGCGGAACAAGCGACACATTGAGCATGGGCGCGGGCTGGCGGCCTCGCGCTCCAGGAAGAGTGCGCCTTGATCAACCCGACACGGTCAGCGCCTGGTCCAGATCGGCGATCAGGTCGCCAGGATCTTCGAGGCCGACGCTCAGCCGGATGAGAGGCCCCGCGTAGTGCGGGCGGGTCTTGCGGACGCCGAACTGAGGGTCGCAGTCGACCGCCAGGCTCTCGAAGCCGCCCCAGGAGAAGCCCAGGCCGAACAGGCGCAGGGCGTCGAGGAAGCGGTCCTTGCGCGCCGCGTCCGAGCCGTCGAGCACGAAGGAGAACAGGCCCGCGGCGCCGGTGAAGTCCCGTTCCCAGAGGTCGTGGTCCGGCGCGCCCTCCAGGGGAGGATAGAGGGTTTCGCCCACCGCCGGATGGCTCGCGAGCCAGGCCGCCACCGCGAGCGCGTTCGCCTGGTGCCGCGCCAGGCGGGTGGGGAGGGTGCGCAGGCCGCGCAGCATCAGATAGGCGTCCTCCGGCGCGACGGCCCAGCCGAAGTCGAGGATCGCCTGGTCGAGCGCCGCGGCGAGGGCGGCGTTCGCCGTGGCGGCCGAGCCCATCAGCACGTCGGAATGCCCGCCCACATATTTCGTGAGGGCCTGGACCGAAATGTCCACGCCGTGGTCCAGCGGCTTGAAATAGAGTCCCGCCGCCCAGGTGTTGTCCATCAGGGTGAGCACGCCTCGGGACCGGGCCGCGGCCGCGATGGCCGGCGCGTCGGACATCTCCATGGTCAGCGACCCGGGCGATTCCATCACGATCAGCCGGGTGGCCGGACCGCATAGGGCCATCAGGTCTTCAGCCGAGGTCCGCGGCGGATAGTAGGCGACGCCGACCCCATAGCGGCGCAGCACCCGGTCGCAGAACCGCCGCGTCGGCCGGTAGACGGCGTCGGTGACAAGCACCTCGTCGCCGGCCTTCAGCACAGCCAGCATCGCCCCAGTCAGGGCGGCGAGCCCCGAGGGGAACAGAGCCACCGAGTTGGCGTGCTCCAGCGCCGCCAGGGCCTCGGTCAGCGCCTGATGGGTGGCCAGCCCCGCGCGGCCGTAGGTCGGCTGCCTGTCGTCGTAGAGGGCGGCGGCGTTGGGCAGCAGCACCGTCGAGCCCTTCTGGATCGGGGGGCCGACGGTCCGAAGCAGGGTGTCCGGCGCCTGTCCGGTGTGGAGCAGCGCCGAGGCGTCCTTGAGAGAGCTCATGCCCCAGTCGCCACCGGCGTGTCCGCCCGGCCGCCCCATTCCGTCCACGAGCCGTCGTAGACGGGAACGTCGAGGCGACCCAGTCGCGCCAGGGCGAGGGCCAGCACCGAGGCGCTGACCCCCGAGCCGCAGGTGGTGACGATCGGGGCCTGCGGATCGATCCCAGCCGCCTCGAACATCTGCCGCAGCCGCTCCGCCGGCAGCAGGGCCCCGTCCTCGATCACCGCCGACCACGGCAGGTTCAGCGCTCCGGGCATGTGTCCGCCGCGCAGGCCCGCCCGGGGCTCCGGCGCCTCGCCGCGGAAACGGGCCGCGGGGCGGGCGTCCACCACCTGGGCCGACCGGCGCGCCAGCGCGGCGCGCACCGCCTCCAGGCCCTCCACCAGATCCGGACGAGGGTGGGCCTTGAAATTCCCGTGTTCTGGTTCGCGCCAGCCGGTCTCCACCGGGCGCCCCTCGGCGGTCCAGCGCGGCAGGCCGCCGTCCAGCACGAAACTCGCCTCGTGGCCCATGGCCCGCAAGGTCCACCAGGCCCGGGCGGCCGAGAACAAGCCTTCGGAATCGTAGACCACCGCCGTGGAGTCGGCGTTCATCCCCAGCCGGCGCATGGCCGTGGCGAACTCCGACGGTGCGCTCAGCATGTGGGGGAGGGGACTGGCATGGTCGCTGAGGGCGTCGATGTCGAAGCGCACCGCGCCCGGAATGTGCGCCGCCGCATACTCCTTGTCCGGGTCGCGGGGAGAGCCGGGCATGAACCAGCTGGCGTCGAAGATCCTGATCCTGGGATCGTCCAGCCGCTCGGCCAGCCAGGCGGTGGAGACGATCGGGTCGAGCATTGTTACGGCGGAACTCATGACAGCCAGGGGGGCGTCGGCAGCCCCCGCTCCTTGAGGAACTCGGGATTGAACAGCTTGCTCTGGTAGCGCGAGCCGTAGTCGCAGAGCACGGTCACGATGGTGCGGCCCGGACCCAGGTCGCGGGCCAGCTTCACGGCCCCCGCGACGTTGATCCCCGTCGAGCCCCCCATCACCAGCCCTTCGTGCTCGGCGAGGTCGAAGAGCGTCTCCATCATCTCCACATCGCTGACCCGATAGGGATGGTCGATTTTCAGCCCCTCCAGGTTGGCGGTAATCCGGCCCTGGCCGATCCCCTCCGAGATCGAATTGCCTTCGGACCTGAGCTCGCCATTGGCGTACCAGTCGTAGAGCGCGGCCCCGTAGGGGTCGGCGAGGCCGATGGCGACGTCGGGGTTCCGCTCCCGCAGCGCCGTGGCGACCCCCGCCAGGGTGCCGCCGGTCCCCACCGCGCAGATGAACCCGTCGACCTTGCCGCCGGTCTGGTCCCAGATCTCCGGGCCGGTGGTCTCGACGTGCGCCTGGCGGTTGGCGACATTGTCGAACTGGTTCGCCCAGATCGCGCCCGCCGGCTCGGTCCGCGCCAGTTCCTCGGCCAGCCGGCCCGAGTACTTCACGTAGTTGTCGGGGTTCGAGTAGGGGACGGCGTCCACCTCGACCAGCGTGGCCCCCGCCAGGCGGATGGCGTCCTTCTTCTCCTGGCTCTGGGTGCGCGGGATGACGATCGTGGTCCTGTAGCCGAGCGCCTGGGCCACGAGGGCCAGGCCGATGCCGGTGTTGCCCGCCGTGCCCTCGACGATCCGGCCGCCGGGTCGCAGCAGCCCCTGCCGCTCGGCGTCGCGGATGATGTAGAGGGCGGCGCGATCCTTCACCGATTGCCCGGGGTTCAGGAACTCGGCCTTGCCGAGAATCTCGCACCCCGTCGCCTCGCTGGCCCGCCGCAGGCGTATCAGGGGAGTGTCGCCGATCGTCTCGGTGACGTCGGCGCGGATTTCCGAAGTCGTCATTGGCCGCTTCAATCGCCACCCTTGGTCGGCGAAGCAAGCGGAAAGCGGCGGCGGGGCCTAGCTGCGGGCCAGGCTCAGCTGGACCACGTTGGTGCGCCCGGTGCGGAAGGCGGCCTCGCAGTAGCGCAGGTAGAAGCGCCACAGGCGCCGGAACCGCTCGTCGAAGCCCAGGGCCTTGATCTCCTCCCAGGCCGCCTCGAAGCGCGCCGCCCACTCGGCCAGGGTGTCGGCGTAGTTGGTCCCGAATCGGGCGATAGTCCGCCACTCCAGCCCCGCCTTGTCGGTCTCCTCGCGCAGGCGCTGCTCGCTGGGCAGCATGCCGCCCGGGAAGATGTACTTGCGCATGAAGTCCGAGCGCGCGCGGTAGACGTTGAAGAGATCGTCGCGGATGGTGATGATCTGCAGGCCGGCCCGGCCGCCGGGGGCGAGCACGTCGTGGACCTTGGCGAAATAGGCCGGCCAGTAGGCTTCCCCCACCGCCTCGAACATCTCGATCGACGCCACCCGGTCGAAGCGCCCCTCCACGTCCCGGTAGTCCACCAGGCGGATGTCGGCCCGCTCGGCGAGGCCCAGGTTGAACACCCGCTTGCGGGCGAACTCGTATTGCGAGGGGGAGATCGTGACGGCGGTCACCTTGGCCCCGATCTCGCTGGCGGCGAATTCCGCGAACCCGCCCCAGCCGCAGCCGATCTCCAGCACGTGGTGGCCCGGCCGCAGCTCGATCTGGTCGGTCAAGGCCAGGTACTTGTTGCGCTGGGCCTCGGCCAGCGGCTGGCCAGGCTGTTCGTAGCGCGCCGAGGAATAGGTCATGCTGGAGTCCAGCCAGCGCTCATAGAAGGCGTTGCCCAGGTCGTAGTGGGCATGGATGTTGCGCCGCGCCCCGCGCTTGGAATTGCGGTTGAAGGCGTGGGCGAGGAAGTTGATAGCCCGCATCAGCGGGTTGCCCTCCACCAGCTTCTCCAGCCGGTCGAAGTTCTGGGTGAACACCTCCAGCAGCGCCGCCAGGTCGGGCGTGTCCCACTCGCCCGCCATGTAGCCTTCGCCGAAGCCGATGTCGGCCGAAGCCAGCACCCGCGAGACGAAACGAAAGTCGTGCACGATCAGCGTCCCGGCCGGCCCGGGCAGTCGGCCCTCGACGTGCAGTTCGCGGCCTGAGGGCAGGACGAAGGTCAGGCTGCCGAAGTCCCAGTTGCGCTTGGAGATGGCCACGGCCGTCCGGAACGCAGCCGGCGCCGCGCGCAGCTCGGGATCGTTCAGCTCGACTTCCCGCACGCCATCGGCGCCGCAGCCGCCCCAGACGGCTCGGGGGCGGGCGATCAGGGTGTCCAGCACTGAGTCCTCCGCAGTGGTCATTTCGTTGTCTCATACGCGGCCAGGGCGCGACGGCGCGCCTCGGCATGGTCCATGATCGGAGCGGGATAGGTCTCGCCCAGCCGCACGCCGGCCGCCGCTGGAACGCGCTCCCCCGCACGCCGGGGCTGATGGATACAGGCGTTGGGCAGCCGTGCAAGCTCCGGAGTCCAACACCTGACATAGTCGCCCTCCGGATCGAACTTTTCGCCCTGCGGGACGGGGTTGAAGACGCGGAAAAACGGCGCCGCGTCGGCGCCGCGGCCGGCCATCCACTGCCAGCCGGCGACATTGTTGGCGGGATCGGCGTCCACCAGCTGGTCCTTCCCCAGGAACGAGGCGACGATCATCCGTTGCGGAACCAGGCTACCGACGGCGGGGGCATCGTCATCAGCGCCTTGTCTCCGAGGGCCGCGCGGCTTGCGCGATACGCGCCTAGTCGTCACTTCTACGGCGGCCCGCGCCCGGCGGATCAAGGAGACGAGCCCCTCATGAAGCCAAACGCCGTCATCGAGCTTGGGACGGCGGGTGGCCGCGCGGTGCGCATCGGCAATCGCGAGCGGCTGTCGATCATCGCCGGCCCGTGCCAACTGGAGAGCCGCCAGCACGCCCTGGAGACCGCCCACGCCCTCAAGGAGATCGCCGTCCGCCTGGATATCGGCCTGATCTATAAGACCTCCTTCGACAAGGCGAACCGCACCTCCGCCGCCGCCGCCCGAGGGGTCGGCCTCGCGGAAGCCCTGCCGATCTTCGCGGAGATCCGCGCGGCGACGGGCCTGCCGACCCTCACCGACGTGCACGAGATCGACCAGTGCGCCCCCGCCGCCGAGGTGGTGGACGTGCTGCAGATCCCCGCGTTCCTGTGCCGTCAGACCGACCTGATCGTCGCCGCCGCCCGCACGGGCGCCGCCCTCAACATCAAGAAGGGCCAGTTCCTCAGCCCCTGGGAGATGGCCAACGTGATCGCCAAAGCGACCTCGGCCGGCAATCCCAACGTCATGGCCTGCGAGCGCGGCGTCTCCTTCGGCTACAACATGCTGGTCTCCGACATGCGGGCACTGCCGATCATGTCCCAGATCGGCTGCCCGGTGGTCTTCGACGCCACCCATTCGGTGATGCTGCCGGGCGGGCAGGGGGACCGCTCCGGGGGTCAGAGGGAGTTCGTCCCCGTCCTCGCCCGGGCCGCCGTCGCGGTGGGCGTGGCGGCGGTGTTCATGGAAACCCACCCCGATCCTGACCACGCGCCGTCGGACGGCCCCAACATGATCCCGCTCTCGGAGCTGGAATCCCTCCTGCGCGAGCTCCTCGACTACGACGCCCTCGCCAAGCGGCGGCTGGCGGCGCCGATAGCGGCGGGGGGCGCCTGAGCCATGGCCGGCTCGGCCATCCTCGTCACCGGCGGCGCCGGCTTCATCGGCTCCAACATCGTGGCGGACCTGACCGCGGAGGGCCGCGAGGTGATCGTCTGCGACCGCCTGCGGGCGGCGGCGGCCGGCAAGTGGCGCAACCTCGCCAAGCATCCGATCGCCGACCTGCTGGCGCCCGAGGAACTTTTTTCCTGGCTGGACAAGAACGGCTCGGCGCTCGACATGATCATCCACATGGGCGCGATATCATCGACCCTGGAACCTGATGCCGACCGAATTTTCTCCAATAATTACGGGCTCTCGCGCGATCTCTTCAGATGGTGCGCGGCGAGCGGAACCCGCCTCGTCTATGCCTCCTCGGCCGCCACCTACGGCGACGGCGAGTTGGGGTTCGACGACGCCCAGGACCTCGAGTCCCTCGCCGCTCTGCGCCCCCTGAACCCGTACGGCTGGTCCAAGGCCCTGTTCGACGTCTTCGCGGCGCGGGCGGCGGCGCTAGGCCGCGCGCCGCCGCAGTGGACGGGGCTGAAGTTCTTCAACGTCTACGGTCCCAACGAGGCTCACAAGGCGTCGATGCGCTCGGTTGTCTCGCAGATCTGGCCGATGGTGAGGCTGGGGGAACGGGTGCGCCTGTTCCGCTCATACCGGGTCGACTATGAGGACGGCGGCCAGATGCGCGATTTCGTCTATGTCCGCGACGTCGCCGCCTGCGTCGCCTGGCTCGTCCGCACACCCGGGGTATGCGGCGTTTTCAACCTCGGGTCGGGGCGGGCGCGCTCCTTCGCCGATCTCGCCCAAGCCGTCTTCGCCGCGGCGGGACAGCCCACGCACATCGAGTACATCGACATGCCCGAAGGCCTTCGCGACGCCTACCAGTACTTCACGGAGGCGCGCATGGACCGGCTGCGCGCGGCCGGCTGGAACGATCCGGCGACGTCCCTCGAGGACGGCGTCATGGACTATGTTCGCCGGTACCTGGCCCGGCCCGACCCCTATCGCTGAGCGGCATGGCCCAGGAACGGGTAGGCGGACGCATGCGGGACGGGCCATGGAGACGCCGGTTGGCCGTTGGCCTGGGTGTCCTCGTCGCCCTCGTGGTCATCGCCCTCCTGGTCTGGCGCAACGACATCCTGGAGTCCCTCCTCAATCCGGAACTGCCCTACGCGGTCTACAAGCCGCCGCCGCCGCCCGACTACGGGAGCCCCGCCGCCTGGGCGCTCATGCCGGGTCCCGCCAGGCCGGGTGAGCCGCCGGTCGACGTCTTCTTCGTCCACCCCACCACGTTCGACGGCGGCCGCAACTGGAACGGGCCGATCGACGCGCGCGGCCCGGCCCGTCTGCTCGACCGGGTGATGCTGCCCAACTACGCCGGCCCCTTCGCCGCCGTCGGACGGGTGTTCGCCCCCCGCTACCGCCAGGCCAGCCTCTACAGCGGCCTCACTCTCTTCGACGACGCCATCGAGGCTCGCGAGTTCCCCTATGGCGACGTTCGCGCCGCCTTCCAGGCGTTCCAGCGACGCATTGGGCCTGATCGCCCCTTCATTGTCGTCGGCGTCGAGCAGGGGGGAACGCTGGCAGCCCGGCTCCTTCGCGACGAGATCAGCCCGGACCCCGCGCTGCGCCGGCGCCTCGTCGCCGCCTACCTGATGGAGGCCGTCACCCCCGTCGACGAATACGCTGGCGAAGCGGCGACCCCCGCCTGTGCGCAACGCCGGCAGACGGGTTGCGTGGTGGCCTGGATCTCCGCCCGCTGGCTCGACTTCGGACGCAGCGAGCGGATCATGAACCGCAGCCTGATCTGGAACCACAAGGGTCGCCTGGCAGGCCTGAACGGTCGCCTGCCGCTCTGCGTGAACCCGCTCGTGGGCGAAGCCACCGACGCCGAGGCCCCACCCAGGCTCAACCGTGGAGCGGCCAACGCCACCGGCCTGGAGTGGGGCGCGCGGCCCGGCTTCATGGCCCGCCAGGTCGGCGCCCAGTGCG
The DNA here is from genome assembly GCA_028290905.1 of Caulobacteraceae bacterium. Taxonomy (GTDB): domain Bacteria; phylum Pseudomonadota; class Alphaproteobacteria; order Caulobacterales; family Caulobacteraceae; genus Acaudatibacter. Next base: position 6,569 of record JAQGIW010000142.1, on the reverse strand, counting down.
TGGACGGCATCCTTCGGATCACCCGACCCCGTTCGGCCCTGCTGCGCCCTTACGGCGGCTGGGCCGAGCGCCTGCGCGTCGCCCCCTACAACCTCTTCTGGGCCGACCTCGAAGCCGACGCCCAAACCCGGGCCGCCGCCTGGCTGACGGGCAGTCGTCCGAAGCGCTGAATGCCTGACACCCGCGGGGATGAGCGGTTATCGAGGGGGCGCTATCCCGCTTCGCCGATCGCGCCGTCCGCGCGCCAGTCGAACAGCGCCTGCAGCACCTGCAGGGCCTGGCCCCGGGGTGAGGCGAGGTCCGGGTCGCGGGACAGGACCAGGCGGGCGTCGTCCGCGGCGACGGCGATCAGGTCGCGGTGCGCAATCGGATCGGCCAGGCGGTAGGCGGGAAAGCCGCTCTGGGCGAGGCCCAGCGGGTCGCCGCCGCCGCGCAGCTCCAGGTCCCGCTCCGCGATCAGGAAGCCGTCGTCGGTCTGGCGCAGGATGTCGAGGCGGCGGGTGGCGATGTCCGACAGCGGCGGATCGTAGAGCAGCACGCAGCTGCTCTGGCCCGAGCCACGCCCGACGCGGCCGCGCAGCTGGTGCAGCTGCGCCAGGCCGAACCGCTCGGCCTGCTCGATCACCATGATGGTCGCCGCCGGCACGTCGACCCCGACCTCGACCACGGTGGTGGCCACCAGCACCGCCAGCTCTCCGGCGACGAAGCGCGCCATCACCGCATCTTTCTCGGCGGCGGGAAGGCGCCCGTGGACCAGGCCCACGCTGCAGCCGAACAGCTCCGCAAGGGCGGTGAAGCGCGCCTCCGCCGCGGCCACGTCCAGCAGCTCCGATTCGGCCACCAGCGGGCAGATCCAGAACGCCTGGGCTCCGCCTTCGACGGCTCGCCTCAGGCGTCCGATCACCTCGGCCAGCCGGGTCATCGGCGCGGCGCGGGTGGCCACCGGCGTCCGCCCGGGCGGCTTCTCGTCGAGGTTGGAGACATCGAGATCGCCGTACAGCGTCAGCTCCAGCGTCCGCGGGATCGGCGTCGCCGACATCGCCAGCAGGTGGGCGACGTCGCCCTTGGCCCGCAGCCGCCCGCGCTGGGAGACGCCGAAGCGGTGCTGCTCGTCGATGACGGTCAGGCCGAGCGCCTTGAAGCTCACCGCATCCTGGAAGAGGGCGTGGGTGCCCACCGCCACCTGCGCCGACCCGGACTCGAGTTCGGCCAGCAGCGCCTCGCGCGCCGCGCCCTTGCTGCGCCCGGTGAGCAGCACGGCGTTCACACCCTGGTCCGCGAGCGGTCCCTGCAGGGTCTCGAAATGCTGACGGGCCAGGATCTCCGTCGGCGCCATCAGCACCGACTGCAGGCCCGCCGCCGCCACATCCATCATCGCCAGCAGGGCGACCACGGTCTTGCCGGCGCCCACGTCCCCCTGCAGCAGGCGGGTCATCCGCAAGCCGGACGCCAGGTCGGCCCGGATCTCGGCCAGCGCCCGCGCCTGGGCGCCGGTCAGGCGGAAGGGGAGGGCGGCCTGGGCCCGGTCGGCCAACTCGCTCGCCGCCGCCACCGGCGCCGGGACCTCCCGCCGCGACTGCTTGCGCTGCCCGAGGGCCAGCTGGTGGGCCAGCAGCTCGTCGAGGGCGAGGCGCCGGCGCTGCGGCGTCTGCAGCGACAGGTCGCCCTCGGCCTGGGGCGAATGCAGGGCCGCCAGGGCAGGCCGCCACGCCGGCCAGCCCTGGCGCTCCAGCCACGCCGAATCGAGCCACTCTGGAAGGCTCGGCGCCCGCTCCAGCGCCGCCACGACGAACCGCCTGACGGCGCGCGAGGGCAGGCCCGCCGTGGCCGGATAGACCGTCTCGACCTCCGGGATCTCGCCGGCGCGCTCGGGCGGGACCAGGTATTCGGGATGGACGATCTGCGCCGCCGAGCCAAGCCGGTCGCGCTCGACCTTGCCGCTGACCACCCGCACCGCCCCGACCGGATGGCGCTGCTCGAGGTGCGGCCCAAAACCCTTGAAAAAAGCGAGGGTGAGGACCCCGGTCTCGTCGAACGTCCGGATCCTCCACGGCTGTCCGGGTCGGGAGGGCTTGAGGTGAGCGTCGATGGTGACGGTCAGGGTCTGCACCTCCCCTTCGGCCGCCGCCGCGGCCAACGCCCAGCGCCGATGGATGAGCCCCTGGGGCGGCAGGAAGGTCAGGTCGCGCACCCGCGGCCCCGCCACCCGCTCGAGCAGCGGCGCCACCCGGTCGCCCACCCCCTTGAGAGAGCCGATCGGGCCGAACAGCGGAAACAGAATCTCGGGCCTCATCCCTGCAGCATAGCCGATCGGACCGCCCGGAGCGCCGGCGTCTCGCCGGCCCTTTCTTCCTCAGCGCTTCGAAAGCTCAAACAAAAGCCGGCGAGACGTCGGCGCTCCGTGTGCGCTCCGGCTGGACCCGCGCGCCGCGCGTCGATATCACGCCCCCATGAACGAAACCCCGCCGGACCGCCTGGCCGTCGATCCTGGCAGCCCCTTCCACGACGCTGAAGCCCTGGCCCGCGGCGTCGGCGTGCGTTTCAAGGGCGTCGAGAAAACCAACGTCGAGGAGTACTGCGTCAGCGAGGGTTGGGTGCGACTGGCAGTGGGCTCGACGGTCAACCGGCAGGGAAAGCCGATGACCGTCAGGCTCCAGGGCGAGGTGGAACCCTATTTTCGCGACGCCCCGGAATTGGGCGACCCGGAATCATCTGCCGACGCGGAATCTCGCGACCCGGAAGGGTAGAAAGTCCCTGGCGCCGCGCCGCCGCGCCGCCTATATCCGCCGCCTCGATGGACGGGACGAGGATCAACCGGATCAGGTTCCGCGCCTGGCGGCGGGGCTTTCGCGAGGCGGACCTGATTCTCGGGCCGTTCGCAGATCGTCATGCCCCCTCGATGTCGCCGGACGAGCTCGATCGCTTCGAGGCCCTGCTCGAGCAACCCGACCACGACATCTATGGCTGGATCCTGGGATCGCTTCCCGTCCCAGCCGCGTTCGACGACGACCTGATGGCCCGCCTGAGGGCGTTCCGTCCGGGCGAGGCCGCCGGCTTCCATCCGGCTGCCCCTTCGTCGAAGTAAGATCCCGCTAACCAAGGCTATACGCTCCTGTCCCAACCCTCCGACATGAAGGCCGTCATCGGCGACGCCGGCGCGCTCACCCTGGCCGGCGCGCCCGAAGGCTTCGACGCCCTGGTGATGGGCGACATCGCCCGCGCCCGCGGCGGACTCAGCGTCTTGGTGGCCCGCGACGGCTCACGCGCCGCCGCCTTCGCCGACGCCATGGCTTTCTTCGCCCCCGAGGTGGAGATCATCCGATTCCCGAGCTGGGACTGCCTGCCCTACGACCGCGTGGGTCCGTCAGCGGACGTGGCGGCGACGCGCATGGCTGCCCTGACCCGCCTCGCGCGGGGTGTGGACCCCAAGAAGCCCACCCTGCTCCTCACCGCGGCCCCCGCCCTGATGCAGCGGGTCCCGCCGCGCGCCGCGATCGGCGCGGCGAGCTACTCGGCCCAGGTCGGGAACAGCGTCGATATCGCCGATCTGGAGCGCTACTTCGCCGTCAACGGCTATCAGCGCGCCTCGACGGTTTCGGAACGGGGCGAGTTCGCCGTGCGCGGCGGAGTCATCGACGTCTTTCCCCCCGGCGCCGAGGAGCCGGTGCGCCTCGACCTGTTCGGCGACACCCTCGAATCGATCCGCGCCTTCGACCGCGAGACCCAGCGCTCGACCAGGCAGCTGAAATCCGTCGACCTGAGGCCGGTAAGCGAGACCCTGCTCGACACCGCCGCCATCCACCGGTTCCGCCAGGGCTACCTGGCCGCCTTCGGGGCGCCGGGAGACGACCCGCTCTACGCCACCGTGAGCGAGGGCGCCCGCCGCGCCGGCATGGAACACTGGCTGCCGCTCTTCTACGACCATCTGGAGACCCTGTTCGACTACCTGCCCCCGGGCGCCCTCGTCGCGCTGGACAACCAGGTCCGCGAGGCGCGGGACGAACGCTGGGCGTTGATCGCCGACGCCCATGAGGCGCGCGACCAGACAGAACGGAAGACCCACTACCGCGCCCTGCCGCCTGAAGCCCTCTACCTGAATGCCGAGGAGTGGGACCGGCGCCTGGCCGAGCGGCCGACCCGCCGGTTCAGCCCATTCCAGACCGAGGGCGCGCCCGGAACCATCGACATGGGCGCCAAGCTCGGCCGGACCTTCGCCGCGGAGCGCGCGCAGGACAGCGTCAATCTGTTCGAGGCCACCGCCGACCATGCGCGCCGCCTTGCCGCCGCCGGCAAGCGGGTGCTGTTCGCCTCCTGGTCCGAGGGCTCCTCCGATCGCCTGGGCTCGATGCTGGCCGACCATGGGCTGAAGGGAATCGCCCTCGCGCCCTACTGGCAGGCCGCCAAGGCCGCCGACCCGAAGAAGCCGCAGCGCGCCGTCCTTCCCCTGGAGACCGGCTTCGAGACCGACTCACTTGCGGTGATCTCGGAGACCGACATCCTGGGCGACCGGCTGGCCCGGCCGCGCCGCCGGCGCCGCGCCTCCAACTTCCTGGCCGAGGCCTCCGCCCTCGCGCCCGGCGACCTGGTCGTCCACGTCGACCATGGCATCGGCCGCTACGAGGGCCTCAAGACCCTGGAGGTCATGGAGGCGCCACACGACTGCCTGGAGCTGCACTACGCCGCCGACTCCAAGCTCTACCTGCCGGTGGAGAATATCGACCTACTGACCCGCTACGGAACGGAAGGGGAGGGGGTCCAGCTCGACCGCCTGGGCGGCGCGGCCTGGCAGTCGCGCAAGGCGAAGGCCAAGGAGCGGCTGCGCGAGATGGCCGAGGGCCTGATCGCCATCGCCGCCGCGAGGGCCACGCGCCATGTGGAGGAGGTCGATCCGCCGAGCGGCCTCTTCGACGAGTTCTGCGCCCGCTTCCCCTACGACGAGACCGACGACCAGCTGAACGCCATCCACGATGTGCTGAGCGACCTGGCGTCGGGCAAGCCGATGGACCGGCTGATCTGCGGCGACGTCGGGTTCGGCAAGACCGAGGTCGCCCTGCGCGCCGCCTTCGTGATGGCCATGAGCGGGCGGCAGGTCGCCATCGTCTGCCCGACCACCCTGCTGGCCCGCCAGCACTATTCCACCTTTCTCGCCCGCTTCCAGGGGTGGCCGGTGCGGGTGCGGCGGCTGTCGCGCCTGGTGCCGGCGGCGGAGGCGGCCGAGACCCGCGCCGGCCTCGCCAAGGGCGAGATCGAGATCGTCATCGGCACCCACGCCGTGCTCTCCAAGCAGGTTGCCTTCAGGGACCTCGGCCTCGTCATCGTCGACGAGGAGCAGCACTTCGGGGTCAAGGCCAAGGAGGCGCTCAAGGCCCTGCGCGCCGAGGTCCACGTGATGACCCTCACGGCGACGCCGATCCCGCGCACCCTGCAGATGGCGCTCTCCGGAATCCGCGAGATGTCGATCATCGCCACCCCGCCGGTCGACCGCCTGGCGGTGCGTACCTACGTCACCCCCTGGGACCCGGTCTCCATCCGCGAGGCCCTGCTGCGCGAGAAGTACCGCGGCGGCCAGACCTACTATGTGGCGCCGCGCGTGAAGGACCTGCCGGATCTGGAGAAGTTCCTCCGCGAACAGGTGCCGGAGGTCAAGTTCGTGGTCGGCCACGGCCAGCTCGCCCCGACCCAGCTGGAGGACGTGATGAGCGCCTTCTACGAGGGCCGCTACGACGTCCTGCTCTCCACCACCATCGTCGAGTCCGGGCTGGACATCCCCACCGCCAACACCCTGGTCGTCCACCGCGCCGACATGTTCGGGCTTTCACAGCTCTACCAGTTACGCGGCCGCGTCGGCCGGGCCAAGGCCCGCGCCTACGCCTACCTGACCACCCCCTTCGAGCGGCCGATCACGCCGCAGGCCGAACGGCGGCTGCACGTCCTGCAGTCCCTTGACAGCCTGGGCGCCGGCTTCCAGCTGGCCAGCCACGACCTCGACATCCGCGGCGGCGGCAACCTGCTGGGGGACGAGCAGTCCGGCCACATCCGCGAGATCGGCGTCGAACTCTACCAGCAGATGCTCGAGGACGCCGTCGCCGAGCTGAAGTCGAACGTCGGCGCCGGTGAGGTCGACCTTTCCCTCGACCGCGGCTGGTCGCCCCAGATCAACACCGGCGCAGCGGTGCTCATCCCCGAGGCCTACGTCCCCGACCTCAACGTGCGCCTGGCGCTCTACCGCCGCCTCTCCGATGCCGAGCGCTCCGACGACCGCGAGGCGCTGGCCGCCGAGCTGATCGACCGCTTCGGCCCGCTGCCGGAGGAGGCCGACCAGCTCCTCAAGGTGGTGGCCATCAAGGGTCTGTGCCGCGAGGCCAATGTCGCCAAGATCGACGTTGGGCCGAAGGGCGCCGTCGTGTCGTTCCGCAACGACGACTTCAAGAATCCCGGCGCGCTCATTGAATTCGTGAGCAAGAACCAGATCGCCTGGCGCGTGCGCCCCGACAACAAGGTGGTGATCAAGGGCGAGTGGGAGACACCCGAGCAGCGGCTGAATGCCGCGGAGCGCGTGTTGACCGAAC
>JAQGIW010000127.1 GCA_028290905.1 Caulobacteraceae bacterium | reverse complement strand
GCTCCGCGCGGGCGGCGGGCTGTGGATAGTGTGGATAAGTTTGTGTGCTTGGCTTCGAACTCCTCTGGCGAGAGATAGCGCAGGGCCGAGTGGAGGCGCTGGCGGTTGTAGACGCGGTGGATGAACTCCCCGATGCGCGCCATGACGATTGAAATGGCGGCGCGGGGTGGATAGCTGCCCCCTCGTTCCTTCCATAGACCAAAGATCCAAGACGCAGCTTCGGAGGCAACCTTTGGGTCGCGACTCCCGAGGGACACGAGCTGACGGTTGCCGCCCGTCACGCCCCAGGTGGCGGGAACGGCGGCATCTTGGGGAAAGTCGGCACCCCCTCGTGCATCAGGTGCCACGGCGCCGCCGAGGCGGCATACAGATGCAGAGCCGGCGTCAGGTCCGAATTGTGGTCGAGCGCACCAAGCTTAACGGGCGTGAACGGCGCATTGGCGGGCAAGCTCCACAACGGAGTCCCGCAATCGGGACAGAAGGCGCGCCCGGCGTCCTCGCCGCTGTCGCCCTTGCTGAAGTAGACCCTGGCCTCACCCTTCGTGACTTCGAAAGCGGTCTTCGGCGCAAGGGCGACATAGTTCGGTGGACCGCCCGAAGCCTTTTGACAGTCGGTGCAGTGGCAGACGCCGACACCCATCAGCGGCGCAGTGATCTTAAATCGGACCGCGCCACAAGCGCATCCTCCGGTACGTTCCGTCATGGTCATCCTCATCCCGTTTCCCAGAAATCGCCACTGGTCCTTGCCGCACCCCTCAACCGCACGAGGGATGCATTGTAAACGGGCGCTACTGCCAGCGTCCTGTCAGCATGATGACCTGCCCCGCGAGAGTAATCGGCGCAGGTCCCCCGAAGTTGATGCACACCAACTTCCGGCTCGGGTCGATCCCGTTGGACGGCCCGCTGAAACGGGGAGTTTCCCTCCGCAAGCCCTCCGCGACCCTCGCCGCCAGGGGATCGTCGCGGCTCTCCAGCGCCTCGATGATCCGCGGCGCCAGGTCTGGCGAGGCGCGCGCCTTGCGGCCGAGCAGGACGATGGCGTCGTCGTCGGCGACCTCGACCAGGGCCTCCGCCACCTCGACGCTCGGCGGGGTTTCTAGAAAGCGGACCAGGACCGGGCAGGGCTTCGGCGCGGCCCATGCGGCCGAGGGCGCAGGCGGCGGCGATGCGAACGGAGGGATCACGTTCGCGGGCGGGACGCCCACGGCCCTTTCCGGGCCGGGACAGGCGAGGCCTACAGTTGGTGCTTGGCCTGGATCGACTCGCACGTGCTCCTGAACCATTCGACAACCTCGGGGTGATACGGGATGCCCCGCTCGCGACGATCCGCCTCGGTCTCGGCTTCCTCGATGCCAGGATAGACCACCCGCGCCTCGCCGGGCGCCGGTTTCGAGTCCAGCAGGCGGCGCAGATAGGCGTCCATGTCGGCCTTGAAGGTCTCGACATCGTTGAAGGCGTCGACGTTGTAGGCGGCGAAATAGTGGGTCGAGTCGCCGCGACGGAGCGGCCCGCCGCCGCCGCCGGCGAGCAGGGTTGTCAGCACCTCCACCAGCATCATCAAGCCGAAGCCCTTGTGAGAGCCGATCTCGCGCGTGCCCCCGAGGGGGAGCATCATGAAGCCCTCCGGCACGGGCGCTTCCTCCATTACCGGCGAGCCGTCGGCGCGCGCCACCCAGCCCGGCAGCACCTTGCCGCCCACGCGGTTCAGGAGGGCGATCTTGTTGCCCGCTACCGAACTCATCGAAGCGTCGAAGATGAAAGGGACCTCCTTGCCCGAGGGGGCGGCGATGCCGATGGGGTTGAGGCCCAGCATGCGTTCGGCCCCGTGGGTCGGCGCCACCAGGACGCCGCCGGTGGTCATCGACATGCCGATCATGTCGTGGGCGAGGGCCTTGTGAGCGTGGTAGGCCGCCGCGCCGTAATGCCCGGCGTTGGACACGAGGACGATGCCGATTCCGTGGGCGCGGGCTCGCTCGATCGCGAGATCCATCGCCGGCGGACCCACGGCCAAGCCGAGGCCCTGGTCGCCGTCGAGGGTTACCATCGGGCCTGTGTCGCGCAGCACACGGGCCTGGGGCGTGGGATTGATCACCCCCTTCTTCAGCCAGGATACATAGCGGGGAGTCATGTTGCTGACGCCGTGGGAGTCGATCCCCCGCGTATCGGCATAAACCAGAACATCCGCCGACTGGGCCGCGTGCGCCTCGCTCATGCCCAGCGCCGTGAACAGGCTCGTCACCGTGGCGCGCATGGCGTCCGGCGCGACGCGCACGGCGATGTCGTCCGGGACCTTGAAGCGATCGAGCATCCTAGTGGATCTCCGCCGCCCGGCCCTGGGCCTCTTTCAGCTTCGCCGCCGTAAAGCCGGGCTGGCGGGCGGCCTCGATGATCACCTTCTCCTGGCGGATGATCTGTTCGGCGGCCGCCTTGATCCCGGCCGCCGCCTCGTGGGGGATCACCACCGCCCCATGCTGGTCGGCGTGGATCAGGTCGCCGTCTCGCACCCGCATGCCGGCGACCGTGATCGGCCGGCCGAAGTCCACCACGTGGACCCAGGCGTGCGATGGGATGACGCGCCCGGCCAGCATCTGAAAGCCATGGGCGATGTCGGGCAGGTCGCGCACCCCGCCATCGGTGACCAGCCCGACGGCGCCCAGACCCTTGTGGATGTTGCTGTTCACCTCGCCCCAGAACGAGCCGTAGCCGCGCTGTTCGTCGATGTCCTGGATGACCACCACGCTCGGCTTCAGGCCCGCGTCGATGTAGGCGTAGTAGGCGTCGGAGTGGGCCCGAGCCGCCTCGCCGGAGAGGTCGGAGGGGTGCGCGCTGCGGATGGTCGCGGTGCGGGCGATGCCGACCATCGGCTTCAGCTCGGGCCGCGTGCAGACCAGGGGCTCGGTGGTGTAGCCGTAGCCGCGCCGCCGCGGCGCCACGACCTCGAGGGCGTTGCACACCGTGGGCGTGTCGAAGGCCTGCAACTCGGCGATGAGGCTTGGGGTGAGTTCGAACATCGGTTCCCTCTGAGATCATTGTTGTCGCGCCGGCACCTTGGGATGCCGCCCTGGAACGGCCAACACTTTTTTGATCCCCCGCCCGGCGATCCTGCGCTAGACCTGCGCCCGCGCTGTCGTTGGACGGAACTGGGGAGGCCGAGGGCCATGAGGAAGAACGCGGCGCTGGCGAAGTGGCGGGCCGGCCAGCAGACGATCGGCGCCTGGCTGTCGCTGGCAAACACCCATACCGCCGAGCTGATGGCCAACGCCGGTTTCGACTGGCTGTGCATCGACCTGCAGCACGGCCTGCTGGACTATGGCGACCTGCGGCACATGCTGCCGGCCATCTCCACCACCGAAACGACGCCGATCGTGCGGGTGGCTGGAAACGACCCGGCGTCGATCATGAAGGTGCTGGACGCCGGGGCAATGGGCGTGATCGTGCCCCTGGTCAACAACCGCGACGAGGCCGCCGCGGCGGTCGCCGCCTGCCGCTATCCGCCGGACGGCGGGCGCTCGTTCGGCCCGATCCGCGCCGCGCTCTACGGCGGCCGCGGCTATGCCGCCGAGGCCAACGCCGAGATCGCCTGCATCGCGATGATCGAGACCAAGGAAGGGATCGCCAACCTGGAGGAGATCGTGACAACGCCCGGCCTGGGGGGCGTCTACGTCGGTCCCGCGGACCTGGCCTATGCGCTGGGGCTGCCGCCGCGGGGCGACACCGACGACCCGTTGCACCTGGCCACGGTCAAGCGGATCCTTGACTACTGCAAGGCGCACAAGGTGCCGGCGGGCATCCACACCGGCGGCCTCGACTACACCCGCCTGCGGCTGGAGGCGGGCTTTGATTTCGTGACCCTGGGCTCCGACGCCGGCTTCATGATGCAAACGGTCACGAACGAACTGGCCGCGGCGCGCGGGGCCCAGAAGCGAGAACGGGAAGCGACCGGCTACTAGCCATGACCCGCAAGAAGGTCGGCATACAATTGCCGAAGCAGGCCCATAACCAGACGATCGAGCAGCGCTGGTCGCTGGAGCTCGAGGCGCTGGCCCCGATCGCCGACATCGTCGAGATCCGCGCCGACACCCCGGCCGAATTCGCCGCCGGCGTCGCCGAGGTGGACGCGATCATCACCTCCTGGGGCCTGAGGATCGACCGCCAGGTGATCGAGGCCCTGAAGCGCTGCGTGGTCATCGGCGTCGGCAGCGTCGGGGTGGACATGGTGGATATCGAGGCCGCCACCGCCGCCGGCTTGGTGGTGACTAATGTACCCGACGTGTTCATCGAGGAGGTCGCCGACCACGCCATGATGCTGCTGCTGGACGTGGCGCGGATGACGCCGCTGATGGCCCGCATGGCCCGCGAGGGAAGCTGGTATCAGGCGCGGCCGATCCTCAGCCGCAGCCCGCGCCTGCTGGGCCAGACCCTGGGCCTCTACGCCTTCGGCAACGTCGCCCGCTGCACGGCCCGCAGGGCCAAGGCGTTCGGCATGCACGTGATCGCCCACGACCCCTATGTCAGCGAGCTGGAGATCACCGCCGCGGGCGTCGAGCCGGTGGGTTTCAGCGAGCTACTGGAGCGCAGCGACTTCCTGTCGGTCCATGCCCCGCACAATGCCGAGACCGAGCACGCCATCGACGCCGCGGCGCTCGCCCGCATGAAGCGGACCGCCGCCGTCATCAACACCGCGCGCGGGCCGATCATCGATGAAGTCGCCCTGATCGAGGCCCTGCGGTCAGGCGCGATCGCCGGCGCCGGCCTGGACGTGCTCGAGCAGGAGCCGCCGGCCCCGGACAACGCGCTGCTGACGATGGACAATGTGGTGGTGACGCCGCACGTGGCCTCGGCCACCACCCGCATGCGCCCGGAGACCCGCCGCCGGGCCGCCCGCGAAGTGGCGCTGGTGCTGCGCGGCCGCTGGCCGATGAGCTGCGTCAATCCCACCGTCCTGCCCCGCGTGGCGCTGGAGCGCTGGCAGCCCTATCCGATGAACCGGGGCCCCAATCGATGAAGGTGTGGCGATGAAGGTGGATCGATGAAGGTCGCAGAAGCCATCGCCAAGGCGATGAAGGCGGAGGGGGTCGACGTCCTCTTCGCCTATCCGGTCAATCCGCTGATCGAGGCGGCGGCGGCCGAGGACATCCGCACGGTCATCGTGCGCCAGGAGCGCATCGGCCTGCATATGGCCGACGCCTACGCCCGGGTGACCGCCGGCGACAAGATCGGCGTCTTCTGCATGCAGCACGGGCCGGGCGCGGAGAACGCCTTCGGCGGCGTCGCCCAGGCCTATTCCGAATCCGTGCCGATCCTGGTGATCCCGGCCGGCTATCCCCGACGGATCGCCCACTATTACCCGAACTTCAATTCCACCCTGAACATGAAGCACGTCACCAAGTGGGCGGAACCCCTGACCATGGGCCGGGCGATCCCCGAGGTGATGCGGCGCGCCTTCTTCCAGCTGCGCAACGGCCGGCCGGGACCGGTGCTGATCGAGGTGCCGCTGGACGTGTGGGGCGAGGACGTTCCCGAGACCTGGACCTACGTCCCGAGCTTCAAGGCGAAGAGCGGACCCGATCCGGCGGCCGTGGCCGAGGCGGCGCGGGTGCTGGCGGCGGCGGAGCGGCCGGTGATCTACGCCGGCCAGGGCGTGCACTACGCCAAGGCCTGGGACGAGTTGAAGGCTCTGGCTGAGGCCTGGAACATCCCGGTCACCACCTCCATCGAAGGCAAGAGCGCCTTTCCGGAGGACCATCCGCTGTCGCTGGGGAGCGGCGGCCGGGCCAATCCGCGTCCGGTGAAGGCGTTCCTGAAGGACGCCGACGTCATCCTGGGGATCGGCTGCAGCTTCGCCCTCACCGCTTTCGGCGTGGCCATGCCGCCCGGCAAGACGATCATCCACGCCACCCTCGATACGATGGACCTTAACAAGGACATCGCGGCGCAATACGGCCTGATCGGTGATGCGAAGCTGACCCTGGCCGCATTGAGCGCCGCCATGGCGGGGCTGGACAAGGCGCCGGCCGAGGCCCGCCGGGACGTCCCGGCCCGGATCGCCGAACTGCGCAGCGCGTGGCTCGCCGAGTGGGCGCCGCGGCTGGAGAACGACGCCGCCCCGATCAATCCCTACCGGGTGATCGCCGAGCTGAATCGGCTGGTCGACAAGCAGAAGACCATCATCACCCACGACGCCGGCAGCCCGCGCGACCAGCTGACCCCGTTCTGGGAGGCGACGGCGCCGCTCAGCTACATCGGCTGGGGCAAGACCACCCAGCTCGGCTATGGCCTGGGCCTGGCCATGGGCGCCAAGATCGCCCGGCCGGACCACCTGTGCATCAACGTCTGGGGCGATGCGGCGATCGGTTTCACCGGCATGGACCTGGAGACCGCGGCGCGCGAGCGGATCGCCATCCTCTCGATCCTGTTCAACAACTTCTCCATGGCCATCGAGATCCCGATCATGCCGGTCTCCCAGGCCAAGTACGGCTCGACCGAGATCTCCGGCCACTACGCCGACATGGCCAAGGCCTTCGGCTGCTACGGCGAGCGGGTCACGAATCCGGCGGACATCGTCGAGGCCCTGAAGCGCGGCATCGCCGCGACTCAGAACGGCCAGCCGGCCCTGCTGGAATTCATCACAGCCAAGGAAATCACAGTTTCCAATGAATAGAGGCAGATCATGATCGTCGAGATGCGCACCTACACCCTGCATCCGGGGCAGGTCGCCAGCTATCTGCGGCTCTATGAGGCCGAAGGGTTGGCCACCCAGACCCGCATCCTCGGCCGGCTGGTCGGCTACTATTCCACCGAGATCGGCGACGTGAACCAAGTGGTCCACCTGTGGGCCTACGACAGCTTCGAGGAACGGAGCAAGCGCCGCGCCGCCCTGTTCGCCGACCCCACCTGGCTGGCCTACATTCCGAAGATCGTCGGCATGATCGTCACCCAGGAATCGAAGATCCTGAATCCGGCGCGGTTCTCGCCAGTGTAAGTGCAGCATAAATTCAACCACCAAGACCAAGATCACCAAGAGGAAAGCTTGGTGTCCTTGGTGTGCTTGGTGGTGAAAAAACAAACGTACGACCAAGATCCCGCAGCGGGTTTGCCGATCAGCGGAACAAGGAAGGGGACGTCATGAGTGAGCTTCAGGGCCGGGTTGCGCTGGTCACGGGGGCGTCGCGCGGCATCGGCGAGGCGACCGCGCGGGCGCTGGCGGCGGCGGGCGCGCGGGTGATCGTCACCGACCTGGCCGACACCGGCGCGCTGGCGAGCGAGCTGGGCGGCCTGGCGCGGCGCCAGGA
>JAQGIW010000110.1 GCA_028290905.1 Caulobacteraceae bacterium | reverse complement strand
TTGTTCTACGAGTTCTCGCTGGAACGGCATGTGCCGGCCGATCACATGCTGCGCGCGATCGACCGGTTCGTGGACCTCGAAGGTGTGCGGTCGGCTTTGTCAGCCCAAAATTAGTTGCCGGTTAGCGCGGGGCCGGTAGTTGGCGCTGATGAGCCGCTCCGCCAACCCCTTTCGCTACTTTGACTCCTCGCCCGAGGTGATCCGCCTGGTGGTGATGATGTACATCAAGTACCCACTGTCGCTGCGCAACGTCGAGGATCTGCTGTTCGAGCGCGGCATTGACATCTGCCACGAGACGGTGCGGCTGTGGTGGAACCGGTTCGGCCCGATGTTCGCCGCGGAGATCCGCAAGAGGCGCGTCGATCGGATCCGGGCTCATACCCACAGGCGATGGCATCTCGACGAGGACTACGTGAAGATCAATGGCGAGATGCGCTACCTCTGGCGCGCGGTGGACCACGAGGGCGAGGTGCTGGAGTCCTACGTCACAAAGACCCGCGATAAGGCCGCCGCCCTGGCGTTCATGACGCGGTCGATGAAGCGCCATGGGCAGCCGCAGGCGGTGGTGACCGACGCTCTCAGATCCTACGGCGCCGCCATGAAGGAGATTGGCAACGCCGATCGTCAGGAGGTGGGCCGCTGGCTGAACAACAGGGCCGAGAATTCACACCAGCCGTTCCGACGACGAGAGCGCGCCATGGAGCGATTTCGGAGGATGAAGACGCTCCAGAAATTCGCCGCCGTACACGGAACGGTCCACAACCACTTCAATCAGGAACGCCATCTCATCAGCAGAGACCTCTACCGCGAACGTCGCTCAGCCGCCCTGGCCGAGTGGCGGACCGTCATGGGCTAAGTCCCTGCGTGGGTTGGGATCGGTGCGCCAAACCGGAGACGCGTTGCCGTTGGACTGACAGCACCTATGGGCGGCTTCGCTGTCGATCGACAGGATCGCGGTAGTGTATTCGTTGATGACCCGATGGGTGATCTCTTCAATCAGCAGGAGCGGCGCGGCGCCTTGGGCGCGAGGTTCCGGCGAGCAGGAGGTGACAGACATTGCGGCTCCTCCCTAGCGTGCGAGCCGGCGATCGACAGCGCTCCGCGCGAGCCGGCGCGCGATCCTTCTTTCGAAGACGTCGGGATGCCCCGGCGGCACGGCGCCCGACTGCCCCATGTGGAGATCTTTGGATCCTGGTGGCGCCGTCAGTGCGCATCCGGGAACGTGACGACGGCGCGGACCTAGCCGTGCTTGGGGCCCCGACGACTGCGCTCTGTAGGGCGGTGTCCTTTCCCGCCAAGGCATGCCCATCAGCCGGTTCTCAACAGCCCCAAGAGCTGGCCGTGCAGCACAGCCTGGGCCCGCCGGCTAACGTCGAGTTTTATGAAGATGCTCTTGACGTGGGACTTGATCGTTTCGGGCGAACTGCCGAGCGCGCGGGCGATCTCCTTGTTGGAACGCCCCTGGCCAATTTGCGTGAGAATTTGACGCTCCCGTGGACTTAGCAGGGAGACATCGTGCGTGCTTTCCGGAGACCAATATGAGGTGGGCGCCAGCGGCGTGTCGACGATCGCTGCAAAAACTTGCCCGACTGCATGCTCCATCACCGCCTCCATCTCAGTCCCCTGCATTCTGTTGTCGTGCCCACGGATCGAACAGGCAGAAGTTGTGAGAACCTATGAGGCGTCGCACGGCGGGCGCCCCCCGAACGGGTGATAGAAGTGCGAAGACCCGCGTCGCACTCTCGCCCTGCACGCCGGAGCCGGACAAAAAGCGACAAGCCAACAGCTCGGGATCCGCCTCCTCCCCCCGGAGCGGATCGAGCAGTCGCCTGGATCCGGCGTGCACCCGCATGCAGAAGTGCGGACTGAAATGGTTTGTCATATCAATGGAGAAACCCATGCGCATGACAGCTCCACTTTCCGCTGCTTTCGCCGCCGTCGCCCTGTTGGCGGCGGCGGCATCCCTGCCGCAAGCGGCTCGGGCGCAAACCGGAGCGGCCGCCACCCCCGATGGTCATCTGAGGCTCACCGGTGGCGCGGTCGCGGGCATCGGCTACATATGGGGTTCGGGCCGGCTCGACTTCGGCGGCGCCGTCCACCCCGTCAAGATCTCGGAGCTGTCGATCGTCGACGTCGGGGCGGCCAAGTTCGACGCGCACGGCTCGGTGTACAATCTGAAGAAGCTCTCGGACTTCAACGGGACTTACACCACCTTCGCGGCCGGCGCGACGATCGCCGGCGGCGGCGGTGTCGCCTATCTGCGCAACCAGAACGGCGTGGTGATCCGCCTCGACAGCGCCACCGAGGGCCTGCGCTTCAACCTGTCCGCCAGCGGCGTGACCCTGAAGGTCAAAGCCTGATCGAGGCTCGAGCGGGGCCTTCCCGGGCGCCCGCTGGAGTCCGTGAAGGACCCGCTCATGACGTTCACGGCGCCGGCCATCCCAAGCCACGGAGTCGGCGGGACGACGGCCTGTCCCCATTGCGCGTCGATCCAGACGACACCGGCGGGCCAGGCCAGCGTCCTCGCCTGCCGCAACTGTGGCGCCGAGCTGGAGCGCCGGGCCGGACGAACCATCGATGCGGCCTTCGCCGCCGCCAGCGGGACGTTCCTGCTGCTCTTTCCCGCCAACGGTCTGGTGTTCCTGCAGACTGCCATCGTCGGAACGACCCGCCACAGCTACCTCGCCTCCGGCGCGTTCGAGCTCTGGCGAGAAGGCTGGCCCGCGCTCGCTATCCTGGTGCTGCTGGTCCTGGTGGTCCTCCCCTTCGTCCGCTTCGGTCTGCTCAGCCTGGTGCTCGGCTGCCTCTGTCTCGATCTGCGGCCAGCCTGGCTCGGCATGGCCTTTCGCGTAGCCGACGCCTTGCAGGTCTGGGCCATGGTCGATGTCGGCCTCCTAGCCCTCTGGATCGCCTTCACCCGGCTGAGCGCCACGGTTCCCACCACCTTGGGGCCCGGCGGGCTCTGCTTCGTCGCCGCGGCCATCCTGGCCCTGCTCACCCGGGCGACCCTCAACAAGGCGGCCGTCTGGCGCGCCGTCTCCAGTCCGCCGCCGGTTGACCTCGGCGCCCCGCTGCTGGCGTGCGAAGCCTGCCGGCTCGTTGCGCCCTCGTCCCGCGCGGCGGAGCCCTGCCCCCGGTGTCAGACCACGCTTCGGCCTCGCCTCTCGGGCGGCGTGCGCCGCGCCGCCGCCTTCACGGCGGCGGGGGTCATCCTCTACGCGCCCGCCAATCTCTTCCCCATGGCGACGGTGCCGATCGGTCTCGAGGCCAGCCGCTACACCGTGCTCGAGGGGGTGAAGGACCTGTTCGCCGCGAGGCTCTACGGCCTTGGCCTGCTGGTGTTCTCCGCCAGCTTCGCCATCCCGCTGGTCAAGCTCCTCGGCATGAGCTGGCTGATCGGATCTGTCGCGGCCCATTCCCGGCGATGGCTGATCCTCAAGACCCGCCTCTATGCGGTGGTGGAGGAGATCGGCCGCTGGTCGATGGTCGATCCGCTGGTAATCGCCCTCTTCGTGCCGGTGATCCAGTTCAACGCCAAGCTCTATGGCCGCGCGGAGCCCGCCGCGACGGCCTTCGCCGGCGTCGTCGTCCTGACCATGCTGGGCACGCAAGTGTTCGACCCGCGTCTATTGTGGGACGCCGCGCAGGACAGGTCATGAGCGTCGACGCCCCCGCCCCCGCCCCAGCTCCGCCCCGCCTCGATGCGCGGGAGCTGCGCACACGCTGGCCAGGACTGGTCTGGGCCGTGCCTCTGGCGGCGATCCTCATCGTCCTCTACCTCGCGCTCAGCGCCATCTCCGAGCGCGGCGTCGACGTCGTCGTCAGCTTCAGCAAGGCGGCCGGGGCCCGCGCCGGCGACACGCCGGTGCTCTACAAGGGCGCGCACGTGGGGCGGGTGGTGAAGATCCGCGTGTCTCCTGACGCCCGGCGCGTGGAGATGACACTGCGCATGGCCCCGGAAACCCGCAACGCCCTGCGCGACGGCGCCAAGTTCTGGCTGATCGGCGCGAGCCCTAGCCTCGCTGATCTGCCGAGCCTGCAGGCGGTGGTGTCGGGTGTCTCGATCGGCGCCTCGCCCGGAACCGGGGCGCCGCGGCGCCGCTTCGTCGGGCTGGACGACCCGCCGCCCGTGCCGCCGGACGTGGTCGGAACGCCGTATATGCTGGAGGGCGTGGCGATCGGCTCGACGCGCGCGGGCGCCGGCGTCTACTTTCACGGCATGGAGGTGGGGAAGGTTACGCGGATCGCGCTGACGCCCGCCGGGCGGTTCCAGCTGAACATCTTTGTTTCCGCGCCTTACGACCGGCTGGTGAGAGCCGACACCCAGTTCTTCAGCGCCAAGGCGCTGCGGATCGAGTTCACAGGCTCCGGCATCGACGGCGAGGTGGGCCCCGGCAGCTCGCTGCTGACCGGCGGCGTCGAGTTCGACACGCCTGACGCGCCCGACGCCGTCCCGCAGAGTCCGCCAGGCGCCCGCTTCCAGTTCTCTCCCGGCCCCGGCCAGGCCGAGCACGCCTCAACCGGCCACGCCGTCGCCTACCAGGCGGAGTTTCGCGACGCCGAGGGCGGACTGCGCAGCGGAGCGCCGGTCTATCTCGCCGGCTTCCCGATCGGCCGGGTCGTGCGCCGCCGTCTGGCCGTCGACCCGGAAGGCTAAGCGGTCCTTAGCGCGGTGACCTTGGAGATCGAGCCCGAGAGCCTTGGCCTGAGCGCCCAGGGCGGCGAGGGGGACCGCCGGCGTCGGATCGACCGCCTGCTTATCGGCCTGATCCGCCGGGGCTATCGATTGGAGCTGGCGCAGAATCCGCCCTTGCTGGGATCCTCTGCGCTGGAGCTTCGCCAGGCGCCCCACGCACCGTCGGCCGGCGCGATCGCGCGTGAGCCGCTCACCACCCTGCCGACCGCCGAGGCGGCGAGCCTGAGCGGACTGACAGAACGCGCCGACACCCTGCTGACCCATCTCGACGCCGTTCCGATCGGGGCCATCGGCCAGGACGTCCGGCGCCTGACGCATCGGTTGTCCAGCCTGGCCACGTCGCCGGAATTCGACGAGGGGCTGAAGCACCTCGAGCGAACCCTGGCCAGTCTCGACCAGATAACCTCGTCGGTGAAGCCGAAGGTCGGCCCCCTGGCGGACAAGCTTACAGCCACGGCCGTTCAACTGGAGACCTTGGCCCGGTCGACCAACCGCACCCTCGGCGGCGCCGGCGCCCCGCAGGACGCCGCCTTGCCCGACGCCATCCGCCAGATGACGGAGGCGGCGCGGTCGATCCGCGCGCTGGCCGACGACCTGGACCGCCATCCCGAGTCGCTCCTCAAGGGGAAGAGGCCACAGCGATGACGCTCCCTCGCGCACGCATCTCCTGGCGCCGTTTGCGGGCAGCAGCGGTCCTGTCCGGCGCGGCCCTCGGCGTCGCCTGCGGCCACAGCGCGCCGACGGAATTCCTGACCTTGCAGCCTGTCCCGCCGCAGGTGCGATCGCCGTCGGCGCCCGGGGATCCGGTCCGGGTGGCCGCGGTCCACCTTCCGCCCTGGCTCGATCGCCTCGAGGTGACGCGCCCGACCGAGGGTGCGGCCGTGGTTGTCGAGGACTTCGAGCGCTGGTCGGCTCCGGTCGGCGACCTCGCCCTGGCGGCCCTGACCGAGGATCTGGCGGATCGACTGGCGGGGGTGACGGTTCTGCCGGCCCGGGCCATCGCGCCGCCGGCGACACGCGACGTCACGGTCGACCTGACCAGCCTGACCCGCCGCGGGACGAGCCTCGAGCTCGACGGCGCGGCGACGGTCACCGACGCTCGGACGGGCGCCTTGATCCTGAGCCTGCCCATCAGTCTGCGGACGCCGGCCTCGGCCGGCGCGCCCGGCGAAGCGCGCGCTCTCGATGAACTGATGGGTGAGCTGGCCGACCGCCTGGCGCCCGCTCTGCGGGCCGGGTCGGTCGCCGGTCGCTAGACCAGGTCGCGCCGGCCGTCAGACGCCGGGATAAGCCAGCTGGCGTCGGAGGAACTGCCCGATCTGGCTCAGAAGCGAGCCGCTTTCATCGAGGGGGTGGGCAGTGCGCGCGGCGTCGTCGCGATCGAGCAGGGCGAGGCCCTTGCGGACAGACCGCTCCAGCGCCTCGCCCAACGCGGCATCCTCGTTCAAATTGAAACTCTGGGGTGACTATGGAGGAGGGCTTCGAGATCGTCTGCAGTAGCGCCCCGCAGATTCCGGACGTTCTGAGGCGACTGAAGCCCATCGCTGGATACGATTTCGAGGCTTATAACCGATTGGAGACATAGGAGATACTAGGCCGTGTTGACGCTGGCGCCGCGTTCTCTCCTGACGGCGGTTGAGGTCCGCGAATTTACTTTGGGCCGACGGCGGCCATCGACGAACTGTACCCGCCACCTTGCCATCCGCCGCCCAGGGCCTGAAAGAGCGTGACGGCCGCGTTCAGGCGCTCCGCGCGGCTCTCGACGAGGGACAAGTCGGCCGAAAGCAGGCCACGCTGGGCGTCCAGCTGGTCCAGGTAGGGTGAATAGCCGGCGCGGTAGCGGTTGGTCGCCAAGGTGACGGTGTGGGCGAGGACCGCGCGCTCGGCGTTGAGGTCGGCCTCCTGTTCTTGCAGACGCTGAAGGCTGGCGAGCGCATCCTCCACCTCGCGAAACGCGACCAGGGCCGCCTTGCGATATGCGAAAGCCGCCTGATCGCGCCGGGCGGCCACGGTCTCCTGTTGCGCCCTGAGGCGGCCGCTGTCGAAAATGGGCGTGAGCACGGCGCCACCGAGGGCGTACACCCACACCGCCTGTGGGATTATGGTCGAGTTATCGAGGCCGCCGCTTGCGGAAAGTTGCACGTCCGGCATGAAGGCCGCGCGCGCCGAATCCAGTGAATGGTTCGCGGCGATGAGCTGTTGCTCGACCGCCGCGATGTCGGGGCGGCGCCGAAGCAGCGAGGACGGCACGCTCGCGGGGATCGTCGGGAGCGCAATGGCCGCCAGGTCCGCGCCCCGCTCGAACGCGCGCGGGCTCTCGCCAAGCAGCAGGCTGAGCCCGTCCTCCTGAAGCGCGATCGCCAGTTGCGCCGTGGGTACGAGCCGGGCGGTGGCCGCATAGTCCGCCTCCGCCTGGGCCAGATCGAGCTGGGACGCGTAGCCGGCCGCGGTGCGACGACGGGCGATCTTCAACGCATCGGCGCGGTCGGCGAGCGTGGCCTGCACAACGGCCAGGCGGGCGTCGAGTGCGCGCAAGGTCATGTAGCCGCTCGCGGCCGACGCGGCGACGGCGAGACGGATATTGTCGCGGGCCGCCTGGCTCGCCAGCAGCTCCGCGCGAGCCGCCTCGCGGGCGTTCGCCAGACGGCCAAACAGATCGAGGTCGTAAGAGATCGAGACGTCCGCTGCCCCCACGGTCTGATTTTCGCCGACCCCGAAACCCGGATTGACGTCGCGCTCGTGCAACCCCTGAAGCGCGCCCTGGATATCCGGCAGGCCCTGGGCGCGGGCGAGATGGAATTGGCCGCGTGCCTCCGCCACCCGCGTCGCGGCGATCGCCACATCGGTGTTGTGGATCAGCGCCGTTTGGACGATTTGCGTCAGCACCGGATCATTGAAGGCCCGCCACCAATCCGCGCTCACCTCGACGGACGATCCGGCGAGCCCATTGCGCCAGGCTTGAGGCGGCGTGACCGCGGCCCCGGGCGGCGCTTGCGGCCGCGGCCCCGCGCAGGCGGCGAGCAACATGGCTCCAAGTGTGGCGACAGCCGGTCTCAAGAGCGGCTCCGCGTATCCACCCGCGCCACCACGGACATTCCGGGCCGAAGGCGCATAGCCAAGGCTTGGCCCGGATCGATCCCGATGCGCACGCCGATCCGCTGCGGCACTTTCACGAAATTGCCGGTGGCGTTGTCGGGCTTCAATACCGCGAATTCGGAGCCGGTCCCTGGGGACAGTTGCTCCACGTGTCCTCTCACAAGGGCGCCGCCAAGACCGTCCACGGTAAAGCTTGATCGCTGTCCAGGCGCGATCCGGGCTGTCTGCGCCTCCTTGTAGTCCGCGATCACCCACTTGTCTGGCGGCACAAGCGACATGAGCTGCGTGCCGTTGGTCACATATTGGCCCAGGCGTACGCTAACCTGGCTAAGTTGGCCGGCCTCAGGGGCGCGGATGACCGTGTATTCGAGGTCCACCATGGCGGCGTGGAGCTGCGCTCGCGCGGCCGCGACCTGCGCTTCCAACCCGCGGCGGCCGACGTCCACGGTACGGAGGTCCTGGCGGGCGATGTCCCGCGCCGCCTTCGTTTGACGAAGCTGCGCCTCGGCCTGGCGCAAGGCGGCCAAGGTCTGGTCCCGCTCCCGGATCGAGATGGAGCCGTCGGCGACCAGGCCGCCCGCGCGCGTCATATCGGCGTTTGCGCGCAGGAGCTGGGCCTGGGCGTTCTCCAGGCCGGCGACCTGGCCGACGATGCCGGCGGCGCGCGAGGCGTGGGCCTGGGCGCTATTGGCCAGGCTCGCCTCGGCTGCCTCCAGGTTGGCTTGCGCCTGTTCGACACGCGCTCGGTAGGTCCGGTCATCGACGATTGCCAGCACCTGTCCCACGCCGACTTGCGCGAAGTCCTTCGCCTGAACCGCCGTGATGTATCCACTCACCTGTGAGGCGATAACGGTGGTGCGGCCATGCACGTAGGCATTCTCGGTCGTCTGGATCCCGAGCCCAAACGGGGGCAATCCCCAGGCGGCCAGGATCGCGAGCACGGCCACCAGCGCCAGAACGATCACGACGCCAATGACAAGCGGACCGCGAGGCTTGGGTCGCCACGCGGGGGCTGGGGCCGAGGCCGGGGAAGGGGCTGGAACTGGAGCTGGAGCGGTCTCGGTCACGCGGGTCTTCCCATGGCCTGCTTTCGCCGTACGGCGGAAAACAGGATCAGACCGCCGATGTAGACGGCGGCCGCGAGAGACATGAGGGCGACGAGTCCGAAGACATCGTTGTACGCCAGGATGGTGGCTTGTTGCGTCTCCGACTGTCCAAGCAAGCCCGCCCCATGGCCCGCGCGTTGCGCGGGATCGGCGATGGTCGCCGCGAGCGCCCCGGCCCCAGCCGCGATCCGGGTCGCGACCGAGGGATCGGCCCCGACGAGGTCCGCCGACAGGGCGACGGCGTGAACGCGCTCCTGGACGACTTGATAGCTGCCGAGCATCGCCGATCCCATCAGGGCGCCGACGTTTTGGGTCACGCCGAATAGGACCACGATGGACACGAGGTGGTCCGGACCGCGCTTCAGCATCCGAATAAGGCCGTAGAGCAGAGCTGGGCCGATGAACAGTGTGGTTCCAAACCCGATCAAGGCTTGACTCAAATAGAGTTGCGGCGGCCGCGTGAGGTTGTTAGCGCCGGAGTCCAGCCAGGCCCCAAGGGCTATGAACAGCGCCGCGACCATGAGCTGCCAGGGCAGCCGCCGCTCGGAGAGAGTGAGCGCCGCCGCTGCGATGCCCGCCAGCATCGCGGCCAAGACCCAGGCGAACAATGTCCTGAGCTGATCGTTGGTCAGCCCTCCGGAGGTGAGGAGGCCGACGGCCCCGAAAGTCTGTTCCGCAAGCGCCAGGCGGACGAGGAGCGCGACCGCGCCGAACCGCAGAATGTCCCGGGTCCCGATCCATCCGAACTGAATGAGCGGATGGGTCCGGTTCGCCTCCACCAGCCAAGCGATGGTGAACAAGGGCACGGCGGCGGCAAGCATCCAGCCGAGCCATGGCGCATCCGTCCACCAAACCACCCGGCCAAGGCCCAGGACGCTGCAGACCAGGAAAATGGCCGGAACGGCAAAGCCGATGGTCACGAGATCGAGCCCTCGAAACGTCCGGACCCGTTCGCTCGGCGGAAGGGGGACCGCCAAAGTGGCCGCCAGCAGCCCCAGGGGGATCGCCAGTTCCAAGAGGTGCATGCCGAACCAGCGGTCGGCGCCCAACAGGTCCACCGGAACCAGCCTCGCCAAGGGCGTTCCGAGCTGCGACAGGCCGAGGCCGATCACCAGCCCGACTGGCCTGAGGTTGGGGGGGAAGATCTGCATCAGGTAGTAGACGGCGAGCGTCACGAGCCCTGCGGCCGCCATGCCATTGCAGGCGCGTGCGAGGACCGCCGTCACAAGCGTCGGATGGACCAGCTCGAGCAGGGCCGCGGCGGCGAAAATGATCAAGAACGTCTGGGTCACCGCTGGAATGCCGAACTGCGCTCGGGCCTTTATCAGGGTGAGATTGGCGCTCGCATTGGCGGCGAAATAGATCGCAGGAAGCCAGCTGGCCTCTGCCGCATAGGCGCCGAGGGAGCCGGAGATCGAACCCACGTTGACGGACGTCAGAGCGCTCGGGAAGGTGGCGCCCGCGCCGGCGAGCAAGGCCACGCCCGCATAGGCTGTGCGGCGCCAGGCCGTATGCGTTGGCGAATAGGGAGAGCCTGGCGTGAAGGGCCGTTCCTGCGGAGAGAACTCATAGTTTCCTCCATTCGGCGGCAGGCTCCCTGACATCTGCGATCCCACGTCGGTTCGGAGGGTGGCGCCCGCCAGCGCGCTGCGACCGGCGCCTGAGCTACGTAACTCGGCGTTGAGGCTAGGCCCCGGCTCGCGCCCGCGGCATCCCCCGAAAGGGGGGCTTCCCCGTTGACCGGCGGCTGTAGATCGCGGCGAGGCCTTGAGGGAACCCACGCGCGAGATCTGTCGCTCGCCTATTAGGACATCCAGAAGAGCCTCGGCGGTTGCAGCCGATATCAACGTTCTCAGACGTGCGTGATAGGCTTGACGCGCCAGTTCATGCTTCCAGGTAGGCGATCCCCGTGAGGGGGCCGTGACCTGAGAAGACGATTTTACCGTTGTCCGGATGTTCGAGGCTCATCACGCGGACGAATCCGCCCAGGTCGCTGACGAAGACGCGTTTGTTCCTGCGGTCGATCGCAAGGCCGATGCCTTCCTGCAGTCCGGTGAGGATGATCTCGCGGAGCATTGGCTGGTCAGGACGGATGATCGCGCAGTTGAGGGTGTTTCCCGCCGGCGGATCGCCGCGATCGGTCCAGTAGAGATAGCCGGTCTCCTCTACCAACTCGAGGTCGATTGGCTCCGGCAGGTTGTCGAAAAGCAATTCAATGTCGGAGCGATTTGCCGGATCCATGCCAGGCGGGAGGTCCAGGGCTGCGCGGAGGATTTGCCCCTCGTTGCCGTTGGGCTTGCCCTTCTGCGTCCAATAGAGGAAGCCGCCCTTCCGATCGACCGCCACCCCCACGCAATGCCGGCGGCGGTCGCGCCGGTGTTCGTCCGTCGCGCCAGTCTGCACGAGGATCGTCAGTTCCGAGCCATCGGTCCGGGCGCGGATGACGCGCATGCCCTCTCGGTCGCACCAATAGATGAATCCGTTCTCCGGATCACATTGCAGCTGCTTCGGCGTGAAGGTCATGCCCTCCGGAACGATGACTGTGCGGTTCCCGCCGTCGAAATCCATTCGTTCAAGCGAACCGTCGTTGATCGGGAAGTCTTCGCCGTCATGGATCTTCCCCATGAAGGTCCAAAAGATGTGCCGGTGAATTGGGTCGATCGCGACCCCGTCGGGCGCCGCCAAGCCAAGATCAGGTATCAGAGCCCGGACGTCGTCGCCATCGGCGGCCATCGACAAGAGGCGGGACGGATGGCCGACATTGAGCAGAAGGAGCCTGCCCGAAGTCGAGGTCATGGTGTTCATCTCCAGGATCGGAATCTGATGCGGTTCGGAGCGCCCCGCCGCGGCCGCGCCCCCGCCGACGGGGACCGTTTCCGCCGTCTTCGGGGGCGCCGGACTCAACTGGCGTGCTGGACGTGAGCCAGCCCGTTGATGACCGCCACTTCCTTCTCGTCGCGGGTTTCCGACAGGGCGTAGAAAGACGAGGCGCCGTAGGACGCGCCAAGTTGATCGATCAGGCGCGCCTTTGTGGCGTCATCCAGGCTCGCCTTGCCGAGATACTTCCAGGCAGCCTCCATCGGCGGGCCCAAATGCTCCAGAAAGTGCGGCAGGCCGCCAGGGCCTCCGCCAAGATGGAATGACAGGAAGGGCCCCGAAGTCGCCCAGCGGATTCCCAGCGAATTGGTGACCACGTCATCGAGCTGATCGAGGCTCACCACGCCCTCCGCGACCAGGAAGACGGATTCCTGGAAGATCGCGGCCTGGAGGCGATTGGCCACGAAGCCCGGGACCTCTTTCTTGATCTCCAGGGCGACCTTTCCCACGCCCCTGTAAAAGGCGAGCGCCCGCGCCGTGATCGCCGGGTCGGTTTTCGGCGTCGGAACGACCTCAACGAGGGGCATCAGATGAGGCGGATTGAAGGGATGGCCGACCAGAAGGCGTGACTGGTCCGCCATCTGAGTGAACTGCACCGAGGCGGGAATGGTCGAGCTCGAAGAGCACAGCAAGGCGCCTTTCGGCGCGGCCGCTTCGATGATCTTCCAGAGCGCCTGTTTGAACTCGGGCTTCTCGGGCCCGCACTCCTGGACGATATCGGCGTGCGCCACCGCCCGCGCGTTGTCCTTTTCAAAGGATAGGTTCGCCGCGACGTCGACGGCCTCGTAGCCCAACGCCTGAAGCGCCGGTAAGGCGGCGGCCATAAGGGCCTGCACCTTCGACTCTATCTCCGGATCGGGATCGCTGACGATCACCTTAAGCCCGTTGACGAGAAACAGCGCGGCCCATGATGCGCCGATCACGCCGCCGCCGATGATAGCGACCGTCTTGCCGGCATATGAACGGTCCGAGGTAAGAGCTGGCACGGTCGGTCTCCACGATGAAGCGAGGGAACAGCGCCCAGGATCGGCGCGGCGGTCGCGTCTCCAAAGGCTATCGAGAAGGTGTTCGCGGTCGACTCCCCTAAACGGGGGAGCAGTCGCGCCCTGAGCGACCTGCTCCGCGCCACGTCATTGGCCGGCGCGACAACGCCCGCTCGGCATATGCGCCCGCTGGCCGGCCTGCGTCGCCTCCCCGAACGGGGGCGGTGGGCCGCAGCGATCGGCTCCGAATCGGCCTGTCTCACCCATTCAGGGGATACCGCGGCCGTCCGGCCACAACCTAGGTTTGGACGTCCTCCTTCGGCGCGCTGCTGCACCGGACTTGGGAGGCGGCGCCGCTGGAGACGAATATGGGTCAGCCGTCCCCGTTCGAGACCCTCCTCTACGAGAAGCGGGCCGGCGTCGCCTACGTCACCGTGAACCGGCCCCAGCAGATGAACGCGCTGAACGGCCAGGCCATTCGAGACCTCGGCGGGGCGTTCCGGGACGTGCGGGACGACGCCGCGATCCATGGCGCGATCCTCACCGGGGCCGGTGACCGCGCCTTCATCGCGGGCGCGGACATCAGCGAGTTCATCCAGATGACGCCCCTGAACGCCGCCGAGTCCGCCCGCGCCGGACACGCGGTGCTCAATCTCATCGAGACCCTCGGCAAGCCGGTGATCGCCGCCGTGAACGGTCTGGCGCTCGGCGGCGGCTGTGAGGTCGCCATGGCCTGCACCCTCCGCCTCGCCTCCGCGACCGCGATGTTCGGACAGCCCGAGGTCAAGCTCGGCGTCATCCCGGGTTATGGCGGCACCCAACGGCTGCAGCGCCTGATCGGCAAGGGCGCCGCGCTGCAGCTGATCCTGACGGGTGAGACGATCAACGCCGCCGAGGCCTACCGGCTCGGACTGGTGAACGAGGTGCTCGCCCCGCCCGAACTCATTCCGCGGGCCGAAGCTCTAATGGCGCAGATCGCCGCCAACGCGCCGGTGGCGGTGCGGTTCGCTCAGCAGGCGGTGCACCAGGGCGCCGAGATGAGCCAGGCGGACGGCATGCAGCTTGAAGCGGCCCTTTTCGCGCTCTGCGCGACCACCGAAGACCTGGAGGAAGGCGCCCAGGCCTTCCTGGAAAAACGCAAACCGACGTTCGTGGGGCGCTGACGCGGCCGGTGCGTGCTGAGGGGCGGGCGGGTGGCCTTCTCCCCGCGATAACCGCGTCACGTCCGAGAGAAACCGAGTCAATCCGAGGAATACCGACCATGTCGTCCAGCCCGAACATCTTCTCCGGACTCAAGGTCCTGGACATCGCAAGCTTCATCGCCGGACCGGCGGCCACCACCATCCTGTCCGACTATGGCGCGGACGTGATCAAGGTGGAGCCGCCCGGCCTGGGCGATCCGCAGCGACTGTTCCACCTCGCGCCGCCGAACCCGACATCGCCAGTGAACTACGCCTGGGAGCTCGAGAACCGCAACAAGCGGGCGATCGTCCTCGACCTGAAGTCGCCTGACGCGGTCGAGATCTTGCACCGCCTGGTGCGGTGGGCCGACGTCCTGGTCACCAACTACCCGCCGAAAGTCAGGCAGGCGCTCGGACTCACCTACGAGGCGCTCACAGCGCTCAACCCGCGCCTGATCTATGCCGACGTCACCGGTTACGGCGCGGCCGGCCCCGAGGCGGACAAGCCCGGCTTCGACATCACCGCCTTCTGGGCCCGCAGCGGCCTGATGGACGTTATCCATGACGCAGCCAGCGCCCCGACCCTGCCGGTGCCCGGCATAGGTGATCACGCCACCGCCACCGCTCTCTACGCCTCGATCGTGACCGCCCTCTATGTCCGCGAGCGGACCGGCAAGGGCGGCCATGCGACCACGTCGTTGATCGCCCAGGGCGTCTGGGCCGCCGGCAGTTGGGTGGAGGGCGCGCTGCATGGCGCACGCTTCTACGGCCAGCACGAGCGCGAGGCGCCGCCAAGCGCGTTGGTGAATCCCTACCGCACCAGCGATGGTCGCTGGATCTTGCCGTGCGTGCTTCAGCCGAAAGACTGGCCGGGATTCGCAGCGGCCATCGACCGCCCGGACCTGCTGCAAGATCCGCGGTTCGCGGACGTGAGCGCGCGCGTGACCAACTCGGCCGCGCTGGTCGAGATCCTCGACGCGCTGTTCGTCACCGAGACGCTCGCGCACTGGCGGGAAAAGCTCGACGCCGCGCGAGTCACCTTCGGCGTGGTGCAGACGATGGACGAGGTCGTCAACGATCCGCAGATGCTGATCAACGAGGTGTTGCTGCCGCTCGCGGAGCCAAACGGCACTGCGACGCACACGGTCAACAGCCCCGTGCAGGTGGTCGGCTTCACCAAGGTCCCGCCGCGGCGGGCCCCCCGGCTCGGCCAACATACCGATGAAATACTGTCGGAGCTGGGCTTCGACGACGCCGCCAGAGCCCGGCTGCACGACATCCGCACGGTCGTGGCCGCGTCGGACTGATGCCGACGACGCCCGCGCCCTCTGGAGAAGGTTGAGACCATGGCCGAGGAAGATGTCCGCAAGACCGCCTTCGCGATGCCGCTGACCCATCCATTATCGCTGAGTGGAGATCATGAAAATACTCGTCCCTATCAAACGTGTCGTTGATTTTAACGCCAAAGTTCATGTGAAGGCCGACGGCACTGGCGTTGAGCTTTCCAATCTCAAGATGTCGATCAACCCCTTCGACGAGATCGCCGTCGAGGAGGCCGTCCGCCTTAAGGAGAGGGGTGTCGCGACCGATGTCGTCTGCGTCTCCATAGGACCCGCCCAGTCCGAAGACGTCATCCGCACCGGCCTGGCCATGGGCGCGACGCGCGGGATACTCGTCACCTTCGATGGGGAGCTTGAGCCCCTCGCGGTGGCGAAAGCTCTCAAGGCCGTCGCCGACGACGAAAAACCCGACATGATTTTTCTGGGCAAGCAGGCGATCGACTACGACTGCGATCAGACTGGCCAGATGCTCGCTGCCCTGCTCGGCTGGCCTCAGGGCACCTTCGCCTCGAAAGTCGAGGTGGACGGCTCGGACGTCGTCGTCACCCGCGAGGTCGATGGCGGTCACCAGACCGTGAGACTCAAGCTTCCCGCGATCGTCACCGCCGACCTGCGCCTCAATCAGCCGCGCTACGCCAGCCTTCCCAACATCATGAAGGCCAAGAGAATGCCCATCGACAAGAAGCCGATCGAGAGCCTCATCTCCGACACGGCTCCTCGCCTGGAAATACTGAAGATGGCCGAGCCGCCCCATCGCAAGGCCGGCGTCAAAGTCGCCTCCGTCGCTGAACTCGTCAGCAAACTCAGAACCGAAGCAGGAGTGCTCTGATGGCCGTGCTGGTGCTGGCTGATCACGACAACGCGTCGTTGAGAGAATCGACCGCGAAGGCCGTCACGGCGGCGGTGTTACTCGGTGGAGACGTCCATATCCTTGTCGCGGGCCTGAACTGCGCCCCGGCCGCGGACGCCGCCGCGAAAATCGATGGCGTCGCCAAGGTGCTGCACGCGGAATCGCCGCGGTACGAGCATATGCTTCCAGAGCCGCTGGCCGTGCTGATCAGTTCGCTGGGGCCATCCTACGACGCTTTGCTGGCGCCTTCGACCACGACGGGAAAGAACGTCATGCCGCGCGTGGCGGCGTTGCTGGATGTCATGCAGATTTCCGACATGATGAACGTGCTCGCTCCGGACACGTTCGAGCGGCCGATCTATGCCGGCAATGTCATCGAGACCGTCCGTTCGCGGGATGCGAAGAAGGTCATCACCGTCCGGGTCACCGCGTTCCAGGCCGCTGGTCAAGGCGGCCAAGCCTCCGTCGAACTGCTCGATGCAGTCGATACGCCTGAAATCTCGACTTTCGTCAGCGAAGAGCTCTCCAGGTCCGAGCGCCCTGAGCTTACCAGCGCAAGGATCGTGCTGTCCGGGGGGCGCGCGCTGCAGAGCCGCGAAAACTTCACCAAGTACATCGACCCGGTGGCGGAGCGGCTCCACGCCGCCGTTGGCGCCTCGCGAGCGGCCGTCGACGCGGGCTACGCGCCCAATGACTGGCAGGTGGGACAGACCGGCAAGATTGTCGCGCCCGAGATCTACATCGCCGTCGGCATTTCCGGCGCCATTCAGCATTTGGCGGGGATGAAGGACTCCAAAGTAATCGTTGCCATCAATAAAGACCCGGATGCGCCGATCTTTCAGGTGGCCGACTATGGTCTCGTTGCGGACCTCTATACTGCACTTCCGGAACTCGAGACGGAGCTCGCGCGCATCGGAATATAACTTACAATAGATTATATCTATAATTTGTCTATGACACTCTGGAGAGTCACATGCCGTCCTACAAAGCACCAGTCGAGGATTCGTTGTTCCTTTTGAATGACGTTTTCCGCATCGATCGATATGCTAACCTACCGGGTTTTTCGGACCTGTCTCCAGACATCATTGAGGCCACGCTGACGGAGGCCGCAAAGCTCTGCGAACAGGTGATTGCGCCCCTGAACCGGGTTGGCGATGTCGAGGGCTGCACGCGTCACGACGATGCGAGCGTCACCACGCCCAGGGGTTTCAGGGACGCCTTCCGCCAGCTTGCCGATGGCGGCTGGGTCGGCATTACCTCACCGACGGATTTCGGCGGAATGGGCTTCCCGACGGTGCTCGGGGGCGTGGTAAGCGAGTTTCTGGCGTCGGCCAACCTGGCGTTCTGGATGTATGCGGGCCTTACTCAGGGCGCCATCGCCGCGATCATCGATCACGGATCGGCCGACCAGAAGGCCACCTATCTGCCCAACATGATTGCCGGCAAGTGGACCGGCACCATGAACCTGACCGAACCCCATTGCGGGACTGACCTGGGCATGTTGCGCACCAAGGCCAAGGCGCAGGCGGATGGCTCCCACAAGATCACGGGCACCAAGATCTTCACCTCGGCGGGTGAACATGACATGGCGGAGAACATCATCCACCTCGTTCTCGCCCGGATCGAGGGAGCGCCCGCCGGCGTTCATGGCATCTCGCTTTTCATCGTGCCGAAGTTCATTCTGGATGAAAATGGCGCGCCGGATGATCGCAATCAGGTTTCGTGCGGATCCATCGAGCACAAGATGGGGATTCACGGCAACTCCACCTGCGTGATGAACTACGACGACGCCACGGGATGGCTGATCGGCGGAGAGAATCGCGGCCTGAACGCGATGTTCACGATGATGAATCATGCTCGCCTGGGTGTCGGCACTCACGGCCTGGCCATCTCGGAGGTCGCCTACCAGAACGCCGCCGCCTACGCGAAGGAGCGTCTCCAGGGTCGCTCGTTGACCGGCGCGAAGTTCCCGGAGAAACCAGCCGATCCAATCATTGTGCACCCGGACGTTCGGCGTTCCTTGATGACCATCAGGGCCCTCACCCAGGCGGCGCGCGCCCTCATTGTCTGGACCGGCCTGCGCCACGATATCGCCACCCGCTCCGACGACGAGGCCGCGCGCCAGGCGGCTGAAGATCACATGGGCTTGCTGACGCCAGTGGTGAAAGGCTTCTGCACCGACTGCGGCCTCGTCAACGCCGTCATGGCGCAACAGATGTATGGCGGACACGGCTATATCGCCGAGAACGGCATGGAACAGTTCGTCCGCGACGCGAGGATCAACCAGATTTACGAAGGGGCGAACGGAATCCAGGCTCTCGACCTGGTCGGTCGGAAGCTGGCCCTGAACGGCGGGCGCGCGCTCATGGCCTTCTTCGCCGAAGTCGATGGCTATCTCACCGAGAAGGCCGGGGACGAGGCCATGGCTCCGTTGATCAAGCCCACCCGCGAATCCCTAGGTCATCTTCAGCGGGCCAGCGGTTGGCTCGCCAAGCACGGAACCGCGAACCCTGACGATTCCGGAGCGGGATCCTACGACTACATGCAGCTCTTCGGCCTCGTCGCTTTCGCCTACATGTGGTGCCGCATGGTGGAAGCGGCCACGGCCAAGCTCCCAGAGGCCACCAGCGACCAGGCCGGGCGCCTCACCACAAAGCTGGCCATTGGCCTCTTTTACATGGAGCGTCTGCTGCCAGACACCGCCGCGCACCTGGCCCGGATCGAATCGGGGTCGGCCAGCACCATGGCGCTCCCCGCCGAAGCCTTCTGATCGTTCAGCGGGCCCCAGTCCAGAAAGCGAATCCCCGATGGCCAACGATCCGGCCCCGCGCGAGGCAATGGACTTTGACGTCGTGATCGTCGGCGCGGGGCCCGCGGGTTTGTCGGCCGCTATCCGGCTCAAGCAGCTCGCGCCCGATCTCTCCGTGGTGCTGGTGGAAAAAGGCTCCGAAGTCGGCGCACATATTCTTTCCGGCGCCGTCGTCGATCCGATCGGCATCGATTCCCTTCTGCCCAGCTGGCGGGACGAAGACAGTCCGCTCCAGCAGCCCGTGCTGGACGATCGGTTCTATTGGCTGACCTCGAACTCGGCGGTGCGTCTGCCGAACATCCTGATGCCGCCGCTGATGAGCAATCAGGGCAACTTCATCGTCTCGCTGGGCGACGTTTGCCGTTGGCTGGGCCGGAAGGCCGAGGCTCTCGGAGTCGAAGTCTATCCCGGCTTCGCGGCGACGGAAGTGCTCTACGGAGATGTCGGAGAGGTTCTCGGCATAGCCACTGGCGACATGGGAATCGGTAATTCAGGGGAGCC
This sequence comes from Caulobacteraceae bacterium, assembly GCA_028290905.1. Classification (GTDB taxonomy): domain Bacteria; phylum Pseudomonadota; class Alphaproteobacteria; order Caulobacterales; family Caulobacteraceae; genus Acaudatibacter. The sequence continues at coordinate 53,943 of JAQGIW010000110.1, read as the reverse complement.
ACGCGAGGGCTTCACCCGCGGGATAGAGCTGCGCAGCAAGTACACCCTGTTCGCTGAGGGCGCGCGCGGCAGCCTCTCGAAGACCCTGATCGCCCGCTACGGCCTCGATCAGGGGCGCGATCCGCAGAAGTTCGGCATTGGCATCAAGGAGCTCTGGCAGGTCGGCCCGGAAAAACATCGAGGCGGGTTGATTCAACACAGCTTTGGCTGGCCGCTCGATCTGAAGACCGGCGGAGGTTCGTTCCTCTACCACTGGGGTGACAATCTGGTGTCAGTCGGGTTCGTCGTTCACCTCAACTATCAGAACCCTTGGCTTTCACCGTTCGAGGAAATGCAACGTTTCAAGACCCACCCGGCGATCCGCGGGTTCTTCGAAGGCGGCAAGCGCCTGGCCTACGGCGCGCGGGCGTTAACGGAGGGCGGTTGGCAGTCGACACCGAAATTGGTCTTCCCCGGCGGCGCGCTGATCGGCTGTTCAGCCGGCTTCATGAACGTTCCGCGTATCAAGGGCAGCCACAACGCCGTGCTCTCGGCGATCCAGTGTGCCGAGCAGGCGGCGGCGGCCCTCAAAGCGGGGCGGGCTCACGATGAACTTACGCCTTACGAGGTCCAGTGGCGCGGCACGGCGATCGGCAAGGACCTGCGAAGGGTCCGGAACGTCAAGCCACTGTGGTCGAAGCTCGGTACAGTCATCGGCGTCGGCCTCGGCGGCATGGACATGTGGACCAACACCCTCGGCTTCAGCCTCTTCGGTACGCTCCATCACGGGCACGCCGACAATGCAACCTTGAAGCCGGCCGTCAACTGCAAGCCGATCAACTATCCGAAGGCCGATGGCAAGCTCACGTTCGATCGACTTTCATCAGTATTCCTATCCAATACAAATCATGTCGAAAACCAGCCAATTCATTTGCATATCGCCAATACCGCCATCCAAAAATCGTCCGAGCATGATGTCTTTGACGGCCCGTCGGCGCGATATTGCCCCGCTGGGGTCTACGAGTGGGTGGGCGAAGGGAAAGACGTAAAGTATGTCGTAAACGCACAGAATTGTGTGCACTGCAAAACGTGCGACATCAAGGACCCCAACGCCAATATTACTTGGGTTCCACCCGAAGGCGGCGGCGGCCCCGGTTATCCAAACATGTGAGGGGCAAAGCGCGGTCAATAGATGGCGGCCTGCTGCTCCGGCGCCCTGGTCTCGGGTGCGTTACGCGCCATCTGCGCCACTCTTCACCGGCGCCCTCGCGGACGTCCAAGCGAACGAGGGAGGCTTCACTGATTGACATCATCCTGAGATTCGTCACGCTCAGCAGCGTCATAGTCGGAGGAGCCGCAATCTATACGGCGCTACGAAACAACAGTCGCCAACTGGGGGCGCAAATTTTCCTCGCCTATTCCGACCGACTCCACACGATTAGACGCTCTCTATCCGACGATGCGTACAGTAGTCGGTTGACATCCGGTCTTGACGCCGAACTAAGTCTTGAAACGAGACGTGATGTCTTGGAACTTCTTCAACTGGTGTTTGAGCTTCACGCACTCAAGCGCCATGGGTATGTGGACCGGGAAATCTGGCGAGTCTGGGAGCCCGACATCGATCGCCTGCTGGATACCGACACGGTTCGCCGAGAGTGGTCCGTGCTTAGTCGGGAATTTGCGACCCATCCAAAGTTCATCGCCTGGGTCGTTCAAAAACAAAAAGATCGCCGGCGCGACGATCCTTTGCAGACCGGTAGGAATGCCAAGTGATATCTCGTTTGGGCGCGGCCTAAAAGGCCATTTACCGTCGGCTAAGCAGGTTAGAGACGTCAGTCTCCCCGACCATCCGCCGGTGCATGGGAGATGAGGCATCAAGCGGCGCTCCCGCGACAGGCCAGCATCCCCCGAACGGGTGATAGGCGCAGTAGGGCCCCGGTCGCACTCTTGGCCGGCACGCCGGAGCCACACAGAACAGCCCCAAGTCGATAGCCCAGGATCCGCCCCAGCCCCCGCGTCGCTGACCACAGGAGATCGGCCCTTGCGTTTCATCAATTTCGAAGCGGGCGAGCAGGTTGGCGTCGCGGCCGATGCCGGACCGGGCTTCCATTGAGACAGCGGTCAGCAACTCAATCCAGCCGGAGGTGGCGACCGCGTCGACAAGGTCCTCTTTGGATCTGAAGTGGTGATAGGGTGCGCCGGCGCTGACGCCGACGTCGCGGGCGGCTTCACGCAGGGACAGCCGCGCGACCCCACCGACGGCGATGACCCGACGGGCCGCCTGGATCAGGGCGGTCGATCAAAGTAGGGTCGAGCCCCCCATTCAGGGGATGCCGCGACCGTCTCGCGAAAATCTATAGATGGCGGCCTTCTGTTCCGGCGCCCCGGTTTCGGGCTCTCAAGCCGCGCAGCATAACGCGGCAAGCTTTCGCCTCGCGGCGGGCGCGAACCGGCCGGGAGTTTGTAGAGTCCAAACCGGTGAGCGAAGTGGCCATGACGCCCAAGGGAAATGTCGCCGAACTCCTGATCGCCACCCTCGCCTCCGCCGGCGTGCAACGAATCTACGGGGTCGTCGGCGACAGTCTGAACGCCGCCACGGAAGCACTCCGCGCGCACGGCGGCATCGATTGGGTTCACACCCGGAACGAGGAAGCCGCGGCGTTCGCCGCCGGCGCGGAGGCGCACCTGACCGGACGCCTTGCGGCGTGCGCCGGCAGCTGCGGCCCAGGCAACCTCCACCTCATCAACGGACTCTTCGACTGCCATCGCTCGCGGGTGCCGGTGCTGGCGATTGCGGCGCACATACCGAGCGCGGAGATCGGCCGGGGCTACTTCCAGGAGACTCACCCGCAGGATTTGTTCCGTGAGTGCAGTCACTACTGCGAGCTCGTCTCCAATCCGGGGCAGTTGCCGGGCGTATTCGAGAGCGCGATCCGCACCGCCGTCACCGAGCGTGGCGTGTCCGTGGTGGTGCTGCCCGGCGACGTGGCGTTCGCCGCCTTGCCGTCCCATGTCGAGCCCTCGACGTCCCTGATCCCCGCCGCGCCGATCGTTCGGCCACCGGACACGGAACTCGATACGCTTGCCGACCGCCTGAACGGGGCCGAGCGGGTGACTCTGCTCTGCGGACGGGGATGTCAGTATTCGCGCGAGCAGGTCCTCGCGCTGGCGGAGGCCCTCAAGGCGCCCATCGTGCACGCGCTCGGGGGCAAGGAATTCATCGAGTACGACAATCCTTTTGATGTCGGGATGACTGGGTTCATCGGATTCCCCTCCGGCTATCACGCCATGATGGACTGCGACGCCTTGCTGATGCTCGGCACGGACTTTCCCTATCGCCAGTTCTATCCCACGGGGGTCCGGATCCTCCAGATCGACCTTCGGGGCGCCAACCTCGGCCGCCGCTGCCGGCTCGACCTCGGCGTCGTCGGCGATGTCGGCGCGACGATCGACGCCCTGTTGCCGCGGCTGCAGACGAAGGCGCATCGCGACTTCCTCGACGGCAGTCTCGCGCACTACCAGAAAGCCCGGAAGGACTTGGACGCGCTGGCGACCGGCCACGCCGGTCGGGGACCGCTCCACCCGCAGTTCCTCGCCAAGACCATGAGCGACCTGGCGGCCGACGACGCCGTCATCACCTATGACGTGGGAACCCCGGCGATCTGGACCGCCCGCTATGTGAAGATGAATGGCCGCCGCCGGCTGGTCAGTTCGCTGAACCATGGCTCAATGGCCAACGCCCTGGCGCAGGCGATCGGCGCACAGTCAGCGTTTCCCGACCGCCAGGTGATCTCCTTCTCCGGCGACGGCGGCTTTGCCATGCTGATGGGCGACCTCCTGACACTCGTCCAGGAGCGGCTGCCGGTGAAGATTGTGGTGCTGAACAACGGGACCCTGGGCTTCGTCGAGATGGAGATGAAGGCGTCGGGGATTCTCGACACCGGGGTCGACCTGACCAACCCCGACTTCGCGGCGCTCGCGCGAGCCGCCGGGCTCTTCGCCCAACGCGTGGAGAATCCCGGGGACCTTGCCGAGGCCTTGATTGCGGTGCTGGCGCATGACGGTCCCGCGCTGCTCGACGCCGTTTGCGCACGGCAGGAGCTTTCGATGCCGCCCCATATCGAAGCGGCGCAGGTGAAGGGCTTCGGCCTGTGGACCGCCAAGGCGGTCCTCGACGGCCGCGGAGCCGAGATCCTCGACCTCGCCCGCACCAATCTCTTCCACTGAGCCACAGGAGGCCGACCCTTGCGTTTCATCAATTTCGAAGCGGAAGACCGGGCCGGCGTCGCAGTCGATACCGGCCAGGGCTTCCACGGTCTGACGCGGGATGAGCCGGGATACCCCGGCACCCTTTCGGACCTCATCACATCGAATGCGGACTTGGCGGAAGTTGCCAGAGGGCTGAGCCGTGGTCCTCGGATCGACGAACGCGCTGTGACGCTGCTGCCGCCCATCCCGCGGCCGTCGAAGATCCTTTGCCTTGGGCTCAACTACGACGAACATCTCGCCGAGTCCGGACTGAAGAAGCCTCAATATCCCGAGGTGTTCGCCCGCTTCGCGACCAGCTTGCTAGGCCACGGAGCGGCCATTCTGCGCCCGCCGGAATCGAACATGCTCGACTACGAGGCGGAGCTGGCGGTGGTGATCGGACGGAGTGGGCGTCGGATCGCCAAGGATCGGGCGTTGGACCATGTCGCCGGCTACTCGATGTTCAACGACGCGACGCTCCGTGACTACCAGGGGCGCACGCCGCAGTGGACGATGGGGAAGAACTTCGACCGAACCGGCGCCTTCGGGCCTTGGCTCGTCACCCCCGACGAACTGCCCCCGGGCGCCAAGGGCCTGCGCATCCAGGGGCGACTGAACGGGCAGACGCTGCAGGACTCCAATACCGACCTGCTGATTTTCGACGTCGCCACGCTCATCGAGTCGCTGAGCACGACCCTCACCCTCGAGCCAGGCGACGTCATCATCACCGGCACGCCTGGCGGCATCGGCTGGGCGCGCAACCCCAAGCTCTTCATGAAGCCCGGCGACGTCTTTGAAGTGGAAATCGAACAGATCGGCACACTCTCGAACCCGATCGTGGACGACGCAGACGTGACCAACTCCGCTCCCGCCGACGCCCGCGGAAACGGTGAATGAGCGGCAACTTGATCTGGGCCGGTGCGTGGACCCCCGCGTCTCAAAGCCGCCTGGCGCCGGGCGTTCCAAGATCGGCGCTTTGACCCCGCTCAAGCAGGATGTCCAATGCCCAAGCTACTGGCTCCCGACCCCCAGAAAATTGGCCGTCCACCCGGCCCGGCCTTCCCCGACGCCGTACCCGAAACGCTCCTGCACGGCACGCCTGAGGCGCTGAAGCGGGACCTGATCGGCCTGCTCGGGCCCGCGCAGGTGAAGACGCGGCTCATCGATCTGGTCCGCTACGCCTCCGACGCCAGCCCCTATCGCCTGACGCCCCAGGTGGTGGTCCTGCCACGCACCCCGCAAGAAGTCGCCAAGGTTCTGGCCTACTGCCGGCTGAACGGCCGGCACGCGACGTTCCGGGCGGCCGGCACCAGCCTGAACGGACAGTCCCAGTCCGACGACATCCTGATCGACGTCCGCCGTCATTGGTCCGGCGGCAAAGTCGAAGCCGACGGCCAGCGGCTGCGCATCCGCCCGGGCCTGATCCTGGCGCACGCCAATGCCATGCTGCAGCGCTATGGCCGCAAGCTTGGACCCGACCCGGCGAGCGGGCACGCCTGCACCCTGGGCGGGGTCATCGCCAACAACTCCGGCGGCATGCGCTGCACCATCCCCCAGGACGCCTACCACACCGTCTCGGCCCTCACCGTGGTGCTGCCGTCGGGCACCGTCGTCGACACCGCCGCCCCCGGCGCCGAGGCCGCCTTCGCGGCCGCCGAACCCGAGCTGGCGTCCGGTCTGATGACGCTGCGACAGGAGATCCTCGCCGACGCGGCGCTCACCGCCCGGATCCGACACAAATATTCGATCCGTAACACCCACGGGCTGCGCCTGCTCGCGTTCCTCGACGGCGAGACCCCGTTGCAGATCTTCCGGAGGCTGCTCGTGGGATCGGAAGGCATCCTCGGGTTCATCGCCGAGGCGGTGATCGAGACCGTCCCGCTCCCGGCGGTCACCTCCGTGGCCTGGATTCCGCTCCCGTCGATCGACGCCGCAGTCGAGCTGACCCCGGCCCTCGTCGGCCTCGGCGCGGCGGCCGTCGAGCTGATGGTGGCGCCGGCCCTAACCGCCGCCGGTGAAGCCTTCCCCGGGACGCCGGCCTATTGGCGGTCCCTCGATCCGAAGGCGGCGGCCCTGCTCGTGGAATTAGGGGCCGATAGCCCGGCCGCGATCGAGGCCCTGCAGGCCAAGGTCGCCGACCTGGTCGCGCCCTTGCCCTTGCTCAGCCCGCTCAGCTTCACGAGCGTGACCGAAGCCGTGGAACTTGCATGGCACGTCCGTGAAGGCCTGCTGGGCCTGGTGGGCAAGCAACGTCCCGCGGGCGCGATGCTGATCACGGAGGACGTCTGCTTCCCGCGCGAGCGGCTGGCCCAGGGCGCCCACGACCTGCAGGCCCTGCTGGCCAAGCACGGCTTCATCCCGGGAGTCGCGGGCCACGCCGCTCACGGCAACCTGCACTTCACCCTGGTCGCCCGGCTGGACGAGGCGGAGAGCCGGGCCCGCTATTCGGCCTTTATGACGGAACTCGTCGACCTGGTGGTCAACACCCACGACGGGTCGTTGAAGGCGGAGCACGGGACCGGCATCAACATGGCGCCCTTCGTCCGCGCCGAGTGGGGCGACCGCGCCACCGAGATCATGTGGGAGATCAAGGCGCTCTGCGACCCGTTCAGGGTCCTGGCGCCGAACGTCATCCTGACCCGGGACGACCAGGTGCACCTGAAAGCGCTGAAGTCGTTGCCCACCATCGAGAATGTCACGGACTCATCCCACTGCATCGAGTGCGGCTTCTGCGAGCCGGTGTGCCCCAGCCGGAACGTCACCACCACCCCGCGTCAGCGGATCGTCTTGCGACGGGAGATGGCGCGGCAACCGGAGGAGTCCCCGGTGTTGCGGCAGCTGCGCGCCGAATTCGAATACGACGGCATCGAGACCTGCGCCGGCGACGGCACGTGCGCCATCCCGTGCCCGATCGGGATCAACACCGGGGCCCTGATGCGCGAGTTCCGCAAGGCCGAGCACGGGCCGCAGGCCGAGGCGGTGGCGCTCTCCATCGCCAAGCGATGGGGCGATGTCGAGGCGCTGGCCCGGCTGGGCCTCGGTGGCGCGGAGATCGTCTCGCGGACGGTGGGCGTGGGTGCGCTGCGCGGCCTGACGGAGGTGGCCCGCGCGGTGATCAGCGCCGACCTCGTGCCCACCGTGCCCGGCCCCATGCCGCGGCCGGCCCGCAAGCGACTGCCGGCGACGCGTCGCGAGGACGCCGCGGCGGTCTACTTCCCGGCTTGCATCAACCGGATGTTCGGGCGCGATCCCGACGCGCCGCGCGGACCGTCCCTGCCTGAGGCGATGGTCGCCCTCTCCGCGCGCGCCGGCCACCCCGTCTGGATCCCGGACGACGTGGCGGGCCTCTGCTGCTCGACGCCGTTCAGCTCCAAGGGCTTCAAGGCGGCGCACCAATACATGGCCGAGGCTATCGCCGACGCCTTCTGGCGCTGGAGCGACGAGGGCCGGCGGCCGCTGGTGATCGACGCGGCCTCCTGCACGCTCGGGATCGCCGAGGACGTGGCCCGCTATCTCGATCCGGGGCGGAAGGCCCTCCACGAGAAGTTGACCATTCTCGATTCCATCCAGTGGTGCCGCCAGCTGCTGCCGGACCTGCCGCCGCCGCGGAAGATCGGCCGGATCGCGGTGCATCCCACCTGTTCGATGACCCATCTCGGCCTCAACCAAGAGCTCCATGAGATCGCCGAACACCTGGCGACCGAGGTCCACACCCCGATCGGCACGACCTGTTGCGGCACGGCCGGCGACCGGGGCCTGCTGCATCCGGAACTCGTGCGGTCGGCTACGCGAGACGAAAAGGCCGGCCTCGATGCCCGGCCCGCCGACGCCTATGTCTCCGCCAACCGAACCTGCGAAATGGGCCTACGGCACGCGACCGGACGGCCGTATGAGTCGTTCATTTTCCTGCTCGAGGAACTGAGTCGTCCCGAGGCGAGCTCCCCGACAAGATAGCCCCGCGACCGCGGATTGCCACTTGGCGGAGTGCTTCAAAGTCTTCAGCCAGTCGGCAAGGCCGCCAGGGTGTCACGGTCGGACGTCAATCCACTCTTTGGCTGACAGCGCTGTATTCGGCATACCCGCCGCCCGGCAGTAGCGCAGTCACCCGATCGCCGAGCCGCAACCGGGTACCGCCCTCACCAAGCGCAGCCACTTCCCCCGCCACCTCCAGGCCGGGCAAATCCGAAGCGCCCGGGGGCGGTGCGTATAGGCCCTTCCGCTGCAGCACATCTGGACCATTGATCCCGGCCGCGTGGTGCCGAATCAGCACCTCGCCTGGTCTCGGGTGCGGGACGGAGCGACGGGAGGCGACCAGAACCTCCGGCCCACCTGGCCGGACGACCTCAATGACGGCCATTGAGTCCGGCAGCACCGAGTTGTGGGGATGTATGGCGTATCTCCTATCAAGCGGACGCCCGGATTGGAAAACTGGCGAACGTCCGATCTTGCGAAGAGAATATAGAGCCGTGCGAGCCAGCGACTACGCTTCCGCTGCATCGCCCCCCATACGGGGGATACGGCGACGCCGTCGCGCCTGTCAGGATTTCGTCGCGGCGACACTGAGGCCAGAAGTTCGCCGATGCGGTTTCTGCCAGACGTCACAAAGGGCTCGAGATGACGGACACAGTTGCCCACCACCGATCCGTGGCGAACGGCATCAAGATGCACTACGCGGAGGCGGGCGAGGGTCCACCGGTCGTGCTGATTCATGGTTTCCCGGAGACTTGGTACGCTTGGCGCCATCAGATCCCCGTCCTCGCCCAGCAGTATCGACTGATCATCCCGGACCTGCGGGGCTATGGCGCGACCGAAAAGCCGGCGAGCGGTTATGACAAGCGCTCGATGGCGAACGACATCCGCAGCTTGATGACGAACCTCGGCATCGAGAAAGCAGCGATCATCGGACATGATCGCGGCGCGCGCGTGGGCCTGCGGTTCTGCAAGGATCACCCCGACGCGGTGGCGCGGTTCGCCGCCCTGGACAACATCCCGACGCGCCTGCTGTTCGGCGCCATGAACGCCAATGTGGCCAACGCCAGCTGGTTCTTCATGTTCCAGGCCGTCCGTGACCTGCCCGAGGCGCTCATTCAGGGCCGCGAGGAACTCTGGCTGCGCTACCTACTGTCGAGCTGGACCTACGATCCCGGGGCGTTGAGCGACGCCGACATCGCAACCTACGTCCAGGCCTATGCGCAGCCGGGGGGCTTGCGGGGGCCGTTTTCCGATTACGGCGCCTGGCGCGAGGATCTGGCGCAGGATGAGGTCGACAAGGACGTCATGCTTGGCTGCCCAACGCTGGCGCTGTGGGGAAGTGAGTTCGAGGCGGCCAAGATGGTGGACATGGCCGCCATCTGGCGAACCCTGGCCGACGATCTCACGACCGCGCCGATCGCGTGGGCGGGGCACCTGCCGCACGAGGAAAGGCCCGCGGACGTCAACGCGGCCCTTCAGGCGTTCCTCGAACCATGGCGCGGCTGAAAAGCCACGGCCGTCACCAAAATTTGGTGATAGCTCTATCTCAAATGAAGGAGCCTCTCATGCAGATGACCGAACATCAAAGCGTTTCTACCCTCCGCAAGCAGCGCATTGCCACTCTGCTGGGAGAAATCAATGTTCAGGTCGTCGGCAACGGTCCGGCCATGATTTGCTGGCCAAGCCTTATGATGACAGGACTTATGTGGCGGGGACAAGTCAATCACTTCGCGAGCAGCCATAAGATGGTTCTGATCGACTCGCCCGGCCACGGCGAAAGCGATCCCTTGAAACGGCATTTCACCCTTGAGGAATGCGCCCTTTGTCTAAGCCAGATCCTTGATAGATTGGAGATCGAGAACTGCGTCCTGCTCGGCAACTCTTGGGGCGGAATGATGGGCGGCGTCTTTGCTGCCTTGTATCCGACCCGGATACGGGCCGCCATATTGATGAACTGTACGGCTTCGGCGTGTGGTTGGCGCCAGAAGATGGAATTCCTGGTGATGACTTCATTACTGCACCGACTGGGTACGGTCCCAAAACCGATCGTCACCCGTACAGTCAAGGCCTTTGCCGGTGCGACGACCGAAAGCACGAAGCCTGAAGTCGTGGAATTCATCCGCTCGACGGTGGCCGCAGCCCGTCCGGACTCCGTCTGCTGGGCGATCGATAGCGTCGTTCCGCGCCGCACCGATCACCATGCCCTTTTGGGCGCCATTCGAAAGCCTGTTCTGGTGGTGGCCGGTGAGGAGGACCGAACGTTCCCGGTCGCCGAAACTCGCGCGATGGCGGATGCCATCCCGGGCGGTCAGTTCAGGGTGTTACCCAAGGTCGGACATCTTGCTGCCGTGGAATCTCCACAAGCGGTCAACGCCACCATCGAGGAGTTTTTGAGGGAAGTTGTGGCATAGACAGGGTTTCACGGCGGCCATCATGCGAAAGTGCATTCGTTCCGCATCAGCACCGCCATCCTGGCTTGGGGATTGATTGTCGCCGCGTTTTACTATCGACCCGATTTGCTCAAATGGGTGTTTCGGACGATCACCTACGGCACCGGACGATCAACCCGGACCTCGAGCGGTTCATGGCCAAGCCCATGAAGGCCAAGACTATCGAGGTGGCGGCTAGCCACCTGGGCATCATTTCCCACGCGGACGAGATAGCCGATCTGATTTTGGAGGCGGCCGTCCGCCGAGCCTGATCGTGCAGGTCGGTCACCCGCCTGATCGCTCGCCGCGCGCAGCAGTGTCGGCAGGCGCCTTTCGCGTCGCGGCCTTCGGGGGCGGTCGCGAGGCCCGTCAGCGCCTCGCGCAGCACCTCACAACTTCTCCTAACGCCTCATGTGCCGGCCGATCGCGCCCGGTCCATGCTGCAGCGTCATCTCGGCGACGGCCTGGCGCGAAGACCTCCCGAGGAGGCGATCGTCGCTGGCCTCCCGTACCGGGCGCCGAACGCGAGGAACCGACTATGGACATGCGAAACCTATGGGAGACCGGGGTGACCATCTCGGAGCGCGCGGCCTGGGAGCCGCCCGCGTCCCCCGCTGAGCCGGCGCCGCTGTCGACGGTCCTGTCCGAACTCCTCGAGGCGGCGTCGGACGCCTTCGATGTCGATCAAGAACAATCGCGCGCGCTCCTGCGTCAGGCCCGCGCCCTGCTGCGGTCGCGCGCGGCGCGTCCCGACCTGGCAACGCCGGCTACGGCCGGGGCGGCGCTCGCGCCCTGGCAGGCCAAGCGCGTCGCGAGGTACATTGAGGGCAATCTCGACCGGGCCTTGCCGATCGGCGAATTGGCGGGGGTGGCCAGCCTGAGCAACAGCCACTTCTCGCGGGCCTTCAGGGGGACCTTCGGACAGGCTCCCCATGCCTTCATCCTTGGCCGGCGTGTCGAACGCGCCCGCCGCGAAATGCTGGAGGGTCACGACCCCCTATCGCAGATCGCCCTGTCCTGCGGCTTCGCCGACCAGGCCCACCTGGCGCGCACCTTCCGACGCGCGATGGGCTCAGCTCCGAGCGCGTGGCGTCGGGCCAACCGGCCTGCGGACCATGACGCGTCAGGCCCCGCCTCCGCGAGTCGCCGGAGCCTTGGGCGGGACTGTTCTCCGCCCCCCTCGACCGGACTGTCGGGCGATGTCGCAGCCTAGGCTCTACAGGCGCTCTCTGGGACCGTCCGCCGATCCTGATGCCTTGCAAGTTGGCGCCGAGCGTTCGGAGAGGCGCTTCGGCGCCGAGGCCCTAGGCCTTGAAGAAGGCCAGCAGGTCCTTGTTGATCACGTCGGCGTGGGTCGTGGCCATGCCGTGCGGGAAGCCTGGGTAGACCTTCAGCTCCCCGTTCTTGAGCAGCTTGATCGACAGCAGGGCCGCATCCGCAATCGGCACGATCTGGTCGTCGTCGCCGTGCATGACCAGCACCGGCGCCTCGATCCTCCTGAGGTCCTCGGGAAAGTCGGTCTCCGAGAAGGCCATGATGCACTCGTAGTGAGCCTGGGCGCCGCCCATCATCCCCTGGCGCCACCAGTTGTCGATGACCCCTTGTGACACCTTCGCGCCCACACGATTGAAGCCGTAGAACGGACCGGCGGGGCCATCGCGGAAGAACTGGGCGCGGTTGGCGGCCAGGGCGGCGCGGAAGCCGTCGAAGACCTCCATCGACAGGCCGCCCGGATTGGCCTCCGTCTTCAGCATGATCGGCGGCACCGCGCCGATCAGCACGGCCTTGGAGACCCGGTCGGCGCCGCCGTACTGCGCCACATACCGCGCGACTTCACCGCCGCCAGTCGAGTGGCCGACGTGGATACCGTTCTTCAGGTTGAGGTGGGCGGCGAGCGCGTCGACGTCGGCGGCGTAGGTGTCCATATCGTTCCCGGTCGCCGTCTGGCTCGAACGACCGTGGCCGCGACGGTCGTGGGCGATGACCCGGTAGCCTTGGCCCAGGAAGAACAGCATCTGGGCGTCCCAGTCGTCGGCGCTCAGCGGCCAGCCGTGATGGAAGATGATCGGCTGACCCGTCCCCCAGTCCTTGTAGAAAATCTGCGTGCCGTCCTTGGTGGTGATGGTGCTGCTACTCATGGTCTTGGCTCCTGACGAGGACTGCGAAGCGGCCTGCGCTGAAGGGGCGACCTGCAGCGAGGCCGCGGCGGCGAGCCCCAGGCTCGCGGTCATGATGTTCCGACGGGAAGCCTGGTGAGGGGACGGGATCATTTCTGTCTCCTTAGGTCGATGCTGCCGGGCGAAAGCGCTTCGGCCGATCTCCATTGCGCGGCGTCTTCATGATCGGGTCGTCCTGTCCTGATGTCACGGCTCATCAAGCGCAGGGTGTCAGCGGTGACGCTTGAAGATTCGTCCCGTTTCTGACGGCTGAAAGTTTCAAGCCTCGGCCAAGAACTCAGAGAGCGCCGACCACGCGGACCGACCGGGACGAGTCTCGCCTTTCGAGGCGAGATACCCTAGGGAATCTTAGCTCCCCATGGGACGCGCTGGGCGATCCAATCCGCCCGGGACTGCGGCGCGCCGGTCGACATGAGTTTGACGACGATGGATCTCCCGGCGCGCGACGAGGTGAGGCTATTCGGGCCGTTCCGGCTTCGTCTCAGTGAACGTCTGTTGGAGCGTGACGGCGCCGTCGTTTCGCTGGGCGGGCGCGCGCTCGACCTTTTGCTGGCCCTGACCGCCCGTCCGGGCGAGGTCCTCAGCAATCAGGAACTCGCCGATCAGGTCTGGCCGCAGATGTTCGTCGACTACGCACGCCTCCGGTTCCACGTCACCACGCTGCGCAAGGCGCTTGGCGACGGTGTCGATGGCGCGCGTTACATCACAAACGTCCCCGGCCGTGGCTATTGCTTCGTGAGTCCGATGGCGCGGCCCTTGCCTCCCCATGGCCCGCACAACCTTCCGGCCAAGCTGACTCGACTGATCGGCCGGAGCGGAGTGGTCGCCGATCTCGTTCGTCAGTTAACAGAACATCGATTGCTCGCGTTGGTGGGGCCGGGCGGAATTGGCAAGACGGCCGTCGCCCTGAAGGTTGCCGAGGAACTGATCTCCTCCTATGAGCATGGAGTGTGGTTGATCGACCTGGCCCGTGTCGCCGACCCCGAACTCGTACCGAGCGCCATGGCGTCGGTGCTCAAACTGGAGGTGAAGTCCGACGCGCCCGTCTCGGCCCTGGCCGAGGCGCTTCGCGAGCGGTACATGCTGCTGGTGTTCGACAACTGTGAGCACGTCATCGAGGCCGCGGTCGCCCTCGCCTCGGCGATCCTCAGCGCTTCTGATGGCATCAGGATCCTGGCGACGAGCCGGGAACCGCTGCGCGTGGAGGGCGAGCATGTGCACCGCCTGGCGCCGCTCCCGGGTCCGCCCCCGTCCGTCCCTCTGACCACCGCCGAGGCCCTGGCTTATCCCGCCATTGAGCTATTTGTCGAGCGGGCGGCGGCGAGCCTGGACACCTTCGTCCTCGATGACGCCGACGCCATGAGCGCCGGCGCCATCTGCCGCAAATTAGACGGTCTTCCGCTGGCTATCGAGTTCGCGGCAGCGCGCATCGACGCCTTTGGCGTCCTAGGTCTCGCGGCGCTGCTGGACGAGCGCCTCCCGTTGCGCGCCGCCGGGCGCCGCACGGCGGACCCCAGGCACCGGACCCTGGGCGCGGTGCTCGACTGGAGCTATCGACTGCTCAGCGAGGGGGAGAAGAGCACATTGAGACTCCTGGCCGCCTTCGCCGGACCCTTCACGCTGGAAGCCGCTAACGCGGTCGCCGGGCGCGACGTCGCCGACGACGTGTTCGAGCTGGCTTCAAAGTCCTTGATCTCTGCGGACACGGGCGACGCCGAGTCTCGATTTCGCCTGCTGGAGACCACCCGCGCTTTCGCGGTCGAGCGCCTCGACGAAGACGCGGAGGTGGACCTCATCCGGCGGTCCCACGCCCTGTATTTCTTACAATTGCTTAGACGGTTCTGCAATCCGGATCCGAAGGCGCAAAACAATCCTTTGGCGATTCGAGGAGAAATCGACGATATTCGAGCCGCGCTCAACTGGGCGTTGTCAGCCAGAGGCGACAAATCGCTGGCGGTGGACCTCGTCGCCGCGTCCGCGCCGCTTTGGACAGCCATGTCACTGCTCGCGGAATGTCGCGACTGGATGGTCAAGGGGCTGGCGGCGATCGGGGCCGGCGCTCCCGCGACCAGTCAGGAGCTGGTCATTCGCGCCACTCGCGCCATGGCGGTGATGTTCACGCGCGGCATGACGGCGGAGGTCTACGCCAACTGGGAGGAAACGGCGGCCGTGGCGCGCAAGCTGGACCAGCCGGAGCTGGAAGCGGAGGCCGTCATGTTCATGTGGGCGCATGAGGTGCGCCACCCCAACATCGCGGAAGCTCTGAAACATTGCCGCCGCTACAATGGATTGGCGATGGCCCTGGCCACGCCCTCGGCGCTGGCGCTGGCCAGCTACATGCTGGGCAACACACTGACCTGCATGGGGTCGGTCGCCGAAGCCCACACCTGCCTCATCCGGTCCCTGGAAATCGACCGGCCCGAGGCCAGTAAGGCGTACCTCGCCCGGTATGGATTTTGCAGGCGCATCGACGCCCGGAACCTGCTGACTTTTTCGCTCTGGCAGAGCGGCTTTCCCGACGAAGCGCTTCACCTGGCCGCCGAAACCCTCCTGGAAGCCGAGGCGACCGGATATCCAATTCCGCTGAACATCGCGATCGCGCGTGACGGCTACGTGCGACTTTGGGCCGGGCGACCCGCGGCCGAGATCGAACCCATCGTGGGAGACCTGATGAGCAGGGGGGAGAAGTTCAGGGCCTCGGAGTTCATTGGATTGGCCAAGGGATTGAGCGCCGCGCTGGCGTTGCGGCGGGGCGACGCCGAGACCGCGGCAAGCCTCTTTGAAGGCGCGCTGGATGGCATCATAAGCGCAGGGATCGGCACCTTCCGTCCCTATTTCATTGGAGGCCTGGCGATGTCGCTTGGACTCGCGGGCCACGCGGACCGTGGTCTCGCGGCGATCAAGGTATTCGAGGATACGTGGCCGAACAGCCGCTACCTGTTTCTGGCGGAATTGCTGCGCGTCAAGGCCGAGCTCTTTGCTCTCCAGGGCCCAGGCTCAGTATCTCAGGCCCAGCAAGTCTTCTCTTCCGCGCTCGGCATCGCCCGTTCGGACGGCGCCCTCTTCTGGGAACTCCGAACCGCTACGAGCTATGCCCAGTTCCTGCGCAACCTCGGGCGCTGGGACGAGGCCCGCGCTCTGCTCTCCGCCACGCTCGACCAGTTCAGATCCAGTTGCGAGTGCGGCGATATTTCAGAGGCCAGGCGCCTCCTGGGCGAGCTGTGAGGCGGCCCGCTTGCTGGGACTCTCCAGCGCGGAAGGCAGGGCGGTCGCCATCGACTTCGATTACCTGATCCTCGCCAGGGGCGTGCGCCCGAGCTACTTCGGCCACGACGGGTTCGCCGCCCACGTGCTGGGCCTGAAGACCCTGGCCAACGCCGAGGAGATCCGGTCCAAGATCCTGCGCTCGTACGAGCTCGGTGAGCTAACCGACGACGCGGGCGAACGGGCGCGACTGATGACGTTCGTCCAGGTCGGGCTCTGATGCGGAATCAGGGCCCGCGCAACACGAGTATCAAGATGACAGATCATCCGGCGGGCGACGAGGTCAGGGCATTCGGGCCGTTCCGAATTCGGCTCGGTGAACGGCTGTTGGAGCGAGACGGCGCCGTCGTACCGCTGGGAGGACGGGCTCTGGACTTGCTTGTGGCCCTGACCGCTCGTCCGGGCGAAGTCCTCAGCAATCAGGAACTCGCCGATCAGATCTGGCCGCGGACGTTCGTCGACTACGCACGCCTCCGGTTCCACGTCACCGCGCTGCGCAAGGCGCTTGGCGACGGTGTCGACGGCGCGCGCTACATCACAAACGTCCCGGGCCGCGGCTATTGCTTCGTGCGTCCGATGGCGCGGCCCTTGCCTCCCCAGAGCCCACCGGAGGCCGGGTCGGCCCTCATGACGCGCACCATTCCGCCGCGGCTCAGGCGCGTGGTGGGCCGCGACGTCGAGGTGGCGGCCATCGCCGCGCTGCTGGCGAGCCGGCGCTTCGTGACCATCGTCGGCCCCAGCGGCATCGGCAAGACGACCGTCGCCGTCTCGGTCGGCCATGCGTATGCCGCGGACTATGGAAGCGTCTGCTTTGCCGATCTGGGGTCCCTGAGCGACCCGGGTCTGGCGGCGAGCGCGCTGGCGGCGGCGCTGGGCGTCGTCGTCAACTCCGACGACCTGTTGCCGAGATTGCTCGCCTTCCTGCGCGGCAAGCGGATGCTGCTGATCCTGGACAGCTGCGAGCATGTCATCGAGACGGTGTCGGGGCTGGCCGAGGCGATTTTCGAGCAGGCGGGCGAGGTTCACATCCTGGCGACGAGCCGCGAAGTCCTGCGGATCGACGGCGAGCACGTGCATCGGCTGGCGCCGCTGGACTGCCCGCCGGTGAGCGACGCGCTGACGGCGGCCGAGTCCCTGAGATTTTCGGCCGTGCAGCTATTTGCCGACCGGGCGTCAGCCGACTCGGACCGTTTCGCCCTGCTGGACGCCGACGCGCCGGCGGTGGCGCGCATCTGCCGCAAGCTCGACGGGATCGCCCTTGCCATCGAACTGGCCGCCGGCCGGGTTGACGCCCACGGTGTGGTGGGGGTCGAGGCCCTGCTGGACAGCCGACTGAGCCTGCTATGGCAAGGGCGGCGCACCGCCCTGCCCCGCCATCAGACGCTGAACGCGGCGCTCGACTGGAGCTTCGACCTGCTCACCGACCTCGAGCGGACGATCTTGCGGCGGCTGGCCGTCCTCACCGGGGCCTTCGCGCTGGAGGCCGCCCAGGCTGTCGCCCAGGACGATCAGGTTGACGGCGACCAGGTCATCGAGGTCATCGCAAGCCTGGTCGCCAAGTCTCTGGTCATGTCCGACCCACACCACGGCAAGCGCCGTTACCGACTGCTGGACACGACCTGCGCCTATTTGCGCGGAAAGCTGGCCGATCCCCGTGAAATCACGATGGCGGCCCGGCGTCATGCCGAGTTCTTCCGCGACTTCCTCGGCCAGATCGGCTCCGAGGCCGAGCCGCTCTCCCAGTCGCGCGGGTTCACCGCCTACGGCGAGCACCTCGGCAATATCCGCTCGGCGCTGGAATGGAGCTTCTCGGACGAGGGCGACGTCGGAGTTGGAACGGCCCTGGCGGCGGCTGCCGCGCCTCTATTTATTGACATGTCCCTTCTGACGGAGTGCCGCCGCTGGACCGAACGGGCGCTCGACGCATACGACGCGGCCGCGGGCGACCCGCGCATCGAAATGGAGCTACAGGCCTTGCTTGGCCTGTCGCTGATGTTCACCGAAGGCAACGGCGAAGCCGCACTCGCCGCAATCACGCGGGCGCGGGACCTGGCCGAACGGCTCGGCGAGCTCGGCCAGCAGCTGCGATTGATCGGGTGCCTCAACCTTTACCACTATCGGTCGGGCGATTATCGCGGCGCAGCCGCGCTGGCGAACGTCGCCCTCGAAGTCGCCCGCAAGATGGCCGATCCGGCGGCGCTTGAGGTGGCCGAATGGATGGTGGGCCTCTCCCAACACACAGAAGGAGATCAAAGAAGCGTGGTCATCCACTGTCGTAGCGCTTGGCGGCGCCCGGTCGCCAACCCGCATGCTGATTTCATGCGCCATGGCCTCAGCCCCCGGATACGCGCACTTGGCGCCTTGGCCTGGGCTCAGTGGGCGTGCGGGGATGCGGACGAGGCCGTGGAGACCTCGCGCTATGCCGTGGCCGAGGCGGACTCCCTCGGCGATCCCGTAAGCTCGTGCGTCGCCCGCTTTTACGCGGCGTTTGTCTTCCTCTGGGTCGGGAACTTGCCCGAGGCAGAGGCGATCATTGCGCAAGTGGCCTCGGACGCGCAGACCCATTCGCTCACGCCCTACCAGGCTGTGGCGCAGGCCTTGCTTGGCGATCTCACCCTCCGCCGGGGCGACGCCACGACCGCTGTCCCACTCCTGCGCGGTAGCGTGGAAACCATGCGCACGCGGCGTTACGCGCCATCTGCGCCACTCTTCACCGGCGCCCTTGCGGAAGGCCTGGCGATGAGCGGGCGGCTTGACGAGGCGTTGGCGACGGTCGACGAGGCCGTGTCCGATGTCGAAAGCGTGTCGCCCTTCGACATGCCGGAAATGCTGCGCCTCAAGGGCGTCTTCCTGGCGAAGATGGGTTCGTCGAACCTGGCCGCCGCCGAAGATTGCTTTGATCGGTCGCTCGCTCTCGCCCGCCAACAGGGGGCTTTGGGCTGGGGATTGCGCACAGCCATGGCGATCGCCCGCTTGCGGCTGGACCAGGGGCGCCGCGCCGCCGCCCACGACGCGCTTGCCCCGGTCTACACACGGTTCACCCAGGGTATGGACACCGTCGATCTGCGCGCTGCCCGAGAGCTCCTCGACGCCTGTGGTTCGCTTCCTTCGCCTAAGTGCTAATCAACACCTTGCGCCGCCATCCGCTGGAAGCTGCTGAAGATAGCCCGCTGCAGCCGCGGGAGACAGAGCCGGCCCCGCGCATCACCGAGCGCGAGTTCCCAGGCGGGACACCCGTGCTGCCTGCAGGCTGCCCGCCGGGAGCCGCTGCGCCTTAGCCCGTTGTGCCCGATCCGAACAGCCACTCCTCGACCATGGGTATCCGGCTACCGCCAAATGCCCAGCCGAGGAACTGTCAGACCAATTGGCTGGTCGGTAACCGACCTGCCCTACGTTCGCTGGATGACCAACCCGTTTCGCTGCTTCAACTCGTCGCCGGAGGTGATCCGCCTCGTGGTGAGGATGTACGTGAAGTACCCCCTGTCCCTGCGCAACGTGGAGGACCTCCTCACGGCTCAGTTCACCACCACTTCAACCGGGAGCGCCACCTCGTGTGTCCGGCGTCGATGCGCCATAGGATGGTCGTTGTTGAAGCCACCACCTAAGCAGGAACCGTCCACCATGAAGATTATCACGATCGGTCTTGATCTCGCCAAAGGGAACTGACAGCTTAACTCGGCCAGGGCGCAGGATGCCCCTCCCCCACCCCGTTGTCACGCTGCTGCGGTGGCCGCGGCCCATGCCTCGTGGGCCGCGGCTCTGAACCGGCGGAGGGTCGATCGGCTAACGAGGTGGGGTTGAAGGTTGAAGGTGTTATAGATGGCGGCGTGGGCGCCGAGGAAGCGCTGGGCGGATCCCTGGCTCTTGAATTTCAGCTGCTTTCGTTCGCGCCGCCGGATTGGCAGGTGACTGTTCTCGGCCCTGTTGTTCGCCCGCATACCGCCAGGGCGGTGACGGTCCTTCAGCCCGAGTTTCCTCATCGCAGTTCGGTACGAGGACAGTTTGTCCGTCGTGATCGTCTCGGGATGGATCCCCTGGCGCTTGAGCAGCTTCCTCAGAAGCTTCATCCCGGCATGGGCGTTGCGCCGCTTCTGGACCAGCATGTCCAGAACCTCGCCCTCGTCGTCGACCGCACGCCAGAGCCACATGCGCCGGCCGTTGATCTTCACCACCATCTCATCGAGATGCCAACGAGGGCTGGGCGGTCCGCGGCGCCGGCGCAGGTTGGCCGCGATCAGGGGCCCGAACTTGATCACCCAGCAGCGCACAGACTCGCGGCTGACGTCGATCCCTCGCTCGGCGAGCAGCTCCTCGGCGTCGCGGATCCACAGCGTGAAGCGGAAATACAGCCACACGGCGTACCGCATCACGTCCGGTGGGAACCGGTGACGCTTGAACGAAATGGGCTGCACGGCCCCTCCCCCGCTTCGCGGGCCGAAAAGCCCTGAACCGGAGATAGGTTAGCGTTAGACTGCCAGCACCCTCGCCGCCCATAGCCGCGATCAGGTCGCGCAATGTGCTGACCTTCATGTCGGGGCGGCGGACCAGCTTTGAGATGGCCGGCTGCTGCACCTCCATGACGTTCGCCAGCTCCTCCTGGCTGATGCCGAGACCCAGCATCACGGAAAACTTGCAAGCTTCCAATATCGGGGCCCCCGCAAGATAGTTCCGACGAGGGTTTGAGTGAATTTCGCGCTCGCGGCCGATCAGCAATCCAGACTCGTCTGCCGCTCCCACTGGGTGAGGTGGCTGGAGAAGTCGTTCCATTCGCCCTGCTTGAGCTTCAGATAGGCCGGTACGAGCGCGCCCAGCGCCTGCTTGAGAACGACGGACCCGTCCAGCGCCCGCAGGGCGTCGAGCAGATTGAGCGGCAAGGTCTTCACCCCGCTGACCGTGTGGCCCTCAATGTACATGTTGATATCCAGGCGCGGCCCGGGATCGCGCTTGTTCTCCAGACCGTCAAGGCCGGCCGCAAGCACAGCGGCGGGCATCAGATACGGATTCACCGCGCCGTCGGCGAGGCGCAGCTCGAAGCGGTCGCCCTCCGGCACGCGGATCATGTGGGTCCGGTTGTTGCCGGTCCAGGTCACCGTATTCGGCGCCCAGGTGGCGCCGGAATTGGTCCGGGGCGCGTTGATCCGCTTGTAGCTGTTGACGGTGGGATTGAGGATCGCGGCCAGGCCGTCGGCGGAATGGATGACGCCGCCGATGAAGTTCAGGCCGAGTTGCGACAGGCCGCTCTCGCTGCCCGCGTCCTCGAACACGTTGGCCGCGCCCTTCCACATCGAGACGTGCATGTGGCAGCCATTGCCGGTCAGATGGACGAAGGGCTTCGGCATGAATGTGGCGCGCAGACCGTGCTTTTCGGCCAGCGACTTGACCATGTACTTGAAGAAGGCCTGGCGATCGGCGGTGACCAGAGCGTCGTCGTAGAGCCAGTTCATCTCGAACTGGCCGTTCGCGTCCTCGTGGTCGTTCTGATACGGCGCCCAGCCAAGCGCGAGCATGCAGTCGCAGATCTCCGTGATTACGTCGTAGCGCCGCATCAGCGCCTGCTGATCGTAGCAGGGCTTGGACTGGGTATCAGCGCCATCGGCGATGGCCGAGCCGTCGGGCGCGACCAGGAAGAATTCGCACTCGACGCCGGTCTTCATCTGCAACCCGAGAGCCGCCGCGCGCGCCAGCTGCGCCTTGAGCACATTGCGCGGGCCGTGCTCGACCAGCTTGCCATCCATCCAGAGGTCGGCGGCCAGCCAGCCTACCTCCGGCTTCCAGGGCAGCTGGATCAGGCTTTCGGGATCGGGCCGGCCGAACAGGTCGGGATCGGCCGGCGACATGTCGAGCCAGGTGGCGAAGCCCGCAAAGCCGGCGCCGGCCTTCTGCATGCCGCCGATCGCCGACGCCGGGGCCAGCTTGGCCCGCTGATTGCCGAACAGGTCAGTGTAGGAGATCAAAAAGTACTTGATGCCCTTTTCTTTGGCGATGGCCGCAAGGTCTAGAGGCATGTTTCGATCTCGTTCAGGGGGCTGACTCGGCGGCCCGGAGGGCTTCAGAACTTGGTCTTGCCGGGGATCCAGTCGGTCCCGGCGAGCGGCACCCCCGCCATCGCCGCCGCCTCGATGGTCAGGGCGACGAGGTCCTCGGGTTCCAGATTGTGCAGGTGGCTCTTGCCGCAGGCGCGGGCGATGGTCTGCGCTTCCAGGGTCAGCACGGCCAGATAGTTGGCCAACCGCCGCCCCGCCGCGACGGGATCCAGCCGCGCCGTCAGCGCCGGGTCCTGGGTGGTGATTCCGGCCGGATCGCGGCCCTCGTGCCAGTCGTCATAGGCGCCGGCGGTCGCGCCGATGGCGTTGTACTCGGCCTCCAGCGCCGGATCGTTGTCGCCGAGCGCGACCAGCGCCGCCGTGCCGATCGAGACGACGTCGGCGCCCAGCGCCAGCGCCTTGGCGACGTCCGCCCCGCTGCGGATGCCACCGGAGACGATGAGCTGCACCTTGCGATGCATGCCGAGGTCCTGCAGCGCCTTCACGGCCGGCCCGATCGCCGCCAGGATCGGGATGCCGACATGCTCGATGAACACGTCCTGGGTGGCGGCGGTGCCGCCCTGCATCCCGTCAAGGACGACGACGTCCGCGCCCGACTTCACCGCCAGGGCTACGTCGTAATAGGGCCGCGTCGCGCCGATCTTGACGTAGATCGGCTTTTCCCAGTCGGTGGTCTCGCGCAGGGCCTCGATCTTGATCTCGAGGTCGTCCGGACCCGTCCAGTCGGGATGGCGGCAGGCGGAGCGCTGGTCGATGCCCTTGGGCAATGTCCGCATCTCGGCGACGCGGTCGGAGATCTTCTGGCCGAGCAGCATGCCGCCGCCGCCAGGCTTGGCCCCCTGCCCGACGACGATCTCGATCGCATCGGCCTTGCGCAGGTCGTCCGGGTTCATGCCGTAGCGGGATGGCAGGTACTGGTAGACCAGGATCTGCGACTGGCCGCGCTCCTCCGCCGTCATGCCGCCGTCGCCGGTCGTGGTGGAGGTGCCGGCGATGGTGGCACCGCGGCCGAGCGCCTCCTTGGCCTGGGCCGAGAGCGAGCCGAAGCTCATGCCGGCGATGGTGATCGGGATCTTCAGGTGGATCGGCTTGGAGGCATGGCGACCGCCAAGCCAGACGTCGGTGGCGCACTTCTCGCGATAACCTTCGAGCGGATAACGCGAGATCGACGCGCCGAGGAACAGCAGGTCATCGAAGTGCGGCAGGGCTCGCTTCGCGCCTCCGCCGCGGATGTCGTAGATGCCGGTCGCCGCGGCCCGGCGGATCTCGGAAAGCGTGTGGGGATCGAAGGTCGCCGAAAAGCGAGGCAGGGTCCGCGGGATGTTGGTGGAGTCCATCTGGGCCCTGCCTAGTACGCGGCGGCGTTGTCGACGTGGAAGTTGTAGAGGCTGCGGGCCGAGCCGTAGCGCCTGAAGGCGTCGACCTGGACGGTCTCGCCCAGCCCGGCGGCGTCGAGCAGCTTGCGAAGCTCCACGCGGTGCTCGTCGCGCATCTCCTTCTCGACGCAATCGGCGCCGAGGCTTTTCACCTCTCCCCGCACATAGAGCCTGGCCTCGTAGATCGAGTCGCCGAGCGCATCGCCGGCGTCGCCGAGGACCACCAGATTGCCGGCCTGGGCCATGAAGGCGCTCATCGGCCCGATCGAGCCTTTGACGACGATATCCACGCCTTTCATCGAGATGCCGCAGCGCGCCGACGCGCTGCCGTCGATGACCAGGAGACCGCCGTGCGCCGTGGCGCCCGCCGACTGGCTGGCGTCACCCTTCACATGGACCATGCCGGACATCATGTTCTCGGCGACGCCGACGCCGGCATTGCCTTCGACGATCACCGTCGCCTGCATGTTCATGCTTGCACAGTAGTAGCCCGCGTGACCGGCGATCTCGACGGTGATGGGCGCATCAAGGCCTACCGCGAGTGCGTGCTGGCCATCCGGATTCTCGACCCGCCACACGGTCTCGTTGGTGTTTGCCGAAAGGCTATGCAGCCGTGCATTCAAAGCGCGCAGCTTGGTCTCGGCAAGATCGACGACCTGCATCAGTGACGCTCCCAGGCATAGACGCGGGCCGGCTCCGGCTCGAACACCAGGGCGTCCTCGATGCCCGGCAGGTCGACAAGCGCGCGGTATTCCGAGCCGAAGGCGACATACCGATTTGTCTCGGCCATCACCGCCGGCTTGCAGGACACCGGGTCGCGCAACACCGCAAAGCCGTCCCTGGTCCCCATGACGAAGGTAAAGAAGCCGTCGAAATCCTTCAGGCCGGCTTCCAGCGCCTCGGAAAGCGTCGCGCCCTCGCGCAGCTTGACGCTCAGATAGGCCGCGGCCACCTCGCTGTCGTTGTCGGAGGCGAAGGCCATTCCCGCGGGCTCCAGCACACGGCGCAGGCTGCGATGATTGGACAGGGAGCCGTTGTGGACCAGGCACTGGTCGGCGCCCGTCGAAAAGGGATGCGCGCCATCGACGGTGACGGCGCTTTCGGTGGCCATGCGCGTGTGGCCAACCCCGTGGGTGCCCGCCATGCCGGCCAGGTCGAAGCGCCTGGCGACGGCGGCGGGCAGGCCGACATCCTTGTAGATCTCGATGCGTTCGCCGGCGCCGGTGACGACCAGGTCCGGCCGCTCGGTCGCCAGCCATCCCCGAACCCGATGCTCCTCGGCGCTGGGCAGCGACAGCACCAGATGGGTGTCGCGCAGCCGGCTCTCCACCTCGCCGCCGAGGGCGTTCACGACCTCCTCGAGGCGGCCGCCTCGAACGGTCAGCTTCAGCCGGTCCGGCCTTCCCTGGCCATAGACGGCGAAGCCTGCGCTGTCGGGGCCGCGGTCGCTCATCACCTCGAGCATGCCGGCCAGCATCGAACCCAGCCTGGGTTCGAGCGCCGGGTCCTTCAGAAACAGCCCGACAATTCCGCACATTACGCTGGTCCCGAGGTGGTTGGCGATGCCCAACCCCTACCGCAGGCCTTCCGCGCATGTCAACTGTAGGGAATGTAACTTTCTCTACAAGAAGATGAGTTAGGCCGGGTGGCGGGGATAGATGATGACCGATAGGTAGCGCATCGGGTGCTTAAGCAGCGTCTCAGGGCCATGGAGCGCACTCGAGTCGAAGAGCAGCGCATCGCCCGGATTGAGGTCGTAGGCGTCCGTGCCGTGCCGGTAGCGGACCTGGCCTTCAAGCATGTAGATGAACTCGACCCCGCCATGCGCAAAGCTTGTGTAGGGAACCGCGCCCTCGCTCAGGGTGATGAGATAAGGCTCCACAACGACGTCGCCGCGCAACACGTGGCCGAGCAGCTGGTAGACATGTCCGGCCTTGGTTCCCCGCCGGTCGATCACGACCCCCTGGGACGCGCGGACGAAGGAGCAGTCCTGGCGTTCCTCGAACATGGCGAATAGCGAGCTCAGCGGCACCGACAAGGCTGCCGCCAGCGACTTGAGCGTTCCGAGCGAAGCCGAGATCTGGCCATTCTCGATCTTGGACATCATGCCCAGCGAAATGCCCGCGGCCGCGGCGAGATCGGCGCCTGACAGGTCCTGCTGGCGGCGCAGGGTCCGAACCTGGGCGCCCAGCGCGCGTTCGAGCGCGCGCTCGTTGACGGCGGGGGCGTTGGAGCCGGTGAGGTAGTCGCCGCCCTCCTCGGTCGTTGGAGGTTCGCTTTGTTTTTTCGCGGGCATCCTGGCTTCCCAAGGGTCCGTCCGGCCCCTGAAGACGAGCCATTCTTCCTCTAGGTAGTCCCGGATGCGCCCGCAGATCAAATGCGGCGCCTGCCTCTTGGACATGTCGCCCGACACGTGACCTCACCCGGCCGGAGCCGGTTGACGACCCCACAAACTCGTGTTTAGCCCTAGGCAATACATTTCACTGCAGGGAAACTAACCGGAGCCTTTCCCCCATGTCCCAGCTAAGAGCCGATCGTTTGAGTTTCGTTGAGGCGATAGGGCAATCCATCGCAAATGTGTCGCCTACGCTAACCCCCGCCATCGCCGTCGCGGTGGTGGTGGCGACGGCTGGGACCGCCTCTTGGCTGGTCTATGTCCTGGCCACGATCGCGCTTGTGGTTGTCGGCTACAACATCGGCAAACTGGCCGGTAAGATCTCCGCCGCAGGCTCCTTCTTCATCTATATTTCCCGCGGTCTCAATCCGGCGGCCGGCATGCTGGCCGGCTGGGCCATGCTCGCCGCCTACGTCTTCACCGCGATGGCGCTCACCGCCGCGACGGCGCTGTTCGTACAGTCGCTGGTCACCGCCCTGATCCCCGCGCTGGTCATACCCAACTACGCGCTGTTCTTCGGCATTTCGGTGCTGGTCTACCTCTTCGCGGTCCGGGACATCCGCTTCTCATCGCGGCTTGGACTTGGCCTCGAGGTCATCTCCGTCGCCATCATCGCCCTGGTCTGCTTCCTCT
This sequence comes from Caulobacteraceae bacterium, assembly GCA_028290905.1. Lineage (GTDB taxonomy): Bacteria > Pseudomonadota > Alphaproteobacteria > Caulobacterales > Caulobacteraceae > Acaudatibacter. The sequence goes on along the minus strand of JAQGIW010000110.1, from coordinate 27,426 downwards.
CCTGGAAGGCTCACGGCTTCGCGCTCGACGCCAAGCAGAACCACCTGGTGGGCGCGAACCTCGGCGCGATCGCGCAATCGATCGTGTTCGGCATCTTCTCCTATGTCGGCTTCGAAAGCGCCGCGACGCTGGGCCAGGAGACGCGCAATCCCAAGACCGTCATCCCAAGGGCCGTGATCCTGACGCCGCTCCTCGCGGGGGCGGTCTTCATCGTGACCACCTATCTCATCACACAGGGCTTCAGCGACGACACCGCCAAGCTCGGCGCCAGCACCGGCCCGCTGGCGGACATCGTGCCTGGCAAGAGCGCCTTCCTGACCATCCTGGTCTATATCGGGGCCATGGTGAGCTGCTTCGCCTGCGCGCTCGCCTCTATCAACAGCTTTTCGCGCATCCTGTTCTCGCTTGGTCGCTACCAGTTCGTCCACAAGACCATGGGCAACATCCACGCCAAGCACCAAACGCCGCATTACGCTGTGGCGATCGGCGTCCTGCTTAACTTCGTCGTCTGCGCTATCTTCTGGCGGCACTCCAATACCGACCTGCTGGGCTGGTTCGGCACCATCGCCAGCTTCGGCTTCATCGTGGTATATTTCCTGTGCTCGGTCGCGGCGCCCGCGCTACTGCGCAAGACCGGCGAAGCCACGCCGATGGTCTACACCATGGGCGTGGTCGGCTGCGTCCTGATGGTCCTGGCGCTGGCGGGCAGCGTCTATCCAATACCAGCCGCACCGCTGATCTACTTCCCCTATGGCTTCGCCGCCTACATGCTTGTCGGCGTGGTCTGGTTCCTGATCCTGAAGCGCCGCGAGCCTCAAATCCTGCTCAGCATCGAGCAAGACCTGGAAGGCGTGCTGTTGGGCGCGAAATAAGCCGCCTGTCCCGGCCTCGGGTCCGCACCCGGGGCCGGGATCGCCGCTTTCAGCGGAAGATGAGCGCCGCGATCAGCGCTAGCCCCAGCCCCAGCGCGATCAACTGCCACAGCAACACCGGATTGCGCTCGGTCAGCGAAGGGCCCGCAGGTCGCGGTGTCGCCTTGGCGCCCCCCGTCTCAAGCGTGTGCAACAGCTCGGTGACGTCGCCAAACCGGTCCTCCGGCCTGACCTGCACCGCGCGACGCAGGGCGAAGGCAAGCCAGGCCGGCATGTCCCCGCGCCGCTCTGTCGGGTCGGCGGGACTGTCAAAGCCCGGTCGATTGAAGGCCTGCAGGTCGCTGAACGGGAACCGGTTGGTGAACATGCGATAGAGGGTCACGCCAAGCGCGAACTGATCGCTGGCCTCCGTGCCGCGATCGCCCTTGTAGAGTTCCGGCGCCAGATAGCCCTGGGTTCCAGGCGTCTCCACGCCAGGCAGATCCTCGATGTTCGGAATTCGCGCCGCGCCGAGATCGAGCAGCCGCACGCCGCCGCGATCGTCAACCAGGACGTTCTCGGGCTTGATATCGCGGTGAATGACGCCCAGCCGATGCAGGGCGATCACGCCGCGGGCAAGCTTGCCTGCGACCGCCAGACCGGCGGCGAAGGACATGGTTCCGCGGCGCAACACAGCCTCCAGCGTCGTGCCCTCGTAGAAGGGCGCCACGGTATAGACCTGGCTCTGACTTTCGGGCGGAAGCTGGATGATCTCGCCGACATAGGGGCTGTCCACCCGAGCGCCGATCAGCATCTCGCGCACGAAGCTCTCCCGAGCGCCATGCTCGGTCAGCATGTCCGGCCTTGGGAACTTGAGGACGAACCTGTCCTCGCCGGACGCGCCGCCGTGGGCAAGGAATGAGCGGCTTTGCTCACCAACGGCCAGCTGCCGCTCGATCCTGAAGCCATCGATGCTGTCGCCGACGGCAGGCGGCGCCAGCACCGGAAGCCCGGCCGCCAGCGCGGCCAGGCCGCCATGATCGGGGTCCGGAAGCGCCACGACGTCGATGACGATGGCGCTGACATTGTCCGATGACCCGGTGGCGATGGCGGCGTCGACGATCGCGGCGGCATCGAGATCGGGCGGCCCGCGCCGGCCAAGCAGATCCTCCAGCACCTGCTCCGAAACGACACCGTGCACGCCGTCGCTGGTCAAAAGCAGCCGGTCGTGCGGTTCCAGGGTGCGCACCGCATAGTCGAGCCGTACGGTCGGCTCCAGGCCGACGGCGCGATAGAGGATATGGCTGTGTTCCGGCTGCGACAGGTTGTGGTCGGTGCTGATCTGGTCGAACACGCTATCGCGCAGATGCCAGACACGGCTGTCGCCAACGTGAATCAGGTGGGCGAACCGCCCCCGAAGCACCAGCGTGGAGAATGTGGTTGCGGCCCCCGCCATCTCGGAATCCACCGCGGCCATGCCGTGCAGCCAGCTGTTGAAGCTGCTCAGCGCCCGCTCGGCGGCGACCGCGATCCCGAGCGTCGCGGGCAGGCTGTAATAGGCGTCGATGAAGGTGCGGCAGACCAGCTCGGCGGCGATGCGTCCGCCCTTGGTCCCGCCCATGCCGTCGGCGAGCGCCACGACCGCGCCATGCGTGATGCGCTCGGCGGACGTCGCCTCGTTGACAAGGACGAAATCCTGATTGTCAGGGCGTCGCCCTGCCTTGCTCGCCAGGCCGATTGCCAGCCGCAGATCGCCAGCCGGCCTCACCCACATCTTCTGGCCCGCGGACAAGAGCTGGTTGGCAGGCTCCGGGAGGACGTCAGGCACAGGCGCATGGCCCGATCGTGGCAAGTCCGCGCGTAAAGGGGAAGATGGCCATGCCTTCCAGGCGCACCCCCCGTCTCACCCGCGCCGTGCGATGGCGGCGGAAAGGCAATTCTGCAGCAGGGTGCGATCGTCATAGGGCCGACCCCGCCGGGCACGGGCGTGATAGCGCCGGCGACCGCCATGGCCTCCGCGTGGGCGACATCCCCGACAAGGCGAGTTTTCTGGCCGTCGGGCAGGCGATTGATGCCGACGTCGATCACGATGGCGCCCGGCTTGATCCAGTCTCCCCTCACCACCTCGGGCCTACCGACCGCCCACCAGGATATCGGCTGATCGCGCGAGCGCCGGCAGGTCGGCGGTGCGGGAATGGGCCAGTGTGACGGTGCAGTTTTCCTGAACCAGAAGCTGCACCGTCGGCTTGCCGACGATGTTCGAGCGACCGATCACCACGGCGTTGAGGCCGGACAGGTCGCTCCTGCCCGTCTTGATAAGGGTCATGGCGCCGAGCGGCGTACACGGCGCGATCCCGCCGGCGCCGGTCGCGACAAGGCCGACATTGACCGGATGGAAGCCATCGACATCCTTGGCGGGATCGATGGCGCGAAGCACCTTGGCGGCGTCGATCTGCGGCGGCAGCGGCACTGGACGAGGATTCCGTCGACGGCCGGGTCCCGGTTGAGGTCCTCGACCAATGAGAGCAGCACCGCCTCGCTGGTTTCGGAGCCGAGCCAGTGCTCGAACGAGGCCATGCCAACCTCGGCCGTTTGCTTGGCCTTCGAGCGCACATAGATCTGGCTGGCCGGATCGTCGCCGACCAGGACCACGGCCACGCCGGGCTGGAAGTCGAGCACCGAAACCCGATCGGCGACCTCGCGGCGCACGCGTGCGGCGATGGCTTTGCCATCGATGATGCTGGCGCTCATGCTCAGTCCCTGAAGACCACGGTCTTGTGACCGTTGGCGAACGAACGTCCCTTGAGATGGAAGCTGACGGCCCGGGCGAGCACGCGGCGCTCGATGTCGCGTCCTTTGCGAACGAGATCGTCGGGTCCGTCGTGATGGCTGATCCGCTCGACGTCCTGCTCGATGATCGGGCCTTCGTCGAGGTCAGCCGTAACGTAGTGGGCGGTGGCGCCGATCAGCTTCACACCGCGGGCGTGAGCCTGGTGATAGGGCCTAGCGCCCTTGAAGCCCGGCAAGAAGCTGTGGTGGATATTAATGCAGCGGCCGGACAGGAAGCTCGCAAGATCGTCCGACAGGATTTGCATGTAGCGGGCCAGCACGACCAGCTCTGCGCGGCTCTCGTTCACGATCGCTTTGATCTGCGCTTCTTGCTGAGGTTTGGTGTCCTTGGTGACCGGCAGATGGTGGAAGGGCACGCCGCCGAAATCCGTGCCGGCATAGGTTTCACGGGGATGGTTCGAGGCGATCCCGACGACATCCATCTTCAGCTCGCCGATCTGCCAGCGGTAGAGCAGATCGACCAGGCAATGGTCGAAGCGCGACGCGAGCAACAGCACCTTGCGGCGCTCGTCACGCGGGCGGATCGCCCAGTCCATGCCAAAATGCTCGGCGATTGGCGCGAACCCTTCGATCACCGCATCAGATTTATCGTCGTGGGCGAAATTGAAGACGATGCGCGTGAAAAAGAGCCCGCCCTCGACATCGTCGAACTGATGCGCCTCGAGGATGTTGCCGCCATGGCGGAACAGCTCGGCGGTGACACGCGCAACGATGCCGGCCTGGTTGGGACAGGCGAGCGTCAGGAGATAGGCGGGGCTGGACATCTGCGGCCTCAACGAACGGGGGATGATGGGGCGGCGAGGCCGGGGGCGCTGGCCGCGATCCAGTCGCGAAAGCTGTCGGCGAAGCTGCGGAACAGGGCGACATCGAAGGTCGGCGCGTCGTCGACCTTCCAGAGGATGACCCCGATATGGGCGATGACGGTTGTGGCGGCGGCGCCGACCCCGAACGCCGTGCGGTCGAGATCGATGAAGGCGCCTTTTTGCAGGAGATCGCCAGCGCCCTCCCCGCTCACGCGAAGAACAATATAGCCGGAGGTCTGGTCCGAGACCGAGGCGATCCCCGCCAGCTTCCCGCCGAGCATGGCGGCCCAGCCGGCCTGCCCATATTCGCTGATAGCGAGCCAGGCGCCGGGCCCGACGCCGATCAAGGTCATGGTCTCGTCCTGCGCGGTGAGCGGGCCTGTCGGCGGCGTCAGCCCCAAGCTGGCGCCGATCGCGGCGGCGTCTACACCCTTGCGCGCCATGACCGTTGCAAGCGCGACCTTCCCGCGCGCGGTGATCTGCAGCGGCTCAGCCACGGACCCGCACCCCTTCCGGATCCACGAAAACGGCCGAGCAGACCTCGGCCTCGACATCCGCGCCCCGCACCGGGTCGTGGACACAGATCCGTTCGCCATGCCGCTCGGGCCCGCGTCGGAGCAGCGCCAGCGCGATCGAGTGTCCCAGCGTCGGAGACCAGGCGGCCGAGGTGATGTAGCCTTGATCATTCTCGATCGTGGGCCGGTCCGAGAGGCCGACAAGATGCGCCCCGCCCCGCAGCCGGACCTCGCCTGAGAGCGGCTTCAGCCCAACCAGCCTCGGGCGATCGGGATCCACCAAGCCCGGCCGTTCGGCCAGGGCGCGCCCGATGAAGTCCTTTTTCCTGGACATCATCCGACCCATGCCGAGGTCGCCTGCGGTCGTGCGTCCGTCGAGCTCGTTGCCCGCGGGATGCCCCTTCTCAATGCGCATCACGCCCAGGGCTTCCGTGCCGTAGGGCGCGACATCGAAAATCCGCCCCATGTTGAACAGCATACGGATCAAGCCGTCGCCGAGCGCCGCCGGCACGCTCAGCTCGAAGGCCATTTCGCCCGAAAAAGAGAGGCGGAAGAGGCGCGCGGTCTCGCCCTGCCAACGGAATTCGGTCGCCGCCATGAAGGGGATCGCTTCGTCGGAGAGGTCAATGTCCGGGAAGGCCCGCTGCAGCAACGCCCGCGACCGCGGCCCGGCAATCGAATAGGTCGACCACTGCTCAGTGACCGAGGTCGCCTGGACATCGAGATCGGGCCAGAGGACCTGCCGCGCATAGTCGATATGCTGCATGATCGTGGCGGCATTGTCGGTGGTGGTGGTGACGAAGAAGCGGTGCTCGGCAAACCGGGTGGTCGTGCCGTCATCCATCGCAAAACCGTCTTCGCGCAGCATCAGGCCGTAGCGCGCCTTGCCGACCGGCAGGGTGGAGAAGGTGTTGATGTAGAGCCGGTCGAGCAGCCGACCGGCGTCGGGGCCCAGCACGTCGATCTTACCCAGGGTCGAGACGTCGCAGATCCCGACCCCGCCGCGCGTGGTGTTGACCTCGCGGTTGACGGTGTCGAGCCAGTCGCCGTCTTCGGGCCTGGCAAACCATTGCGCGCGCTTCCAAAGGCCAGCATCGACGAAGCTTGCCCCCCGTTCGACCGCCCAGTCGTGCCCTGCGGTCCGCCGCTCGGGACGGAAGTGCCGGCCGCGATGATGACCCGCGAAGGCGGCGATGGCGACGGGCAGATAGGGCGGCCGCGACAGGATGGCCCCGACCTCGGCGATCGACCGGCCGGTGGCGTCGGCGAGCACGGCATGGCCGTTCAGCTGGCTGGTCTTGCCCTGATCCGTGCCCATGCCGAGCGTGGTGTAGCGCTTGAGGTGCTCTACCGAGACGAACCCCTCACGCGCCGCCAGTTCGATGTCGGCGACGGTGACATCGTGCTGGAAGTCGACGAAGGCCTTGCTCTTCTTCATTCGCGCCTGGCCGGGGGGCGAAGCGCCGCTGGGATCGTCGCTGGAGCGCGGCGGCTGGGCGATCGGGCCGGTCACGCCGAGGTCGCTGGCGATCACCGCGGCGGCCAGCGCGCCATCCCTCAGCGCCTCGGCGAGCGAGAAATGCCCTATCGCGGCGCCGACCGGCGTCATCCCGGGCGGTGGGGTTTCGATCTGGAAGCTGTGAATCGCGTCGGACCAGACCGGCCGGCCACCAAGGTTGCCGCCGAGCCCGATCGCCGGGTTCCAGCCCCCGGACATGGCGAGCAGATCGCAAGCGATCCGCCGGCTGCCTCCGTCGCCGGTGCGCACATCGACCGCCCTGACTTCGCGACCGTGAACGGCGGTGACGCTGGCGCCGAGCAGGATCTCCACGCCGGCGGCGCGCACCCGCTCGGCGGCGACGGGCGCGACGTCCCGGGCATCGACGACGGCGGCAAGGCCGACGCCTGACGCCAACAGGTCCTCCGCCGTGGCCCATCCGCTATCGGTGGTCGTGAACACCACCGCGCGACGACCGGGCGCCGCCGCAAACCGGTTGAGGTAGGTTGAAACGGCGGCCGCCATCATCACCCCCGGTCGATCGTTGCCACCGAAGACCAGGGGCCGTTCGATTGCGCCCGAGGCCAGCACCGCGCGGCGCGCCACGATCTTCCAGAGCCGCTGGCGCGGCTGGCCGGGTGCGGGCGCGCTGAGATGGTCGGTGACGCGCTCGATCGCGCCGTATTCACGGTCGTCGTAGACGCCAAAGACGGTCGTGCGCGCCAGGGACCGCACGCCGAGCGAGGCGAGTTCGTCCACCACCTCGTGCGCCCAGTCGGCGGCTGGTCTCCCGTCAACCTCATGGCGTTCCGCGAGCAGCCGGCCGCCCAGCCGGCCGTCCTCGTCGGCGACGATGACGCGCAGGCCGGCCCGGGCCGCAGCCAGGGCCGCCGAGAGACCGGCGGCGCCGGCGCCAATGACCAGCAGGTCGCAGAAGGCGTGGTTGCGGTCGTACTGGTCGGGATCCGGCTCCATCGAGAGCCTGCCGAGGCCCGCCGCGCGCCGGATCAAGGGTTCGTAGAGCGCCTCCCACAGCTTCGTCGGCCACATGAAGGTCTTGTAGTAGAAGCCAGCGACGAACAGCGGGGCGGCGAGCTGGTTCACCGCCATGAGATCGAGGCCAAGGCTCGGCCAGCGGTTCTGGCTCGTCGCCTGGAGGCCTTCGTACAGGGTTGTGGTTGTGGCCCGGCTGTTGGGGTCCGCCGCGGCGCCGGCGCCGATGGCGACCAGCGCATTCGGCTCTTCGGACCCAGCGGTCAGGATCCCGCGCGGACGATGGTATTTGAAGGAGCGGCCGACCAGCCGGACATCGTTGGCGATCAGGGCCGAGGCCAGGGTGTCGCCGGCGAACCCGCTCAATGCCCGCCCGTCGAAGGTGAAAGACAGCGGCCTCGTCCGATCGATGAGGCCGCCGGACGCCAGTCGGCTCATTGCGCCGCGCCTCGCGCCAGGACGGCGCCGAAGACCTCGTGGGTGCGGGTATCGCGCGTCACCACCAGCCAGTTGCGGCAGCCCTGGGCGTGGTACCAGTGCTCCCGCATCGGGCCGGCCGGGTTCTCGCGCAGATAGACATAATCATAGAATCCCTCGCTGGTCGCCGGCCGCACCGGGGCGGCGTCGCCGCGATAGACGAACTCGGAGGCGTCGCGGTCACCGCAGAAGGGGCAAGGCAGTCGCATCGATCCTGCGTCCTCAGTGAAGATTGGGTTGGGCGCCCTGGCCCTTTTCGTCAATGAGATGGCCGGTGGCGAACCTGTCGAGCCGGTAGCGGGTCGCGGTCTCATGCGGCTGGTCGGTGGCGATGAGATGGGCGAAGCACCAGCCGGAGGCCGGCGTCGCCTTGAAGCCGCCGTAGCACCAGCCGGCATTGAGATAGAGGCCATCGACCGGGGCCCGGTCGATGATCGGCGAGCCGTCCATGGTCATGTCGCAGATGCCGCCCCAGCTGCGCAGCAGGCGCGCGCGCCCGATCATCGGCATGATCGCCATACCGCCCTCGCAGACATCCTCGACGACGGGCAGGTTTCCGCGGCTCGCATAGCTGTTGTAGCCGTCGATATCGCCGCCGAAGACCAGCCCGCCCTTGTCCGACTGGCTGACATAAAAGTGGCCGGCGCCGAAGGTGATGACGCCGGGCAGGACGGGCTTGAGCGCTTCCGACACGAAGGCCTGCAGGACATGGCTCTCGATGGGCAGCCGCAGGCCCACCATGGCCGCGACGCGCGATGAATTGCCGGCGACGGCGACGCCCACTCTGCCGGCGGCGATGACGCCGCGGGTGGTTTCGACGCCGGTGATGCGGCCGTCGGCGCCGCGCAGGAAGCCGGTCACCTCGCAGTTCTGGATGATGTCGACGCCGCGATCGGAGGCGCCGCGGGCATAGCCCCAGACGACGGCGTCATGCCGCGCCGTGCCGCCGCGCGGCTGGTACATTCCACCCTGGATCGGAAAGCGGGCCTGATCGAAGTCGAGGAACGGCGCGAGCCGGCGCACGCCCTCCTTGTCCAGGAGCTCGGCGTCGACGCCATTCATGCGCATGGCGTTGCCGCGCCGGGCGTAAGCGTCGCGCTGGGCGTCCGAATGGCAGAGGTTGAGGACGCCGCGCTGGCTGACCATGGCGTTGTAGTTGAGGTCCTGTTCGAGGCCTTCCCAAAGCTTCATCGACCATTCGTAGAAGGCCGCATTGCCCTCGAGCTCGTAGTTAGAGCGGATGATGGTGGTATTTCGCCCGGCATTGCCGCCGCCGATCCAGCCCTTCTCGACCACCGCGACGCTGCGGACGCCGTGTTCCTTGGCGAGATAGTAGGCGGTCGCCAGGCCATGGCCGCCGCCGCCGACGATCACCACGTCGTAGGCGTCGCGGGGCGCGGCGTCGCGCCAGGTCCGCTCCCACAGCCGGTGGCCGGAAAGCGCGTTTTTGGCGAGGCTGAAGACGGAAAAGCGGGTCATGGCTGCCGGCGGAGTTCGTAAGCTTGGCGTCCTGATGATAGGTCTGAGCCAGACCAGAGTTTTTACCAGGAGCGGCGCTTGCCTGCCTCACAGCGACAATGACACAGCCTTCCGCCGCTCGAATGCTCGGGCTCCTGCTCATCGATGACTTCGCCCTGATGTCCTACGCCTCGGTCATCGAGCCCTATCGCGCCGCCAATGTGCTGGCCGGCGAGGAGCTCTACCGCTGGATCCATGTCTCGATCGACGGCCGGCCGGTGCGCGCCTCGAACGGCGCGAGCGTCGTCGCCGATCAGGCCGTTGGCCAGCCGCTCGCCTGCGACACCCTGTTTGTCTTCGCCGCCGGAGATCCCGCGCGGTTCCGGGACGCGGCCACTTTCGCGTGGCTGCGCGAGATCGCCCGCCAGGGCGCCACCCTGGCCGGGGTCTCCGGCGGGCCCTTCCTGCTCGCCCACGCCGGACTGCTCGACAAGCATCGCGCCACCATCCACTGGGATCACCGCCCGACCTTCGCCGAGAGCTTCGCCGAGATCTCGGTCGAGCCCAGCCTCTATGTGATCGACCGCCGCCGGGTGACCTGCGCGGGCGGCACGAGCGGCCTGGATCTGGCCATCGAGCTGATCGAGCGTGAGCAGGGTCATGCGCTAGCGACCCGGGTCGGCGACTGGTTCATCCACACGGAATCCCGCGCCGCCGACCAGCCGCAACGGGCGAGCCTGCGCGAGCGTTACGGAGTCGCCAATGACCGGGTGCTGAAGGTGCTGGCGCGCATGGAGGCGACGGTGGAAGAGCCCGAGCCCCGCGCGGCGCTGGCGCGCGTCGCCGGCGTGTCGCTTCGGCAGCTGGAGCGGCTGTTCGCCGCCCACCTCGGCGAGAGCGTCAACGACTGCTACCGCCGCATCCGGCTCGACCAGGCCGACCAACTGCTTCGAAAAACCGGCCTGTCGATCACGTCTGTCGCCATCGCCTGCGGCTTCCGCAGCAGCAGCCACTTCTCGCGCGCGTACAGGTCGCGCTACGGCATTTCACCGATAGAGGCGCGAAGGGTTCTGTCAGCCCAACGATTCATGCCGCGCTAACGGGCGCCGGGTTAGCCACGATGATGGCCAAGGCGAAGAACCCGTTTCGATATTTTGACAGCTCGCCGGAGGTAATCCGCCTGGTCGTCATGATGTACGTTCGCTATCCCCTCTCGCTCCGCAATGTTGAGGACCTGCTGTTCGAACGCGGCATCGACATTTGTCACGAGACGGTACGGCTGTGGTGGAACCGGTTCGGCCCGATGTTCGCGGGCGAGATCCGCCGCAAACGGGTTCAGCAGATGTGCGCCTATACCCACCGGCGCTGGCATCTGGACGAGGTCTACGTGAAGATCAACGGCGAGATGCGCTACCTGTGGCGGGCTGTTGACCACGAGGGCGAGGTGCTGGAATCCTTTGTCACGAAGACGCGAGACAAGGCCGCGGCCCTGAAATTCATCAAGAAGGCGATGAAACGGCACGGTCGCACAGGTGCCATCGTCACCGACGGGCTGCGTTCCTATGGCGCCCCCCTCAAAGAGATTGGCGCCGCCGATCTTCAGGAGACCGGGCGCTGGTTGAACAACCGGGCCGAGAATTCCCACCTCCCCTTTCGACGACGCGAGCGGGCCATGCTGCGATTTCAGAGGATGAAAACACTCCAGAAATTCGCCTCCGTCCACGGTTCAGTCCACAACCATTTTCAACAGGAGCGCCACCTCGTCAGCCGGGAAGTCTACAAGGAGAGGCGCCCCGCCGCCCTGGCCGAGTGGCGCGTAGTCATGGGATAAACTTTCATCGGGTTTGGGCCCATTGCGCCAAAGTGGAGAAGAGTTGCCGTTGGACTGACAGCACCCATTTTCCGGCTCGCGAAGATCGTCCCGCTGGTCACGCTGAATTTGTGGCCGCAAGCCTTGCACTTGAAGCGGCGGCTGGTCGCGAAGGCGTAGACCTCGACGCAACCGCAACGGGGGCAGAGCGGCGCGCCATTGGTCGGGGCCCAGCGGATCGCCTTGAAGGCGTCGAAGGCTTGATCATCGGTCATCCGCATCACCTTGGCCAGCGACAGGGTCCGCGCGGCGGCGGAGAGAAGGAAATGTCGGCCGGGTTGGTTACGAGACATCATCGTATCCAGTGATATTGCTCACTGGATACGCCGACTTGTATCATCAGTGTCAAGGGTATATATCATCGGATACGATGATTTTTAGGAGCACATCCGATGGTGGCCAAAGCGCACCCCGTCAACGCCGAATATGAGGAAAAGGCGAAGAACCTTCTGAAGGCCGAGCTAAAGCGGCGGGGTGTGACTTACGCCCAGCTAGCTGAGAGGCTGACGGCTATGGGGGTTTCCGAGAACGAGCGGAACCTGAACAACAAGATCAGCCGGGGCGGCTTTACCGCCGCCTTCCTCCTACAGTGTATGACCGCCATCGGAGCGCACACTGTCCGGTTGCACGAGGTCGATCAGTCTGGGATCGCTGGCACGCCTTCAGCGTCCTTGCGAAGCTTTTGAAATTCTTTACCGTCGAATTCGCGGACTTCCAACAGACGGCTTCCCATTTCCGTCTCGTGGCCGCTTCTCTTTTCAATTGTTGTCTTCCTAACGCCGTAACGGTAAATGAATCGTTTGCTCTTAGGATTTTGTATCATCTGTAATGTCTCTTCGAACACCCCATTTTGCTCATAGATTTCGATCATGTAATCCTGTAATATCTCAGGGCTGAGCCAATATGCAGGTTGAATTCTTCTCCGCCCCTGCGGCGCTATTGTTCCGACGTCAAACTCGTCAACAATTGTCATGTGAGATTGTTTTATTTGTACGGTGTACACCACAACATGTACGCCAGTTAAGAGGTTGTTTCCGCGGTTCCACATGACAATTGGCACGGGATATTGTGCCAATTCAACCCGCGGGATCAAAACGGCATATGAATGGCCTCCGGTGATATTTTCCAGGCTTTTCCTGGTAGCAGACAGATTATTACGCGCTGTGTTCTTTATGTGGTTATCGTCGGATAATACTGAGGAGAAACCTTGTTCCGTTGCCGCAAAACGTTGTTGATTGTCTGAGAGTATACTTTGCAATGATGCATCTGCAGCTTTACGTTGTGCCTCTCGGTCCATATAAATTGATCGCATTTCGATAGCCAACAGGGATACGGCAAGGATAATCACGCATCCGCGCTGAAGGGGACTTGGTCTGGAGAAGGTCATGATCAAAGCAACCGTACCGAGGGTGCCGATAGACCATCCAGGGGGGATCGTATGATACGAAAGCCAGACAGTGAATGCCGTGGCCGCTGACAAAACAAGCCAGTCGATTGCCCTCCTTCTCGTGAACTGACGCGCCCAATAGGCCCGCGCCTGAGTGGCCCATTTCGCGTCTTTCTCTTTGATCCACCTCCACATGCCCCGATCGTGACGGGAGTCTCCGCCGGTCGGCAACGCTTCGATTCGCGATGGAGGCGGGTCGGCGGCCAAGTTTTTGGCTTGGTCCGTTTGATACATAATACCGCAGCAAATACCCAAATATGTGGCGCGACGGCGTCCGCACGCTCGATCCGAAGGTCTATCAGATGATCACCGGAGTGGTCGCAGCTCAACCGCCTTTGGCGGACGTCGCGCCAGCCCCAGGGCACGTTGCGATCATCGCCGGCGATAACCTGATCATGCCGCCCGCCCTGGCAGGCCCAGGGTTCAGGCCGCGGCGGCCTTCGCAAGTCGAAACAAGCTAAGGTGGCAGGAGATTCGGCTGAAAACGTCTTGCCTGGATTGCGGACCTCAACGCGACCGCGCTTCAGCATGAGCGGCGCGATGACCTGCGGCTTGAATTGAGCTACGCGCCGGCCGCGCGCGACAAGGTTCTGCAGTTGGTCGATCGTGAGCGGGAGTGTTGCCCATTTCTCATCTTCACCGTGCAGGAAACCTCTGACGCGGTGACGCTCACGATCGAAGCGCCAGAGAGAGCCCGCGTCGCAGCGGACACGGTGTTCGAACCGTTCCAGCAGCAGACGTTCAAGGCGGCGGCGGGTTGCGGATGTTGCTTAGGGGGCACGGCATGACAGCGCCTGTCGACTTGTCGGACGCAACGCCAGCGCATCGCCGGCGCAGCGTCGCGGTCGGCGCGACGGCCGCACTAGCGGCCACGAGCGCGCTTGCTTGCGGCGTTTGTTGTGTGCTGCCCTTGGCCCTCCCCGCCGCGATCCTGGCCGTGAGCGGGGGTTTCATCGCTTGGTTTGCGAGCCTTGCCACGGTGCTGACGCCGATCGCCATTTTCGCCGTGGTCGCCGCGTGGGCCTGGGTCGGAGTGCAGACATATCGCACTCGGCGCCGCCCGGCTCGGTCCACTGTCGTAATCATGGCGGCGGCGACGGTCATGCTAGTCGCAGCCGTCACATGGCCGCGCTACGAGGCTGTGATCTTTCATTTGATCCGGCGGTAATGGCGAGGCGTCGCTCGCCAATGGCGATGAAGTCGCCGATCTCCGTGGAGTCGTCATCGAGAAGGACTAGATCGAAATCGCGAAGCGCGCGTTCGAGTTCAGCCACCGGCGCAACCGCACTGCGGTGTAGTTGTCGAGCGCGCGATACGGGTTGGCGGTGAACCGAACTCTGGTGCTCTCAGTCGCCGACGGCTAATGTTAACTTTCCACCACCACCCGAGTGGGCCACCGATTGGTGTTGCATATGCGACTTGATCACGTTGTGTTTCCAGCGCGCGACCCAGTCAGCACTTTGCGTTTCCATCGTGAAGTCTTGCAACTTCCCCTGATGGAGACTCTCTCCGGACCGGATTGGGGAGGATATCCCTGGTTGATGTTGATATTCGGGCTCTCAAGCGGTCAGGAAATCATTTGCGTTTCTCTCAGAGCTGCGCCGCCACCGGACACAAAGACATCCCGCGAGATGCGGCAAAGAGCCTTGCCCCGGCGGACATACTATCTCGTAAATGAGATTGACATATCCGGATGTTCCCCTAGAATTTGAGTCGTCGAATGAGGGAGAAAGTTTAGATGGCACACTCGTTGCGGTTCCATCTTCCGCATGGCGAGGGCGAGTTTTCCCGGCAGGCTCACGTCGCCCCGCCGCATAGCACGTTCGAGCGGGAGCTTGGGGCGGAGGGCTTCGAGGGGCCCGCGACGATGATGTATCATCGCAACCCACCCACCGCCTGGTCGGGCATCAACGGCCCGCTGCGGCCCCGGGCATTCGATCTGAAGACTACCCGGCCCAGCCGAGCGCGCGTCGACGCGCGGCCGGTCATGCACAGCGACGTCATGAAGATGCGCTACTGGGTATTCTCGGAGACCGACGGCCGACTCTTCCGCAACTCCGACGGCGACGACCTCATTTTCGTCCACCACGGCGAGGGCGATTTCTTCTGCGATTACGGCCATCTCACCTATCGTTCGGGCGATTACATCGTCATCCCCCGCGGCACCATGTGGCGGATCGAGACGAAGGTCCCAAACGAGTTCCTACTGGTGGAGGCCACGGACTGCGCCTATGCCATGCCCGACCGTGGTCTCCTGGGGCCGCACGCCCTGTTCGACCCGGGAATGCTCGACCGCCCAAAGCTCGACAGCGCCTTCACCAATCAGACGCGTGGAGGTGCATGGCGGCTCATCGTGAAGCGGCACGAACAGCTAACGACGATAGACTACGCCTTCAACCCGCTCGACGCCGTAGGGTGGCAGGGCAACCGCTCCGTCCTGCGGCTCAACATAACTGACTTCCGGCCAGTGAACGCCGATGGCTACCACGTACCGCCATCGGCGACGGTCACCTTCACCGCCAACCGTTTCCTGGTGTGTACGCTCCCACCCACGGTAACGGCCACCGATCCGCCCGCGATGAAGATTCCTTTCTGGCACAACAACGACGACTACGACGAAGTGGTGTTCATGCACCGGGGCTTCCCGGGCGGGCACCAAGACCTGGGAGAGGGGACGATGACCCTCGCACCCTCCGGCCTCACACACGGCGTCTATCCGCAACACATGGAGTACATGTTCAACTCGCCCGTGGTGAAGTCGAACCACTACGCGGTCCTGATCGACTCCCGCGCGGCGGTGCACGTGGACCCCGGCTTGGCCGACGGCGAGTTCGGTGAGTATGCGAACGCCTGGCGAGACGCTCTCGCCTACGCGCCGGACGCACCGCAGCCGGAGCGGCAGGCCGCGAAGGTCATCGCTTTCAAGCCCGCTGAATGAGCTCGACCTGTCCTCTGGCCGGAGGCCGCCATGTTCTATGACGCGCTGAAAGGCGACCACGGCCTGCCGCACGACCCCATCAATGCGCTCGTGTCACCCCGGCCGATCGGATGGATATCGAGCCTCAGCAAGAGCGGCGTCCGCAACCTCGCACCCTACAGCTACTTCAATCTCGTCGCCGGCATGCCACCTATAGTCATGTTCGGGAGCGCCTTCGTGAAGGACAGCCAGCGCAACATCGAAGAGACTGGCGAGTTCGTCTGCAACCTTGCGACCTGGGAACTCCGCGAGGCCGTGAACGCCTCCTCGGCGCCGGCGCCGCCCGAGGTCGACGAGTTCGCGCTGGTCGGTCTCGATGGGGCGCCTTCGACACTGGTGCGGCCACCACGGATCAAGCAGGCGGTGGCGGCGCTGGAGTGCACCTATCTGCAGACCATCCCGCTGCCGTCAGCGACGGCCGAGCCGCACTTTTTCTCCATGGTTCTCGGCTTGGTCGTCGGTGTCTACATCGACGAGGCGGTGATCACCGACGGCCTCGTCGACGTGACGAGGATCAAGCCCCTGTCGCGCCTCGGCTATATGGACTTCGCGGTGGTCCAGGAGGTTTTCGCCATGGAGCGTCCGAGCTATCCGAGGACGGCCGTCCAGGTCGCGCCGCAACCGGCCGCCACTTGAGCCACGATTTCCGCGAGGAAGGGCGTCATCGCCTTCCTGACGAAGCGCGCCCACGCTTCGCGCAACGCTAGTTCCCAGAGGCAAGGAGCTCTCATGCCCGGCAGCACGGTGCTTTCCGACGTCCGCATCGCCGACATGTCCACGGTGCTGTTCGGGCCCTACTGCACCCAGACCCTAGGGGACATGGGCGCCGAGGTGGTCAAGGTGGAACCCCCCGAGGGCGACAGCTTCCGCTTCGTTGGCCGACCGGCCAGGACCCATGGCATGGGCCCCTGCCATATGACCCTTAACCGCGGGAAACGGTCGGTCCAGTGGGATCTGCAGTCCATGCAGGGGCGCACCGCATTGAGTCGGCTGATCGCCCGCAGCGACGTCTTCATCCACAACCTGCGCACGGAGGCGATGGATCGGCTGGGCTTCAGCTTTGAAGCCGTCAAGTCAATCCGCCCAGACATTGTCTACGTCCACTGCGTGGGCTTCGGCTCGCGGGGACCTTACTCGGGCCGCCCGGCCTACGACGATGTCGTCCAGGCCCTCTCCGGAACCGCCAGCCTGCTCTCGCGCGTGGACGGCCATCCGGAACAGCGCTTCCTGCCCACCGCGCTTGCCGACAAGGTGTCTGGCTTGCACGCCGCCTACGCCACGCTGGCGGCCTTGCACCACCGCAACCGCACCGGTGAGCCAGTCTTCGTCGAAGTGCCAATGTTCGAGGCGGTGACGCATTTCATGCTCGAAGAGCATCTCTATGGCCAGACCTTTACGCCGCCCAACGGGCCGGTCTGCTACCAGCGTCAGGTCGACCCCACCCGCCAACCGATCAAGACCGCCGACGGCTGGATTTGCATCGCGCCCTATACCGATGCGCGCTGGGTTCGGCTCTTCGAGGCCGCCGGCCAGGCCGATTGGCTGTCCCAGCAAGGCCTCACCAACGCCACCTCCCGCTACCGACACGTGGGCCGCCTGATGGGCCAAATGGCCCAGATCATGACCAACCGCACTACGGCCGACCTCATGGACATGCTTGCCCGCGCCGACATTCCCGCCGCCCCGGTCAACGACATCGGCGCCCTCGCCGAAGATCCGCACCTGCAGGCGGTTGGTTTCTTCCAGCCCCGCACCCACCCCACCGAGGGCGACTACCTCGAGCTCCAACCCCCGGTCCGCTTCCCGGGCCTGCCCGAGGTGGAACTCCGGCCAGCGCCCCTACTCGGTCAACACTCCGAGGAGATCATGCGGGAGCTGGGTGTCGAGGACGAATCCGAGGCCGTCTCCCGCCCGCAGGCCGACGAAGCTTCGGAACGATCTGGCGCGCCCAGAGTGAAGATCCGACGAGTCCGGTCGGTGCGAGATGGGCGGCTATGACCGCGAGCCCGGGGGAGGCGATGGACCCTCATGCCGGGCAGCGCCGCGCTGTCAGACATTCACATCGCCGAGGCTTCGGTGGAGCGTAACGCGTCGTCGGCGCTCGGCGCGGTGGCTTGTTCCGAATAACAGAGTAGCGGCAGCGCGGCATGAGCCGCCACCGCAGTCTACCTGCCGAATGTGGCCGCCCGCAGTGTGGCGGGGTAATCTGCGGCAGCAATGGGTTTTGTTTGCAGGACAAACCGATTTTGCAGCGCCGTCACAAGGCGCCTTGGAAAATCAGTGACACTCCGGTATGCGCCGATGCGCGGCAGTCCAACAGCGGACGACAGAAGGCCCCATAAGTCCCTGGGCCCAGAGGAGCGATGAGGTCCCTAAAGAACGAAGCACGCACCGCGCGGCATGCAGCGGTGCTCGACGAGGCCAGCCTGGAGTTCAATCGCGCGGGCGTCGCCGGCGCCAGCCTTGTGGAGCTGGCGCGCCGAATCGGGATCACGCGAGCCGGCCTCTACAACTATTGCGCCGACCGGCAAGATCTCGTGACGCAGTGCTACCTGCGCGCCTGCGCCGACATGCAGGCGGATCTCCAGCGCGCGGCCCAATTGCCGGGCGCCAGCCTCGACAAGGTCGTGGCGTTTATCAACCTGGCGCTAGATCCCCATCACCGTCCGGTGGCGGTGCTCACCGAATTGGGCTTCCTCTCCGCCGAACAGCAAGCGCGCGTGCGTGCGGCGCGACAGGAAAACATCCGCATCCTGCGGGACATGATAGCGGGGGGTGTCCGCGATGGCTCGGTCCGCGCCTGCGACCACAACCTTGCGGCCCATTGCGTCTTCGGGATGCTCACCTGGAGCACCCTGTCGAGGGTCTGGACCAACAATCCGGACGAGACCCTCCCCGGCCGGCTGGCAAAGGTGGTTCCGGTCATCGTGGCCGATGGCATGGCTTCTGACGGGACCAAGGTCCCAACGTGCCGGCTTCGTATCGCCGACGTCATACCGACGTCTCCTGGTCGCGACGAAACCCTCGAGGCGCTCGCCCGAGCGGGCTCGAACCTCTTCAACCATCGTGGGATCGACGGCGTCTCCCTGGACGAAGTGGCCGCGGAGATCGGCCTGACCAAGGGCGCGATATACCACCATTTTGACAGCAAGCCGGCTTTCGTCGCTTACTGTTACGATCGCGCCTTTAAGGTCTACGAGGCCATCCAGGATGCGGCCGGCACCGGCAAGACCGGGATCGAGTGCCTGATGATCCTGATCCACCTGACGACGGAGGCGCAGTTGGAAGAGATCCATACTCTCTGGCCAACGACCGGCTTTGGCAGCCTCTCGGAGACCCTCCAGCGCCGCCTGAGCGAGCGCAGCAACTTCCTCATCGGTCGTGGGGCGGAGCTTGCGCGCCGAGGCATCGTGGACGGCACCGTTCGGCCGCTGGACATTCTGCCGATGAACCTAGCCTCCGCCGGCGCCCATTCGTTGCTCGCCCAGTGGCTGCCGGCCGACGAAAGCCGATCGCCACCGGAAATCGCGCACGAGATCGGCAGGTTCCTGTTTCTCGGCCTACGCAACCGTGGACCGTGACCAAGCGACGCCTTGGTGGAGATCGGCGCGCCGGGGGGGCGCACGACGCCCCTGGGCCGACGGAAAAGTAGGGAGCGAGCCCACGGAGGCCGATGGGTTCCGCCCTACGACCCGACTGCTCCCACGGTTCGCGCACCGCGGCTCGCGCCACAGGTCTGATCGCTCACATCAGCATGCCGCCCCCGTCGACAGTGACTTCGGCGCCGGTGACGTAGCTCGCCGCATCGGAGCACAGAAACAAGACGAGCTCCGCCACCTCGTCGGGCCGCCCCATTCGGCCCAGGGCGATCCGGCTCTCATAAGCCTTGAGCACCTCCGGAGCGTTCGTAGCGAGCATCGGGGTGTCGATCATGCCGGGGTAGACGCCGTTGACCCGAATGCGCTTCGCCGCCAGCTCGCTCGCGGCAAGCTTGGTCATGCCGCGGACCGCCCACTTACTGGTGGCATAGGCGAACATGCCTGGCAGGCCCAGGAGGCCGGCTCCCGACGAGACATTGACGATGGCGCCGCCGCCAGTCCGGCTCATCGTCTCAGCCGCCACTTGCATCCCCAGGAAGACGCCCAGCTGATTGACCCGGCAGTGCAGGTCCCAGAGCCCCTGGTCGGTATCGGCCAGGGCGGCCGGACTATAGACGGCGGCATTGTTCACCAGCACGTCCAAACGCCCGAATCGCTCAACTGTGTGCCTCACCACGTTGATCCAATCGACGCGCTCGCCGACATCGTGACGAACGAAGAGCGCGGCGTCGCCCAGCTCGACCGCCTTCTGGCGACCCTCCTCGTTCAGGTCGGTCAGGACCACCTTTCCGCCGTGTTTCACGAAGAGCCTGGCGGCGGCCGCGCCTTGGCCGCGGGCCGCCCCGGTGATTATGGCTACCTTGCCATCCATGCTTCCCAAACGAGAGCCTCCCTATTTCCGCCACCTTGGCGTCCATGCTTCCCGACGAGGGTCTCCCGATCTCCGAAGGTGGCGCTCGGATGAAGTCCTCGCCGGGCGCGCTCCGAAGTCAGACCGCTCGTTCGACTTTGCGGTTCTCCATCATGGCAACCCACTGCGTGGACGAAGTCGCGGGCGTGTGACCGACATCCTGATCCGTAAGTTGCCGCGACCACGCGCCGAATTCGAGCTGGATACCGTCCGGGTCCCGGAAATATATCGACGTGAGCCACAGTGTTTCATCTGGCTCATCCCCAACGCCGGTTTCCGTCGCGTAGTGATACATGACCGGCGACACATAAATACCTGTTGATTCCAGTTTATCTTTGTAAATCATTATTTTATCGGCTGATACATTGAACGCTAGGTGGTTCATTGAACCAATTGCTGTCGTGAATCCATCCGCCCCATCATAGCTACCCACCTCGCCGATGTTGTTCTTCGGAACGATCACGCCTGGCTGGTTCGGCGAGGCGTGAGGAAACCACAGGAAGGCCAGCGAGGCCTGGCCGTCGCCCATGTCGAAGAAGAAGTGCTGGCCGCCTCCGTCGGGCAGCTCCGACGTCTTGATGAGCGGAAAGCCCAAGACCCCATGATAGAAGTCAACTGTCCGTTGCATGTCGGAAACGACAAGTGCAACGTGGCTCAGACCTTTAATGTCAAACCGTATGTTTTTTTTCTCGGATAGGCGGAAGCTCATAGATCATCTCCCTGTTGCATCTTGCTTTTGCCAGGCGCGCCATTCAACGACCACGCGCGCCAGCACAGCGCTTAAGTCGGCGGCCTGCCGACCATCGGGCAACCAACTGGCACCAACGAGGCTTTAACGTGACATTAGGGTATCTTTCAAGCGGCTTTTGTCAATGGCTTGAATCAGCCTTTCATTTGAGGGCCGAGAAGGGCCTGAGGATCGCTCGACGCGCCTAGATACACAAGATATTTTAATGGGTTATGGGAGTTCCCATCGGTTTTTCCTGCGGGCATTTCTCAACTGAGGTCGCGGCCAAGTCCGTAGAAACCGACCTGATCGACATTTTCATTGACAAGTTAGGATGCCCGGCGGCAATAATACGCTTATGGTCCTGCGCGAGCGCTTCGGCAAGTCGCGGCAAAAATTGTTGGAGGAAATTGCGATGGGCGTAGGGAAGAAAGTTGGCAGTCCCGCGGGTGTCGCCGTCGAGGGTCACAGCTCCGCCAAATTCGATCGGGTGCGAGAAGCCTTCGAGGCGCATTTTAGCGAGCACAATGAGCTCGGGGCAGCTGTCGCCGTATCGATCGGTGGCGAGACCGTCGTGGAACTTTGGGGTGGCTGGAAAGACCCCGCTCGAACGAGGCCTTGGACGCGCGACACCAAGGCTTGTCTTTATTCCACGACCAAGGCCATCACCGGCGTTTGCTTTGCGATGGTCGTCGATCGTGGGCTTGCCGCTTACGATGACAAGGTCAGCAAGTATTGGCCCGAGTTTGCGGTAGAAGGCAAAGGCGACGTAACCGTTGGAATGTTGCTTTCCCATCAATCCGGATTAACCGGGTTCGTGACGCCGGCCGATGTGGATGATCTCTATAGGACCGAGGCCTCGGCTGCGCGACTCGCAGCTCAGGCGCCGTTCTGGGAACCCGGAACCGCCGCGGGCTATAACCCGATCACTATAGGCATTCTCGCCACGGCCTTGTTTTCGCGTATCGAGGGTCGGTCCATCAAGCGCTTCGTCGCCGAAGAGATCGCGGCGCCATTTGGTCTGGATGTTTCCATCGGCCTTGGCCGGGAAGAAGCGGACTTGGCCGCGGAGATGATCCCGCCGCCAGAGTCGGCTCAGCTCTATGCTTACTCAACGCCGGCGCAGAATGCGACGCGGAACCCGATCATTGCCGGTTCGCTCGGGAACGACCCCGCATGGCGGGATGCGGACCTGCCGTCAGGCAACGGATATGGCAATGCTCGCTCCATGATGGGCCTCTTCGACCGGCTTTTGGGTGATCGGCCGGGCAGGCCGGCTCTTGCCAGGCGCGAAGCAATCGCTCTGGCGACCCGCCCCTGGAGCGAAGGAATCGACTTGGTCAAGGGTATATATTCGCGGTGGGGCGCCGGCTTCATGATCAACGCCGATGGGCTGTACGGACCCCACCAGGAAACGTTCTACCACACGGGTTGGGGGGGCTCATTCGCGCTAGCCGACCCGGTGGCTGACTTGGCCATGGCTTATACCATGAACCGGATGGGCGATCTGTTTGACCGCGATCCCCGCCGCACCGGGCTGGTGAAGGCCGTCTACGCCTCCTTGGGAGAGACGTCTCGCTAAATTGAAGCGAGCTTCGGTAGGTGAGATATTCCCAAGACACGGCGAATCCTGGAGGAGAGTTTCATTGAAACATTTCGCAGGGAAGATTGCCGTTATTACGGGCGGCGGTACGGGCATGGGGCGCGAATTGGCGCGGTTGCTCGTCGCCGAAGGGTGCAATGTCGCGATGTGCGACATCCTGGCGGCCAATATGGCGGAGACAAGGCGTCTTTGTGAAGCCGATCGCCCGCCGCACGGCGCCCGCGTCACCACGCATATGGCGGACGTTTCGGTGGAATCTCAGATTCTCAGATTCCGTGACGACGTCGCCCGGCAGATGGAGACGGACAAGATCCATCTCCTCTTCAACAATGCCGGCATAGGCGGCGGCGGCAGCCTCTTCACCGACAGCCGGGAATCTTGGGAACGTACATTCAATATTTGCTGGTATGGGGTATACTATAGCGTGCGCGCCTTCCTGCCGATGTTGCAGAAGGCGGACGAAGCTCATATCGTCAATACGTCGAGCATCAATGGCTTTTGGGCCACCTTGGGGTCCACCACACCCCACACCTCTTATAGTGCGGCCAAGTTCGCGGTGAAGGGCTTCACCGAGGCGCTTCTTACCGACCTCGCCGTCAACGCTCCCCATATCAAATGTTCCGTCGTCATGCCTGGCCACGTCGGTACGGAAATCGTAGCAAATTCGCGGAAGATTCAGGAAGGTGTCACGACTGACGTGCTGACGCCGGATGAGATCAAGCGGTTCCGCGAGCGGTTCAGCATACTGGGCAGCGATGACGCAGAACTGTCGGACGAGGCGCTGCAAGCCATGAGCGACGAGGCCGCGCGGCTTGTCATCGAAACCGCGCTCACCTCGGCGGCGCAGGGCGCAAGGTTGATGCTCGACGGTGTTCGCAACGATCGCTGGCGCATTCTGGTCGGCGAGGACGCCGAGCTTGTGGACGAGCATGTCCGCGCCGCGCCTGAGAGCGCATATACCGAAGATTTCTTCAATCACTGCGGACCCGCTTACTTGCGTAAGCGACATCATAAAGGGGTCCTCTGATCTTCGTGCGGACAAGTCTATCAAACTCTTGTCATTGACGGTGTCAACTTATGCAAGGTTCTCCAGGAAATAATCAAGCGTTCGTGGCAGGGATCGCGCTCTGCATCGGCGCGAAATCCCCCCGGGCTTCTTCGAGCGATCAACGGCGGCGATGAAGTCGTCATCCACGCCGTACTGACGCCGCAGCTCCGTGTAGGTGGGATCCCTGGCGAAGGCCGACGAGCCCAGAACGTGCGGGCCAACTGACCCCCGACGGCTTAGAGCGATGCCGACCTCGATCTCAGTTCGGCGGGGAAGGTCCGGCGCCGGAAGTGGGTGGTTTTCAACGTCCAGGTCGCCTCCCAGGGTTTCTGCATGCTATGGCCGTTGCCGTAATCGTCGACGACGGCAAGGCCCAGGCGAGTAAGCTCGGCCTTGCTGGCGGGGCTTGGCCCGGCGAGGAGCTCTTTTCGTCGTTGCGAGATGCGGCGCCAGCGGAACGCCAAGCCCGCGAAGGTACGCCGTACGGTCGACGCCGTTCTTGATCGTCATGCTCGACCTCGGCGGCGACCTGAGTGCCCTCCACCCTAGTCGAGAGGCGAGGGTCTTGCGTCGATCCTGGGTCAGAAGGGAGGCATGTCGTGGGCGCCCACTGCGGCGATGTCCGGCATCACCGGGCGCGTACGAAGCGGTACCGAACGCGTACCTGCTTGGCGGAGATCGCGAGACCTTCCGCGCGCATCTCGAGGGCCGGGCTTTTGGGCAGAACCAAGCCGCCGGCGGCCAGTTCGGCGGTGGAACCGTTGCCCAGGACTGGCGCGGCCGTAGCCAACGCGGGCCAGCGCTGCAAGCAAGCAAGCTGCGCGCCGCATCGTCCCAATCATGATACCCTGCCCTCTCGGGCAAGCTGCAGATGACCGGATTCTGCCCATTTCTGGATGAGTTTCAGGGGGTCAGGTCACCCGTGATCGCTCGAGCGCCGGGTCGGCCCGATCTACTCTGACAACGCTGCCGATTTGTAACTTACGTTGATCTCATCGATAGCCCAGCTCGCTATATCTTTCTTGATTATCGGAGCGCCCTCGTAAATCGTCCGGGCCTCTACCAGAGAACCGGCCCGGACGATCGCCAACCCGTGGCCTGGGCTATCCGCCAGCGGTCCAGCCAGGATCAACACATCGCGCTCGACGAGATCCTGAAGGAATTGGCGCTGAGCCAGGCCCTCGTCCTGCGAAGCCACACGCTTGAAAGTAAGAGAGACGACAAAGTAACGGAACATATAACTATCCTCTCACCGCTCGCACCCGAACCAAAATCCGCGCGCTGGCATCAGTATTTATAACTGGCGCGAATGACGACCTCCCGCCCCCGACTAACCGCCCCGAAGATATCCCCGTGCATTCCTATTGCCGTTCCCGTGCCGCTCCCTGTGAAAGGCGCGCCCACTGAAGAGACCCAGAAGTGTCTATCTGTCAGATTGCGGCCGACGAGAGATAACTCCCATCTCCCGGTCTCGCTTGAAACGCGAAGCGCGCCATCCACCAGCGTATAGGCGGGCTCTCGGCCGCTCGGGTTCGACGTCGCATCGGTGAGAAAGCTGCTGCTATACGAAACATCGGAAGAGAGTCCCAGCTTAAGCCCCCGCCCTACCCGTCTCTCAAAATTGACGCCACCGCTGACGTTCCATTTTGGAGCCCGGATAAGCTCCGTTCCCGAAAGATCTTGCACCGGCGCTCCGTTGACGATAGTGCAACCCTCGCTGATGCGTTGACCTGCATAGCAAGGCGCGCCAGGAAATCTCGTGTAATGGCCATCATTGTACGATATGGCGCCGTGGATGTTTAGGCCTTCAAGTTGGGAGCGATACAGGAAGTCGCCTTCCATCCCCTTTATATTTACCGCACCGGCGTTCGTGATAGTCGATATCGTATCCAGATAGTGCGATACCTGCAGGTCATTGACGTCATAGATATAGGCTGCCGCGTTCAATCTCAGGGCGCCTTCGAGCATCGCGGACTTAACGCCGATCTCGCCTCCTTCGATGGTCTCGGGCGCATAGCTGAGGTTTGGATTGGCCACAAAGTCGGTCGCTCCGGAATTGAACCCGCCTGACAGGAAGCCGTGTTTGTACGACCCAAAAAGCGTCAGGTTATTGCTTGGCCTGTAGGCAAGAGTCACCTCCGGCGAGAAATCCTGCCACGACGCGCGGTTGAACGGCGTATTGACGATCGAGCTGGCGTCCAAAAACGGTGTCTGACTACTTTCCACGAGGGGAAGGCTCTTCCGCTCAAAGGAATAACGTCCTCCTACGTCTATTTCCACGACGCTCACAGGCTTATAGATTACCTGCAGATAAGCCGAGTATGACTGACCGTGTTGCTTAAGAAAGAAATCGTTGACGAGAAATGGCGTTGTCGGCCCCCCGACCCCCGGCCCTAGCAGATCGAAGTTGGAACCGAAAAGGTAGCTGAGCGCCCCAGTCTGCGAGTGGCTGTCGGAGAAGTAGACGCCCGCCGCCAAGTTGATCGGCCCGCGAAAATCGCTCGTAAGACGGATCTCCTGTGAGAGTTCCCTATCGCGATAGGGATCATAGCTAGGCACCAGAAAAACGTAGTCACTCGAGAAACTTTGGGCTTGCCGAAGATCGACGTAATAGTATCCGGTAACTGAGGTCAACAGTAACGATGGCCCGATGTGGTAATTGACCTCTAGACTGGCCAACACCTGCTTTTGATGCACAAAAGGCTTACCGTCGCCAAAGTGGTTTTGAGTGCCAGGCAGCGTACCGAGTATCGGGCCGTTGCCGGTATTGACGGTGCTGTTGCCCGCAGAACATTCCCCAGCCGAACCGCTCTGGCGATGTCCGGTCGCGCAATTGATATACTCGTTTGTCGCAGTGCCGCCATCTTTATTGTCGATCTGGCCATAATTTAGCTTAAGTTTGGCGTCCAATTTAGGCGTTGGATTCCATTTCAGTGTCCCACGCACGCCGAAGTCGCTCAAGGCGGGATCGCGGCTGGTGTTGAAATAAGGCGAAGATCGAGGAGTCTGATCATTAAGCCAGCCGTCCATATGGGCGTAGTACCCGGCAATTCGGCCATCAATGTGGTCAGCTATAGGGCCAGAGACGTAGCCCTCGGTTCTGGTTTCCTGGCCGTTGAATTCATAGCCGGTCGTTATCCCTGCCTCAAGGTGGTCGGAGGGATCGTTCGTCCTGATCGAAATGACTCCAGCCGGGCTATTCTTTCCGAAGAAAAGCGCCTGGGGTCCTTTCAGAACTTCTACCTGCTTTATGTCCGTATCGCTCAGGCGCCTCACGCTGGCCTTGGCGACCTGCACGCCGTCAACATTGAAGGCCACCGCCTGGTCCGCAAAAGGATTTTCTTCCGGGCCGCTGATCCCGCGCATGGTGACAATGCCGCCCTGTACGCTGCCGGTCTCAGGCGCGATGATCAGCTGTGGAACGATCCTGGAGAGGCCGTCCAGACTAGTGACGGCGCGCCTCCTCAACTCGGTCCCGCCGACGGCCGTTTCGACGACGGGCGTCGAAATCAACGCTTCGTCCCGCTTGCGAGCGGTCACGACCACTTCACCCACCTGAGTGTTGATGATTTCCGGCGCACCTGGCGTCGGAACGGTGGCCAGCGTCAGCTTCGGCTGCGCGGTGGCCGCTGCGGGCGCGGCGAGAGTTGCAATCACTCCCAGGCTGGCGAACGCTGCTCGAGCGCTTCGATACGACATCGTTTCCCCTGATCATTTTTCTTCCGACCGGCGCACTCGATTCCGCCGCCGAGCCCAAGGCGCGCAACTGGCGCCCGGCATCGTGTCGGGCTACCCCAAGT
>JAQGIW010000137.1 GCA_028290905.1 Caulobacteraceae bacterium | reverse complement strand
CCGCCCCTGGACATCGGCGATCGTCCAGTCGCCGCAGCCCTGGTTGGTAAAGTCTACGCTGGCGCTGCGCCCGATGTCGCCGAACACCGCCTCCCCGGCCGACAGCCGGACTGTCATCGGGGTGCGGATCACCACCGTCGGCAGCTCCTCATAGGGGATCGCGCCTCGACCCCAGATCGCCACGCCGCGACGCCCGGCGGCAGTGCGGCAGCCATGCACCCGGTGACCGACGTCGCCGGTGATGAAGATGCGATCGCCGAGCCGGGTGATGCGCAGCGGCAGGCGCGGATCCGCGTGCGTAAGGCTCACCGCGATGTCGCGCCGGGCCTCGGGAATGATGGTCAGCCGCGCCGCCGCCCCGCGCACCTGCACCGCGGGGGCGGCCATTGCGCCCTGGGCGACGGCCGCGACGCCGATCGCCAGGACGCCCACCAACTGGGCGCCCACCATCAGGCCGGGGGTGAGCCGAAGCCCCATACGGATCTCCCTGGACGCAAGAGTCCAAACTAGCGAAGGAATGGGCGGCGCCCAACCCAAATCGCGTTCCGGCCAAATCGCCCTCAGGCCCCGGCCGGGCTTGGAGCGGGTAGCGGGAATCGAACCCGCATCCTCAGCTTGGAAGGCTGCTGCACTACCATTGTGCTATACCCGCACGACCGCCCGTGAGGCGGACCGCGCCGTCGATCGCGTGGTGGGGGAAGTAGGACTCGAACCTACGAAGGCGTACGCCAGCGGATTTACAGTCCGCCCCCTTTGCCGCTCGGGACATTCCCCCGACGCGCTCGCGAGCGCTCCGATGCCGGAGCGCTCCTCCTATAGCTAGTGCAATTTCGACCCAAGAAAAGCGTTGCTTTGCGCTTGTGTCATTGCACTATCGACCGACCTGGAGCCCCCGGAACGAACCGGGACCCGCCCGCCCCGCCCTTCGAAAGCCTTCCGATCGCGCCCCCCGGACATGCTAGGAGCACGAGAGGAAGCCCGCTCGGGGCCCCAAAACGGAGCGCGTCTTATAGTGGCCTCCAACCACCAACGCAACGACCGCCAGCGCGGTCCCGATCGCCGACCCACGGGCACGGGACCAGGCCCCGCCCACGCAGCCGGCGCCGGCCACCGGCGGCGGCTGGAGGAGGCGCGGGCCGAGTGGCTTTGGGGATGGCACCCGGTCCTTGCCGCCCTCGCCAACCCTGCCCGGCCCCCCGCCAAGCGCTTGCTGGCGACCGCCGAGCGGGCGCGAGCCCTCCAGGCGCAATTCGGCGGCGGCCTCACCGTCGAGGTCGCCGAGACGGCGGCCATCGGCCAGATCCTGCCGCCCGGAGCGGTCCACCAGGGCGTCGGCCTGCGCATCCCGCCCCTGGACGCCATCGCGCTCGACGATCTGGGCGCCGATCCCCGCGGCGTCCTGATCATGCTCGACCAGGTCACCGACCCGCAGAACATCGGCGCCATCTTCCGCAGCGCCGCCGCCTTCGGCGCACGGGGCGTCATTCTCCAGGACCGGCACGCGCCCCTGTTGACGGGCGCCCTGGCCAAGGCCGCGGCCGGGGCCATCGACCAGATTCCCCACGCCCGTGAGGTCAACCTCTCCAGGGCCCTGGAGCGGCTCGAAGCCCTCGGCTGGCGCGCCGTGGCCCTGGACGGCGAGGCGCCGGACGCCCTGGCGGACGTGCTGGATGGATCGCCCACTGTGCTGGTGCTGGGCGCCGAGGGCGAAGGCGTGCGCCGGCTGGTGCGCGAACACTGCGACGCCCTTGCCAACATCCCCATGCCCGGCGGCTTCGAGAGCCTGAACGTCGCCGCCGCCGCCGCTGTGGCCCTCTACGAGGCCAGCCGGCCACGCTGACGGAGCGGCGTCACTCGCCGCCGCCGAAGCGGTCCGTCCAAGCCGTCACGTCGGCCTCCTCGATCTTGCGGAACAGCACCGGCGGGGCAGTGACCGCGCGGCCGACGGGCAGCCGCGTGAGCTCCGCGCGGCCGTCGGCGAATGGCCAGGAGGGGGGATAGGCTTCCCCCAGGGCGAGGGCCATGGCCTCGGCGGTGAAAGGGATCACCGGCGCGCTGACCCGGGCGTAGAGCGCCACCAGATTGATCGCCGTGCGCACAATCACCGCCGCCCGATCGAGGTCGGTCTTGATCGCGGTCCAAGGCGCCGCCTCCTGGAGATATTCGTTGCCCAGCACCCAGAGCGCGCGCAGGGCCTGAGCGGACTTGCGAACCTCGATCGCCTCGAACTGCTCGCTGATTTCGGCGATGCGAGCCGACACCTCGGCGAACAGCCTCTCTTCCAGCGGGCCGGGCTCGCCGCCCGCGGGGATCACCCCCCCGAACCGCGCTTCGCAGAACTTCAAGATGCGGTTCACGAAGTTCCCGAGCACGTCGGCGAGGTCGCGGTTCACCGCCGCGACGAGCTGATCCCAGGTGAACGCGCTGTCGGAGTGCTCCGGGCTGTTGGCGGTGAGATACCAGCGCCAGCAGTCGGGGGGGAGGATCTCCAGGGCGGCGTCCATGAACACGCCGCGCCCCTCAGAGGTGGAGAACTTGCCCCCGTACCAGTTGAGCCAGTTGAACGCCTTGAGCACGTCGACCGTCTTCCAGGGCTCGCCGGAGCCAAGGATGGTGGCGGGGAAGCTCACCGTGTGGAAGGCGACGTTGTCCTTGCCCATGAACTCGACGTAGCGGACGTCCTGCGCCCCTGCGTCGGTGCGCCACCAGCGGCGCCAATCCTCGCCGGAATCATCCGCCCATTCCTCGGTCGCGGCGATGTACTCGATCGGCGCGTCGAACCAGACGTAGAACACCTTGGCCTCGAAGCCCGGGCGCGGCTGTCCGCCGCGGGTCACCGGCACGCCCCAGGCGAGGTCGCGCGTGATGCCGCGATCGATCAGGCCCTCGTCGAGGTGCTTGGTGGCGATCGACCGCGCCAGGGTCGGGAACTCGGCCTTCGCCTCAAGCCATTCGCGGATCGTCCCCTGCAGCTTCGACTGCAGCAGGTAGAGGTGACGGGTCTCCCTTACCTCCAGGTTCCGCGACCCCGAGATCACCGAATAGGGGTCTATCAGGTCGATCGGGTCGAGCAGGGAATTGCAGTTATCGCACTGGTCCCCGCGCGCCTTCCCGTAGCCGCAGACCGGGCAGGTTCCCTCGATGTAGCGGTCCGGCAGGAACCGCTTATCCTCGAGGGAGTAGACCAGGCGGTCGGTGCGCTCCTCGATCAGGTCCCGGTCCTCGAGAACGTCGGCGAAATGCTGCGTCAGGCGCGCGTTCTGGGGCGAGGAAGATCGGCCGAACCAGTCCCAGGACAGGCCGAAGGCCCGGCCGACGTCGTGCTGGATCCGGTGCTGTTCCTCGCAATAGGTGAAGACATCCTGACCGGCGGCGGCGGCGGCGAGTTCTGCCGGCGTCCCGTGCTCGTCGGTGGCGCAGATGTA
>JAQGIW010000087.1 GCA_028290905.1 Caulobacteraceae bacterium | reverse complement strand
AACGCAATAATATTCTGCAGTTGCCGTGAGACCGGAAAATCGTTTCGCAAGGCGCGCGTGCGCGGCGCGTAGGAGATGAAAAATTGCGCGGGAATGTGACAGCCTCGACTTTTCACACAGCCTGTTTTGCGGGGATGAGCGGTATATGCAAGACCCGAGCGGAGGGGATCGATGTGCAACGAATTCGCCCAGGAGAAGACCTGGGAGCAATACTGCGAGCTGATGGCGCGCGAGGCGGCGGAGATCTTCTCCGAGCCGCCGCCCGACCTGCCGTTCGGCTCGATCCGCCCCTCGGAGCGGGCGGCGATCCTCAGCGCCGCCCAAGGGAGCGGAATGGAGGGCCGGACGCAACTGGAGCTGCTGCCCTGGGGCTGGACGCCTCCCGGCGGCGGCAAGGGGCTCGTCATCAACATCCAGTCGGAGAAGCGGCGCGACCCGCCCGCCATGCGCGGCATCGCCCCCATGGACCGCTTCTACGAATTCAAGGGCGACAAACCTCCGAAGTCGAAGTTCGCCTTCACCCCCGCCGTCAACGAACCCCTCGGCTTCGCCGTCATCGTCAAGAACGGCCGCTTCGCCCTGCTGACCACGGCCCCCGGCCCCGACGTCGCCCTGATCCACGGCCGCATGCCCGTGACCCTCCGGCTGCGCGACTGGCGCCGCTTCCTCACCGCCGGCCCCTGGCCCGCCGACCTCACCGCTCCGGCGCCCGAGGGAACCCTGCAGGCCCTGCAGGTGCGGTGAGGAGCTTCTCTTCCCCCCCTCTGGGGGAAGTACCCCCGAAGGGGGGGAAGGGGGCGACGCCGCACCGATCTCGCCAGGTCAGCCCCCATCCCCGGCTTTGCCGGTACTTCCCCCAGAGGGGGAAGAGAAGCCCAGTGACCCTGCCGCGCCCTGGCGCCGCTTTGACATTCCCCCCTCGCCGTGGCCTGCTGGCGCAAACGTCAAGAACGGCCGCGATGAATCGGCCGGAGGGAAGGAAGCATGCGGATCGCGTTGGGTCTTGGGCTGGCGGCGGCCGGCCTCTTGCTGGCCGCGGCGGCCCCACAGGCCGGAAGAGCCCTCGCGGGCAAGGACGGGGAAGACTGGCCGAGCACAGGCCGCACCTGGGCCGACCAGCGCTTCAGCCCGCTCACCCAGATCAATGTCGAGACCGTCGGCAAGCTCGGCCTCGCCTGGCATCACGAGTTCGACACCGACCGCGGCCAGGAGGCGACCCCGGTCGAGGTGGACGGGGTGCTCTACACCACCACCGCCTGGTCCAAGGTCTACGCCTTCGACGCCAGGACCGGGAGATTGCTTTGGTCGTATGATCCCGAGGTCGACCGCGCCCGCGGCTTCCTGGCCTGCTGCGACGTGGTCAACCGCGGCGTCGCCGTCTCGGGCGGCAAGGTCTACGCCGCCGCCCTCGACGGGCGCCTCACCGCCCTCGACGCCGGAACGGGCAAGGTGGTCTGGTCCGCCGTCACCGTCGACCAGGGCAAATCCTACACCATCACCGGCGCGCCCCGGGTGATCCACGGCAAGGTGCTGATCGGCAACGGCGGCTCGGAATACGGCGTGCGCGGCTACGTCTCGGCCTATGACGCGGAGACCGGGAAGCTCGCCTGGCGGTTCTACACCACCCCCAGCCCCTCCGGAAAACCCGACGGCGCCGCCTCCGACGCGGCGCTGGAGAAGGCGGCCCGCTCGACCTGGGGCGGCGCCGGGGTGCCGGAGGCCGGCGGCGGCGGCACGGTGTGGGAATCGATCACCTACGACCCCGGGCTGAACCTGGTCTATTTCGGGACCGGCAACGGCTCGCCGTGGAACGCCCGCCACCGCTCGGACGGCAAGTCCGACAATCTCTTCCTCTCCTCGATCGTCGCGGTCGATCCCGACACCGGCAAGTACGCCTGGCACTACCAGCCAACCCCCGACGACACCTGGGACTTCGACGCCACCCAGCACCTGATGCTGGCCGATCTCACCATCGACGGGCGCCCGCGCAAGGTGGTGATGCAGGCCAACAAGAACGGCTTCTTCTATGTGATCGACCGCGCCACGGGTGCGCTGATCAGCGCCAAGGGCTTCGTCCCGATGACCTGGGCGACCGGCGTCGACCCGAAGACGGGAAGACCGGTCGAGGTCCCCGGCGCGCGCTACGAGACCAAGGTGGCGGTGATCTCGCCCTCGCCGACCGGAGCGCACAACTGGCAGCCGATGGCCTTCGATCCCCGCCAGGGCCTGGTGTTCATCCCGGCCATGGAGAGCGGCCTCGTCTTCGGCGATGACCCGAAGTTCAAGTACCGCGAGGGCGCGGTCAACTTCGCCTTCGATCCGCTCCTCCTCGCCCTGCCGGATGAGAAGGCCCAGCGCGCGGCCATCAAGGCCTCGCTGAAGGGCGAGCTCCTGGCCTGGGACCCGGTGAAGCAGGAGGCGCGGTGGTCGACGCCGCACGAATACTACTGGAACGGCGGGATCCTGGCGACCGCCGGCGACCTGGTCTTCCAGGGCGACGCCGAGGGTCGTTTCGCCGCCTACGACTCGCGCACCGGCAAGCAGGTCTGGCGCTACGACGCCGGCATGGGCGTGGTCGCCGGCGCCTCGACCTATGCCCTGGACGGCCAGCAGTACGTGGCCCTGATGGTGGGCTATGGCGGCACCGGGCCGCTGTTCCAGCACTGGGCCCTGCCGGACCGTCCGCGCCTGCCCGGGCGCCTGCTGGTCTTCAAGCTCGGCGGGACCGACACCCTTCCCGCCATTTCCAGGCCGCCGCCGCGCACCATCGACCTGACCGGCGTCCACTCCGCCGGCGACGTCGACCAGGGGAGCCTGCTGTTCCACCAGAACTGCGCCATCTGCCACAGCTCCAACGCCTCGGGCCGCTACCTGCCCGATCTCCAGACATCGTCGATGATCACCTCCGACGCCGCCTTCCGGACCGTGGTGCTCGACGGCGCGCTGGCGAGCAACGGCATGGTCGGCTTCGCCAGATTCCTCACCCCCGCCCAGGCCGAGGCGATCCGCGCCTACATCATCCAGGAGTCGCGCAGGAACCAGGCGATGCTCGCGGCGCAGTAGGAGGAGACTCTCCTCCCCCACAGGGGGAGGGGGACCCCGAAGGGGTGGAGGGGGCGACACCGCGAAGATCTCGCCTGGTCAGCCCCCTCCCGGCCTTCGGCCGTACTCCCCCCAAGGGAGGAGAGAGGCGCTATCGCCCGGCGAGTTCGACGCGGTTGCGGGCGCCGGCCTTGCGCCGGGCGTTCTGGAGGTGGGCCCGCACGGTCGTCACCGCCACGCCCAGCGTCGTGCCGATCTCGGCGTCGGTGAACCCCTGCCGCAGCAGGGCGACGCATTCCTGCTCGCGCAGGGTGAACGGCGACGGCGGGGCGGCGGGCGCGTCCATCAGCGCCTCGGCGTGCATCAGCGCCGCCGCCGAGACCACCTGCAGGAAGATCCGCTCCTGCAGCTGAAAGGCGGGCCGCGCCCCCCCGCCGACCGAGACCAGGCCCAGCGCGCCGGTCCGGGTCCTGACCGGGGTCACGAAGCCCTCATGGAAGCCGTAGGCCCGGGCCGCCCGGGAGACCTCCTGGCCGGGGTCGGAGGGCGGGAGCCGCGCGACCACCTCGCTCCACGACACCGGCTCGCCCGAAATGATCGCCCAGCGGGGCAGGGGATCGATCTTCACGAAGCCGCGCAACCGATAGACGTCGATCCAGTCGGACGGCCAGTTGGTGAAATGGAACGGGATCGCGCTCAGCGCCCGCGGCCCCGACACCATCCCGCTCGCCGACGCGGTCATCCGCAGCGGAGCGATGGCCTTCGCGAAGTCTCGCGCCAGCTCGTCCACCGAGCGGCTCGCCCGGAGTCGTTCGACGACGGGACTAGGATCCAGGTCAGCCACCCAGGGACGCTACGCTCCATTATTCCGGCGCGTCTCCTCAGAAGTGAGAATAGCCACCGACCACGCCGAAAATTACGATTATGGCGCGATGACGTCCAGGGGGCGGTGCAGGGGGAAGTCGTGAGGCACATTCTGATCTTGTTCGCGGTGGCCTTCGGCGCCCCGGCCCTGTTGAACGCCATCATCCTCGACACGGGCGCCGCCGCCATTCCGGAACAGGTCGGCTGGGTGCTCATGCTGCTGGGCGCCGGCGGTTTCGCCTTGGCGCTGCGGGCGGGACGCAGGCCGGCGGCCACCTCCGAGGTCGAGCTTCGCGTTCCGAAATGGCGTTGACGGTATGAGGCGTCTCGCGCCTCACATGATGCGGCTCTTGCGGTCACCCCAGTAGCGGTCGCGCAGCAGCCGCTTGTAGAGCTTGCCGGTGGGCAGGCGGGGCAGCTCGTCCTCGAAATCGATGGTGCGCGGGCACTTCAGGCCCGCCAGGTGCTCGCGGCAGAAGGCGACCAGTTCGGCCGCCAGCTCGGGGCAGGCGTCGCAGCCGGGCATGGGCTGGACCACCGCCTTGACCTCCTCGCCCATGTCCTCGTTCGGCACGCCGAACACCGCCGCGTCGGCCACCTTGGGATGGGTGATCAGCAGGTTCTCACACTCCTGCGGATAGATGTTCACCCCGCCCGAGATGATCATGAACGTCGCCCGGTCGGTCAGATAGAGAAAGCCGTCGTCGTCGACGTAGCCGACGTCCCCCACCGTCGCCATGGTCCCGTCCGGCGAGCGGCTTTCGGCGGTGCGGGCCGGATCCTCGAAGTATTCGAACGGGTTGGCCATCTTGAACCACAGGGCGCCCGGCTCGCCCTTGGGCGAGGGGTTCATCGCATCGTCCAGCACATGCAGCTCGCCGGCCAGCACCCGCCCGACAGTGCCGCGGTGGGCCAGCCATTCGGCCGTGTCGCAGGCCGTGAACCCCATGGCCTCGGTCGCCCCGTAGTATTCGAACAGGATCGGACCCCACCAGTCGATCATCGCCGCCTTGACCTGAGGCGGGCAGGGCGCGGCGGCGTGGATGGCGATCTCCAGCGAGGACAGGTCGTAGCGCTCGCGGACCTCTTTCGGCAGCTTCAGCATCCGCGAGAACATCGTCGGCACCAGCTGGCTGTGGGTGACCCGGTATCGCTCCACCAGGGCCAGGTACTGCTCGGGGTCGAAGTGCTCCATGATCACCGCCGTGCCGCCCCGGCGCAGGGTCAGGTTCACCGAGATGTGGGGCGCGCTGTGGTAGAGCGGCGCCGGCGAGAGGTAGACCATGCCCCCGCGATACCTGAACAGGTTGTCGATCCAGCCATAGAGCGGCAGCGCCTGGTCCGGCGGACTCTCCGGCAGCGGCCGCAGGATACCCTTCGGCCGGCCGGTGGTCCCCGAGGAATAGAGCATGGCCGTGCCCAGGCTCTCGTCGGGAATCGGGGTCTCGGGCAGTCCGGCCAACGCCTCGTCCAGGTTGGCCACGGCCGCCCCATCACCCGGGCCATCGACCACCAGGCACCGCTCCACGGCGGGCGCCAGGGCCATCGCCGCCAGCGCGACCGGCAGCTTGGCCTGGCTGGTGATCAGCACCCGCGAGCGGCTGTTGGTGAGGATGTAGGCCACCTCCTCGGCCGTCAGGTAGGAGTTGATGCAGGTGTAGTAGAGCCCCGACCGCTCGCCGGCCCCGCAGCATTCGACGTAGCGGGCGTTGTTCTCCATGAAGACGGAGTAGTGGTCGAGACGGCCCAGCCCCGCCCGTCGCAGATAGTGCGCCAGCCGATTGGTCCGCCGCTCCAGCTCGCCATAGCTCACCGTCTCGCCGCTGGTCGCCATCACGAAGGCCGGATGGTCGGGATCGGTCCTGGCGTAGGGGCCTGGATACATGGCTGCGCTTCCTCTGGTTGGGGGAAGGCTGGGGCGAGGCGTGCGCGCGTGTCAATGGCGCGCGCGGGGTCCCGTCATGCTTGCTATTTGCGCATCTTCGTCCCCGGGGCCGCCCGGACGTGCGAATGGCCACCGACCGCGCGGACGATGGCGCCTAATGGCCGAGGACGGTTACGGGGGTTCAGGGAGCAGTCGTGTAGTCATGTCAGTTTTGTTGGCGTTAGTGTTCGACCCCGATTTCACCGCCATTCGCGAATTCGCGCCCTGGGCGATGATGCTGGCGGGCTTCGGCGGGGTCGGCGCGGTGGTGCGGGTCCGCCGCGAGCCCCTTGCCGCCACCGAAATCTGAAGCGCCACGCCGGAGGGGCTCAGGTGTAGTCGAAGATCTCGTGCTCGCGGGTGAAGAAGCACCGCGAGCGCCCCATCTCCACGAACCGCCGCTCGTCTTCCACCATCGCGGGTCCGCCCCGCCGGCCCTCCTCGGTCGCCCCGCCGGCCCCGAGATCGTCGGCCGAGCGCATCCACACCTCCGTGATGCCGTCCAGGGGCTGCGCCAGGCCGCGCGCGGCGACGAAGCCCTGGTTGATCTCCGGCGCGATCGTATGGCTCTGGACGTACCGGGCCATGTGCAGGGCGCGGGCGAAGCTGGCGACGAGCGGGCCATGGTCGGTCAGCCAGGTCTGGTGGCAGGCCTCGACGCCCAGGTCCGCGCGGCGGGCCAGCAGATAGGTGCATTTGACCGCGTCCGGGCCGAACTTCCGGCCGCCGGTGAAGTCGAAGATCGGGTTCTCCCGAGTCAGGAACACCTGCGACCGGGCGATGTCGATGAACTTCGCCTCGTCCTCGGCCAGGTCCGCCAGGGCCGCGGCGCCCTCTGGACCGGAAGCGGCCGCCTGGAAATCCTCCAGGCTGTCCCACCACACCTCCGTGATCCCGGGAACCGGCTCCAGCATGCCGCGCGCGGCGCGCAGGCCCTCGTTCAGCGGGGTCTCCATCAGATGGCTCTGGACATAGCGCCTGGCCCGGATCGCCCCCGCGTGGCCCCGCACCCTTGGCCCATGCGACCTGAGCCAATAGTCGTGGAAATCCGTCGGCGTCACGTCCGCGCGCCGCTCGAGCACATAGACCAGCTTGATCATCACGTCCTCCCTTTGGCCAAAGGCTGAGGGGAGGGGCCGGGGCGTGTCAATGGCTAGCGA
>JAQGIW010000080.1 GCA_028290905.1 Caulobacteraceae bacterium | reverse complement strand
CCGCGCCGCCGGCGAGGGCCCGGGCGCTGGCGCTGGCCGCGGTGCGCGAGACCTTCGAGGAGGTCGGGCTGCTGCTCGCCCGCCCCGCGCCGCCCCGTCCGGGGACCGGCCCCTGGCGTGAGTTCCTCGCCCAGGGGGCCCTCCCCGACCTGGCGGCGCTCGATTTCGTGGCGCGCGCCGTCACCCCGGCGATCTCGCCCAAGCGCTTCGATGCCCGCTTTTTCATGGCCGAGGCCGAGCATCTGATCAGCCTCGAGCGGCAGGGCGACTGCGGCGAGTTGGACGAGATTGCCTGGTTCGAGCTCGATGAGGCGCTCGGGCTCGACCTGCCGAGCGTGACCCGGTTCGTGTTGCGGGAAATCCCCCTGCGCCTGGAAGACCCCACCCGACCCGCGCCCTCGCTTCGCTTCGCACGGGGGCGGCAGAGGCTGGTGCATCTTTAAGGCGGAAGCCCGCCATCCGGGCAAGCTTACATTGACATGGCGCGCGCGATCCGTATGGTCCGCGGCTCGCCAATTTCCGGCCGCCGCGCCGCGCTCTCCGAAGGTCTCGTTTCGCCATGGCCAAACCGGCTTCCATCAAGATCCGCCTCAATTCGACGGCGGACACCGGCTTCTTCTATGTCACCAAGAAAAACGCCCGCACCATGACCGAGAAGATGGTCGTGAAGAAGTACGACCCGGTGGTCCGCAAGCACGTGGAGTTCAAGGAAGGCAAGATAAAGTAGAATTCCGAGCGGCGGTTCTAATCGAGGAACCGCCTCATCGTTTCCAGAAAGCGCGACACCGAGATCGGCTTGGCGATGTAGGCGGCGCAACCGCCCTCGCGGATGCGTTCCTCGTCGCCCCGCATGGCGAAGGCGGTGATCGCCACCACCGGGATCGACTCCAGGTCCGGGTCTTCCTTCAGCCAGCGGGTGACCTCCAGGCCCGAGATGGCCGGCAGTTGAATATCCATCAAGATCAGGTCGGGCCGGTGGGCCCGGGCGAGGTTGAACGCGGCCAAACCCTCCCCGGTGCTCAAAGCGCCATGCCCGAGAGACTCGATCAGGTCGCGAAAGAGCTTCAGGTTCAGCTCGTTATCCTCGACGATGAGGACGGTCTTGGCCATGCGACTCGCCTGATCCGGCTACCAAAGGGCCAGACACCGCAATATCCTTAAGCCGAGGTGAAGCCGGCGCGGGTCGGTTGAATCGGAGCCCCAACTCTGGGATTCTCCGGCCACGTCGAGGCGACGAGCGCGTGACTCGCCTCTCACCGAACAGGAGGGAGACGTCCTTGGCCGACCCATCGCTCCCACCCGAGGTTTTCACCCTCGCCATTCCCGCGGACCGCCCGCTGGTGATCGTCGATGTCGACGAGGTGGTCGGGATGTTCATGCGCGGCTTCGAGGCGTTCATCGTCGGTCACGGCCTGGAGATGCGGATCGACCGCTTCGCCCTGTTCCAGAACCTCTACCGGCCAGGCGAGACGACCCACGTCGACGTCGGCCAAGGCCGGCGGCTGTTCGACGCCTTCTTCGAGTGCGATCCTCATCCCATGGAGGTCGCCCCCGGCGCGGCGGCTGGCCTTGCGGCCCTCGCGGACGAGGCCACGATCGTGATCCTGAGCAATGCCCCGGCCGCCTGCCGGGCGGCGCGGGGGCGATGGCTGGCGGAGAACGGTCTCCCTTACCCGCTCGTGATCGGCGCCGGCCCCAAGGGACCGACGGTGGCCGCCCTGGCGGCTCGGACCGAGGGCGCCGCGGCCTTCGTCGACGACCTGCTGCCCAACCTCGACTCAGTCGAGGCCGAGGCTCCCGGGGTGCACCGCTTCCAGTCGGTCGCAGACGAGCGCCTGCGGCCCTTCGCGCCCTCGGCGCCGGACCGCCATCCGCGCTTCGACAGCTGGACCGACCTGGCGCCGGCGATCGCGCGCGCCCTGAAGCTGAGGGTCGATGGTCCGACTGGGGGTTGATTTCGGCGGCACCAAGATCGAGGTCGCCGCGCTCGGCGACGACGGCCGCGTGATCGCCCGCCGCCGCGCCCGGAACCCGGGACACTACGACGAGGCGATCGCCACCGTCGGCGAGCTGGTGGACTGGGCGGACGCCGAGGCTGGGACGGCGGGCGCGCCGGTGGGCGTGGCCATGCCCGGCTCGCTCTCCCCCGTCGACCGGCGCGTGCGCAACGCCAACAGCACATGGCTCAACGGCCGGGCCTTCGACGCCGATCTCGAGGCCGCGCTCGGACGGCCGGTGAGGACCGCCAACGACGCCAACTGCTTCGCGCTGTCGGAGGCGAGCGACGGCGCTGGCGCGGGCGCTCGTGTGGTGTTCGGGGTCATCATCGGCACCGGGTGCGGCGGCGGGGTAGTGGTCGACGGGGTCCTGGTGGGCGGGGCCAACGGCGTCGCCGGCGAGTGGGGCCACACGCCCCTTCCCTGGCCCACGCCGGCGGAGCGCGATCCGCCACCCTGCTGGTGCGGCCGCACGGGGTGCCTGGAGACCTGGATCTCCGGGACCGGCCTCGCCCGCGACTACCTTGAGGCGACCGGCGAGCGCGTGGCCGGCGAGGATATCATCGCCCGGGCGCGCGCCTGCGAAGAACAGGCCCGGCTGGCGTTCGCGCGCTATGTCGACCGGTTGGGCCGAGGACTGGCGGTGATCTGCGACGTCCTCGATCCGGACGTCATCGTCCTGGGCGGCGGCCTCTCCAATGTCGCCGAACTCTATCCCGCCATCGGGCCGGTCATCGCCAGGCACCTGTTCTCGGACAGCTTCACCACGCTGGTGACGCCGGCTGCCCACGGAGACTCCTCGGGCGTGCGGGGCGCAGCGTGGCTATGGCCGGCATCCTAGGCTAGCCCGACTTCGGCGCGCCGCGCCCGCCCCACGCAGACCGCCCGCACGCTGTTCGCGGTCGGCCGCGCCCTGTTGCGCGAGGAGATTCCGCGGCGGCGCCTACCGGCTGATCGGTGTGGGCCTGGCAGACCTCGGCACCGACACCGCGCCCGCCGAACTGTTCGCCGTTCCCGAAGCCCGCGCCCTGGCCGAGGAGACGGCCGTGGACGCCCTGCGGCTCCGGTTCGGCGACGCAGCAGTGGTCCGGGCGCGCACGCTCATGCCCCGATTTGCCCGATCCTCTTGAAATACGGGCCGGCGCGACCATTTGACGCCGGGTCCGCATGGCAAACGGGCGGTCCCCGCGCCCGAAATGCGATCTTTCAGCGCGTTGGAACCCGTCGCCGCGAATCCGCCTTCCAATGCGCGCAAGTTTCCATATCTAATTGGGGCGCGGGCGGTCGCCCCCGCGTTGGAGAAGCTGTCGTGGCGGACAAACAGCAAGGAAATTCGACCATAGGCGTCGGGACGGCCGTCGTCACCCAGACGAAGACCAAGACCCAAAAACCGTCAATGTATCGAGTGTTGATCCTCAACGACGACTACACGCCGATGGAGTTCGTGACCTATA
>JAQGIW010000072.1 GCA_028290905.1 Caulobacteraceae bacterium | reverse complement strand
CCCCCTCCCAGCCTTCGGCCGTACTACCCCCAAGGGGGGGAGAGGGGGCCTCGCAAGGCAAAGCAGGGAATGATAGTGAGCGATGTCCGCGGCGTGCCGCATAGAGGGGGGCGGCCCGCATGAGAGTCACCTTCTGGGGAACGCGGGGGTCGCTGCCGGCGCCGCTGGGCGGGCGCGCGGTCCGCCGCAAGCTGGTCAACGCCCTGGTCAAGGCGGCGGGCGCGGGCCTGGACACGCCGGAAAAGGCCGAGGCCTTCTGCGACACGCAGCTCAGCTTCCCCGAACAGGCGACGTTCGGGGGCAACACCTCCTGCGTGCAGGTGGACGCCGGCGGGCCGGACTATCTGCTCTGCGACCTGGGCTCGGGGGCGCGGGAGTTCTCGCTGGCGGCGCTCGGCCGTCACGGGCCGGCCGAGCCGCAGACCTACCACGTGCTGGTCTCCCACGTTCACTGGGACCACATCATGGGCTTCCCGTTCTTCGTGCCGGCCTTCATTCCGGGGAACCGGATCCGCATCTACAGCTGCCATCCGCACTTCGAGGCGGCCATTCGCAACCAGAACCACGCCCCCTGCTTCCCGGTGGAGTTCAGCGCCCTGTCGGCCCAGATCGAGTTCGTGCCCCTGGAGCCGGAAAAGCCCTACGAGATCGCCGGCTGCACGGTGACCGGCATGGCCCAGCTGCACGGTGGCGAGTCGTTCGGCTACCGCATCGAGGGCGGCGGGCGGACGGCGATCTACACCACCGACGCCGAGTACAAGCCGGAGGACACCGCCCGGATGGAGCGCACCGCGGCCTTCTTCAAGGACGCCGACGTGGTGATCTTCGATTCCATGTACTCGCTGGCGGAATCGATCTCGGTGAAGGAGGACTGGGGCCACTCCAGCAACATCATGGGGGTGGAGCTCTGCCACCTGGCGGGCGCCAGGCGCCTGTGCCTATTCCACCACGAACCGGTCAACGACGACGACAGGATCCAGGGCATCCTCACCGAGACCCTGCGCTACGAGGAGATCACCCGCACCGACCAGCGGCTGGACATCGTCGCCGCCTACGACGGCCTCGTCCTGGACGTCTGAATCTCTCCTCCCCCGCTGGGGAGGGGGACCCCGAAGGGGTGGAGGGGGCGACGCTGCGAAGGTCTCGCCCGGTCAGCCCCCATCCCCGCCTTCGCCGGTACTTCCCCCAGAGGGGGAAGAGAGTCTGCCCGCCGCCGGTTTCCTTTAGTCGGGCGCGCGTCTAGGTTGCCTACGAACGGTCCCTGATGGGCCCGAGCCAAAGGGGCGGACGCGTGCCGGAAATCATCCTCCATCACTATCCGGAGTCGCTATTCTCCGAGAAGGCCCGGGCGATGCTGAACGCCAAGGGGCTTGCCTGGCGCTCGGTGATCATCCCGATGATCATGCCGCGGCCGGACACCATCCCCTTGACCGGCGGCTATCGCCGCACCCCGGTGATGCAGGTCGGCTCCGACGTCTACTGCGACACCGCCATGATTGCGGCGTACCTGGACGACAAGGGGGAGGGGCCGACTTTCTACCCCGCCGCCCACCGCCTCGCCGCCCAGACCCTGGCCCGCTGGATCGACACCGAGCTGTTCTGGGGCGGCGTCACCATCCGCTTCCTCCCCGAGAACATGGCGGGGTTCCTGGCCGACACCGAGGCGGCGACCGCCTTCGCGGCCGACCGCGCCGCCTTCAGCCAGGGCTCGACCATCCGCCGCATCCCGCTCGAAGAGGCCCTGCCGCGCCACCAGCTGTTCCTGGCCGAG
This sequence comes from Caulobacteraceae bacterium, assembly GCA_028290905.1. Taxonomy (GTDB): domain Bacteria; phylum Pseudomonadota; class Alphaproteobacteria; order Caulobacterales; family Caulobacteraceae; genus Acaudatibacter. The sequence goes on along the minus strand of JAQGIW010000072.1, from coordinate 19,185 downwards.
CTGGAAGCCCAGCTCTCGGACGGGCGGACCTATCTGTTCGGCCCGGCGTGGACCATCGCCGACTTCTCCGCCTACCACGTCCTGTGGTTCGTCCACGCCGGCACGCCGATGGCCGAGATGCTGGCCCGCCACCCGGCGGCCCAGGCCTGGTACGAGCGGATGCGGGCGTTCGGAGCGAAGAAGGGGGAGGCTATGAGCGGCGCGGAGGCGCTGAAAGCGGCGGCGGACTCGACCCCCGCGACCGTGGCCAACGGGACCAGCGACCTTCCCGGCATCCCGGTCGGGACGCTCGTCGACGCGGGCCCCACCGACTATGGCGTGATGCCGAGTCGCGGCGAGCTGCTCCGCTGCGACACCGCCACCATCGTCATCGGCCGCGAGCACGAGCGCACCGGCCGCGTCAATGTGCACTTCCCCCGTCACGGCTTCGGCGCGACGCGGGCTTAGGAGAAAAAGGCTTCATGGAAATATCGCTTGCGGGCCGCGTGGCCCTGGTCACCGGCGCCAGCCGGGGCATCGGTCGCGCCGTCGCCCTGTCGCTGGCCGAGGCCGGCGCCGACATCGCGGTCAACTACCGCCGCGACGCCGACGCCGCCAAGGAGACGGTGGACGCCATCAAGGCCCTGGGCCGCAAGGCGGTCGCCTATTCCGCCTCGGTGGAGAACTGGGACGACGACGTGGGGATGGTGGAGCTGGTGCTGGCCGACTTCGGCGGCATCGACATCCTGGTCAACAACGCCGGCATCGCCAGCCGCGGCAAGAGCGTCGTCGACACCGATCCGCTGGAGATGGAGCGGGTGGTGCGCGTCCACGCCTTCGGCCCCCACTACCTCAGCAAGCTGGTCATCCCGCATATGCGCGAGCGCGGGCGTGGCGACATCGTCATGATCTCCAGCGTCGCCACCCTGTTCCATTCCGCCAACGGCGGGCCCTACAACATGGGCAAGGCGGCCATGGAGGCCCTGGCCCTGACGCTGGCCAAGGAGGAGCGCGCGCACGGCATCCGGACCAACATCGTCGCGCCCAGCCTGACGGTGACCGAGATGGGCCAGCGCCTGAGCCGGGCCACATCCGGTGTCGCCGACATCCACGAACTCGACGCCCGCTCGCCGTTCGGCCGGGTCAGCACGCCGGAGGACGTGGCGGCGGTGGTGACCTTCCTGGTCTCGTCGGCCAACCCCTACGTCAACGGCCAGAAGGTCAACGTGAACGGCGGCGGTTGATTTCGCCGCCGCCTGGCACTTTCCGTTCGCGAATCCGTTACCAGCCCATGGGGGGCCAAGTCCCCGTGGACGAGGGATCGACACTGCGGGAAGTCTCCGAAAAGGATCGTGACGCCGCCGGCTTTCTGAGGGGGGGCGGCGAACTGGCGGCGCTGATCGCGGCCTTCGACTGGTCGTCGACTCCGCTCGGGCCGATCTCCGCCTGGCCGCGCAGCCTCAAGACGGCGACCTCGATCCTCGTCCACTCGCCCCTGCCGATCGTCATGCTGTGGGGCGAGGACGGCGTGATGATCTACAACGACGCCTATTCGGTGTTCGCCGGCAAGCGTCACCCGGCCCTGCTCGGCAGCAAGGTCCGCGAGGGCTGGCGAGAGGTGGCGGACTTCAACGACAACGTCCTGAAGGTGGTCCTCGGGGGCGGAACGCTGGCCTACAGGGACCAGGAACTGACGCTCGACCGGCACGGCGTTCCCGAGCAGGTGTGGATGAACCTGGACTACTCGCCGGTGTTCGGCGACGACGACCAGCCCCAGGGCGTGATCGCCATCGTGGTCGAGACCACCGAGCGGGTGCTCGCCGAGCGCCGGATCGCCGCCGAGCAGGAGCGCCAAAGGCGCCAGTTCGAGCAGGCCCCCGGCTTCATCATCATCATGAACGGCCCCGACCACGTCGTGGAGTTCGTCAACGACACCCACCGCAGGATGTTCGGGAGCCGGGACTGGGTCGGCAAGACCCTCCGCGAAGCCTTTCCCACGCTGGCCGACCAGCGCGTCTTCGAGCTCTTGCAGCAGGTCTACCGGACCGGCGAACCCCATCGCGAGGAAAACGCCGAGGTGCGCTATCGGCGGTCCGCCGACGCGCCGGAAGAGACCGGCTATCTCACCCTGGTCTACGCCCCCCTGTTCGACGAGAACGGGGCCGTCAGGGGCGTGTTCTGCGAAGGCTTCGACGTCACCCAGACCTACAGAGCCCAGGCGGCGCTTCGCCAACTCAACGCCGAGCTCGAGCGACGGGTCCTGGAGCGCAGCCAGGCGCGGGGCGTCACTTGGCAGGTCAGTCCCGACCTCCTGGGGGCGCTCAACCCGGAAGGCTATTTCCTAACCTCCAATCCGGCCTGGAAGACCATGCTCGGCTGGTCCGAGGAGGAGGTGGCGAGCATGTCGATCTGGGAGTTGCTGCACCCCGACGACCTGGAAAGCACCCGGGAGGGGTTCGCCCTCACCCAGATCGGCCAGCCGGCGATCCGCTTCTCCAACCGCTATCGATGCAAGGACGGCGGGTACCGTTGGATCTCCTGGGTCGGGATTCCGGAGAACGGCCTGGTCTACTGCAGCGGCCGCGATATCAACGAGGAGAAGGCCGCCGAGGCGGAGTTGGCCGCCGCCCAGGAGGCCCTGCGCCAGTCGCAGAAGATGGAGGCCGTCGGTCAGCTCACCGGGGGCATCGCCCACGACTTCAACAATCTCCTGGCCGCGATCGCGGGCAGCCTGGAGCTGATGGGAAAACGCCTGGCGGAGGGGCGGCTCAGCGGCGTCGAGCGCTATCTCGAGGTCGCCGAGAGCTGCACCCGCCGCGCCGCCGCCCTGACGCACCGGCTGCTGGCCTTCTCGCGGCGCCAGACCCTCGACCCCAAGCCCGTCGACCTGAACCGGCTGGTGGCCGGCATGGACGACCTCATACGCCGCACGGTCGGACCGGCCATCGAAGTGGAGGTGGTCGGCGCGGGCGGGCTCTGGCTCACCCGGATCGATCCCTCCCAGCTCGAAAACGCCCTGCTCAACCTGGTGATCAACGCCCGCGACGCCATGCCCGATGGGGGCCGGATCACCATCGAGACGGCGAACAGCTGGCTCGACTGGCGCGGGGCCCAGGAGCGCGAACTGCCGCCCGGCCAGTACGTCGCGCTCTGCGTGTCGGACACGGGTGTGGGCATGCCTCCGGAGGTCGTCGCCCGGGCCTTCGATCCCTTCTTCACCACCAAGCCGCTGGGGCAGGGTACGGGCCTCGGCCTCTCGATGGTCCACGGCTTCGCCCGCCAGTCGGGCGGCCATGCGCGCATCTATTCCGAGGTCGGCCACGGCACGACCATGAAGCTCTACTTCCCCCGATACACAGGAGAGATGGGCGCGTCGGAAGAGCCGGAACACGAGATCGCCGGAGAGGCGATCCCCGGCGAGACTGTGCTGGTGATCGAGGACGAGAGCGCGATCCGCATGCTGGTCGCCGACGTCCTCGAGGCGGCCGGATACAGGGTGCTGCAGGCCGCCGACGGCCCCAGCGGCCTGACGATCCTCAACGCCGGCGAGAGGATCGACCTCCTGCTCCCCGACGTCGGCCTGCCGGGAGGGCTCAACGGGCGCCAGGTCGCCGATCTCGCCCGGACGACGCGCCCCGGGCTCAAGGTCCTCTTCGTCACCGGCTATGCCGAGAACGCCGCCGTGGGCGCCGGTCACCTGGAACCCGGCATGCAGGTGATCACCAAGCCGTTCGCCATGACCACGCTGGGCGCCCGCGTGCGCGAGATCATCCACGGCTGACGCTGGTATTCATGGACGCGAATTAAGCTGTGCCCGCGGTGGCCGCGGTCTAGCCTCGTGTGTCGGGTGGATGTCAGGGAGGACGCGGATGCGCGGAGGGTTGTCGATGGGGGTGGCGGCGATGGCGTCGCTGGCGGCCGGGGCGGCGCCCGCGGCGCCGTCGGTGGAGATCCGCCACGCCGTGGCCAGGGTCACGATCGTTCCTGAGGCGCGCAGCAACGTGGCGGTGTTCGTCACCCGGACGAACGCCCGCCTGCCGCTCCGGATCACCCGCGAGGGCGACAGGGTGGTGGTCGACGGCGGGCTGGGCTGGCGCAACATCAACTGCCACAACGTGTTCGGCCGCCCGGCCGCCTCCGTCTCGGGGATCGGCGCCATCGGCTACGACGACATGCCCCAGGTCGTGGTGCGCATGCCGCTGCGGGCGACCGCGGCCGCGGGCGGCGCCGTGTTCGGCGTGGTCGGGCCGGGCGCGGGACTGGACCTTTCCAACGCCGGCTGCGGCGACTGGAAGGTGGCCGACCAGAACGGCCCCCTGCGGGTCAGCATCGCCGGCTCGGGAGACGTCAGGACGGGATCCGTCGCCGCCGCTGACGTGCATGTCTCGGGATCGGCCGACGTGAACATGCGCGCCGCCCGCGGCGGTCTGACGGCAAGTGTGACGGGGTCAGGGGACATCACCGCGGCCCGCGTGGACGGACCGCTTCGCGTGCGTGTCGGAGGCTCGGGGGACGTGAGGATCAAGGACGGCGCGGTGACGGACATGAACGTCTCCGTGGCCGGATCCGGCGACGTCCGCTTCGGCGGCGTGGCCCAGTCGCTGGAGGCCAATGTCGCCGGCTCGGGCGATGTCTCCGCCGCCCGCGTGACCGGCCCGGTCTCCAAGCACGTCGCCGGCTCGGGCGACGTCAGCGTCGGCCACTGAAAGGCGCCGCGTGGGCCGCCTTCAGCTTGCCGCCAGCTGCGCCTTCCGCTCGCGCCGGCGGCGGTGGAGGATGTGTTCGGTGTAACCGTTGGGCTGCTCGCGCCCCTGGAACACCAGGTCCAGCGCCGCCTGGAAGGCGACGCTCGCCGCCGGGTCGGGGCTCATGGGGTGATAGAGGGGATCCTCGGCGTTCTGGGCGTCGACCACCCTGGCCATCCGCCCCAGGGTCTCGCGCACCTGGGCCTCGTCGGTGACGCCGTGATGCAGCCAGTTGGCGATGTGCTGGCTGGAGATGCGCAGGGTCGCGCGGTCCTCCATCAGGCCGACGTCATGGATGTCGGGCACCTTGGAGCAGCCGACGCCCTGGTCGATCCAGCGCACCACATAACCGAGGATGCCCTGGGCGTTGTTGTCCAGCTCCTGGCGGATCTCGGCCTCGTTCCAGTTGGAGCGGGCCAGCGGCGGCGTCAGCAGGTCATCGAGGCCGGTCGGCTTTCCGCCGGCTGACTCCATCTGCGCCTGCAGGGCCGGGACGTCGACCTCGTGATAGTGCAGGGCGTGCAGAACCGCGGCGGTGGGGGAGGGGACCCAGGCGGTGTTGGCCCCCGCTTTGGGATGGGCGATCTTGGCCGCCATCATGGCGTGCATCTGGTCGGGCGCCGCCCACATCCCCTTGCCGATCTGGGCGCGGCCGCGGAAGCCGGTCGAAAGGCCGATCTCGACGTTGCGCTTCTCGTAAGATCCCAGCCAGGGCTGGGTCTTCATGGCGTCCTTGCGCACCATCGCCCCCGCTTCCATGGCGGTGTGGATCTCGTCGCCGGTGCGGTCGAGGAAGCCGGTGTTGATGAACACCACGCGGTCGCGCGCGGCGTGGATGCAGGCCTTCAGGTTGACGCTGGTGCGCCGCTCCTCGTCCATGATGCCGATCTTGACGGTGTCGCGCGGCAGGCCGAGGGCGTCTTCCACCGCCTCGAACAGGCGCACGGCCAGCGCGACCTCGTCGGGGCCGTGCATCTTCGGCTTGACGATATAGACCGAGCCGGCCGGGCTGTTGCGGCGGGCGCCTTTCAGGTCGTGCACGGCGGCGGTGACGGTGATCAGGGCGTCGAGCACGGTCTCGAAGATCGGCTCGCCGCGATAGAGGACGGCGTCGGTGGTCATGTGGTGGCCGACGTTGCGCACCAGCATCAGGCTGCGGCCGCGCAGGGTCAGCTCGCCGCCCCCGGCCGCCGTGTAGCGCCGGTCCTCCTCCAGGCGGCGCGTCTCGGTGCGGCCGCCCTTGGCGAAGGTGGCCGAAAGGTCGCCCCGCATCAGGCCAAGCCAGTTGCGGTAGACCAGGGTCTTGTCCTCGGCGTCGACCGCGGCGACCGAGTCCTCGCAGTCCTGGATGACGGTCAGGGCCGCTTCGACCAGCACGTCGGCGACGCCGGCGGGATCGTCCTTGCCGATGTTGTGGGCGCGGTCGACGACGATCTCGAGGTGCAGGCCGTGGTGGCGCAGAAGGACGCCCGCCGGCGCCGACGCGTCGCCCTGCCAGCCTGCGAATTGGTCCGGCGCGGCGAGCCGCGCCTCTCCGCCGCTCGCCAGCCGCACGACCAGGGCGCCGGCCGCGACCGCGTAGCCCGTCGCCTCGGCGTGTGAGCCGCCGGTCAGCGGAGCAACCTTGTCCAGGAGCGTGCGGGCGAAGGCGATGACCTTGGCCCCGCGCGCCGGGTCGTAGCCCTTGCCGCCGGTGGGCGGCTCCAGCGCGTCGGTCCCGTAGAGCGCGTCATAGAGGCTGCCCCACCGCGCATTGGCGGCGTTCAGCGCATAGCGGTCGTTGGAGACCGGCACCACCAGCTGCGGGCCGGCCAGGGCGGCGATCTCCGGATCGACGCCCTGGGTGCCGATCCGGAAGTCGGCCGGTTCGGGCAGGAGGTAGCCGATCTCGCGCAGGAACGCCTCCTGCTCGGCGACCTCGACCGTCCGGCCCCGGCGCTCGCGCCACCAGTCGTCGATCCGCGCCTGCAGGGCGTCGCGGCGTTGCAGCAGTGCGGCGTTGCGCGGCGTGAAGTCGGCGAGGATCGCTTCGAGCGAGGGCCAGAACCGGTCGGGGGGGGCGCCGGTCCCGGGCAGCAACTCACCCTCCACGAAGGCGCGCAGCGTCTCGTGCACCCGGAGGGTGTCGCTCATCGTCATGGCAGTCTCTTAGTAAGGTTCAGGCGAACTGGTTCATCGTATTATGCACGCCGCCGGCCTTCAGCGCCGCCTCGCCCGCGAAATAATCCTTGTGGTCGTCGCCGATGTCGGAGCCCGACATGTTCTGGTGCCGCACGCAGGCGATCCCCTGGCGGATCTCCTGGCGCTGCACTCCCAGCACATAGCCCAGCATGCCCTGGGCGCCGAAGTACTCCCTGGCCAGGTTGTCAGTAGAGAGCGCGGCGGTATGGTAGGTCGGCAGGGTGATCAGGTGGTGGAAGATCCCCGCCCGCCGCGAGGCGTCGGCCTGGAAGGTGCGGATGCGCTCGTCGGCCTCGGCGGCCAGGGCGGTGTCGTCGTACTCCACGCTCATCAGCGCCGGGCGGTCGTAGGCCGAGACGTCCTTCCCGGCCGCCTTCCAGGCGTCGTAGGCCTGCTGGCGGAAGCTCAGCGTCCAGTTGAAGGACGGCGAGTTGTTGTAGACGAGCTTGGCGTTCGGCACGACCTCGCGGATGCGATCCATCATGCTGGCGATCTGCTCGATGTGCGGCTTCTCCGTCTCGATCCAGATCAGGTCCGCGCCGTTCTGCAGCGAGGTGATGGAGTCGAGCACGCAGCGGTCCGCGCCGGTCCCCTCGCGGAACTGGAACAGGTTGGAGGGCAGGCGCTTGGGCCGCAGCAACTTGCCGTTGCGGCTGATGATGACATCGCCGTTGTGGGCGTTCTCGGCCGTCAGCTCGTCGCAGTCGAGGAAGCTGTTGTACTGGTCGCCGAGGTCGCCCGGCGCATGGCTGACCGCGATCTGCTTGGTGAGGCCGGCCCCGAGCGAGTCGGTGCGGGTGACGATGACGCCGTTCTCGACGCCGAGTTCGAGGAAGGCGTAGCGGCAGGCGCGCACCTTGGCGAGGAACTCCTCGTGCGGCACGGTCACCTTGCCGTCCTGGTGGCCGCACTGCTTCTCGTCCGAGACCTGGTTCTCGATCTGCAGGGCGCAGGCGCCGGCTTCGATCATCTTCTTGGCCAGCAGGTAGGTCGCTTCGGCGTTGCCGAAGCCGGCGTCGATGTCGGCGATGACCGGCACGACGTGGGTCTGGAAATTGTCGATCGCCTCGATCAGGGCCTCTTCCTTGCCCGCGTCGCCCGCCGCGCGGGCGGCGTCGACCTGGCGGAACAGCTGGTTCAGCTCGCGGGCGTCGGCCTGGCGCAGGAAGGTGTAGAGCTCCTCGATCAGGGCGGGCACCGAGGTCTTCTCGTGCATGGACTGATCGGGGAGCGGGCCGAACTCGGAGCGCAGGGCCGCGACCATCCAGCCGGACAGGTAGAGGTATTTCCGCTCCGTCGTCCCGAAGTGCTTCTTGATCGAGATCAGCTTCTGCTGGCCGATGAAGCCGTGCCAACAGCCCAGCGACTGGGTGTACTGGGAGGGGTCGGCGTCATAGGCCGCCATGTCCCTGCGCATGATGTCGGCGGTGAAGCGGGCGATCTCCAGGCCGGTCTTGAAGCGGTTCTGCAGGCGCATGCGGGCGGCGGCTTCCGGCTTGACGGCGTCCCACGCCCCGCCCTTGCTCTCGATGAGCTGGCTCATCTCGATGATGTGATCCTGATACGCCATGCGACCTGTCCTTCGGGAAACCTGAACCGCTCCATACAGAGCGCGCTCCGCGACGGGGAGGGCGCACGGAGTGAAGTTGTCAAACTTTACAGACATGCGTTGTAATGCTGTAAGGAAGGTATGCCGACCGACCGCCGACTCTATGTGGGGCCGAGCCTGCGTCGCCTCCGTCGCGAGCGCGGCCTGACGCAGTCGGATATGGCGGCCGACCTCGAGGTGTCGGCGTCCTACATCGCCCTCCTCGAGCGCAACCACCGCCCCCTCACCGCCGAGCTGCTGGTGCGCCTCGCGCGGACCTACCGGATCGACATGACGCTCCTGGCGGGGGACGGCGGCTCGGACGACCGCGCGCGCCTGGAGGGGGCGCTGAAGGACCCGATCTTCGCCGACATCGACCTGCCCGCCCTGGAGACCGGCGACGTCGCCACCAACTTCCCCGGCATCACCGAGGCGTTCCTTCGCCTATACACCGCCTATCAGGAGGACCAGCTGGCCCTGGCCGACCGCGGCGTCGAGGACGTCGCCGGCGACGGGAGCTCGGAGGCGGCCGATCCCGTGGCCGAGTCCCGGCGCTTCCTGGCCGCCCGCCGCAACTGCTTCCCCGTGCTGGACGACGCCGCCGAGCGGCTAGTGCAGGAGGCGAGCGGCCAGGGCGGCTTCGCCGGACGCCTGAAGGCGCGGCACGGCCTGGGCGTCCGGCGGGTGCCCTCGCGGGTGATGGTCGGCTCCATGCGGCGGCTCGACTGGCATCGCCGGGAGGTCCTGCTCGACGACGAGCTGGACAACGCCAGCCAGAATTTCCAGCTCGCTCTGCAGCTGGCCTATCTGGAGCTGGGCGACGAGATCGGGGTGGCGCTTGGCGACGGGCGTTTCGCGGCCGAGAGCGGCGAGCGCCTGACCCGCCGCGCCCTGGCCGGCTATGCGGCGGCGGCGATGCTGATGCCCTATACGACCTTCGCCCGCGCCGTGGAGGCCAGGCGCTACGACGTCGAGGGCCTCGCCCGCCAGTTCGGCGCCAGCTTCGAACAGACGGCCCACCGCATGACCACTCTGCAGAAGCCGGGCCAGGAGCGGGTGCCGTTCTTCTTCATCCGGGTCGACGAGGCGGGCAACGTCTCCAAGCGCCTGGACGGGGCCGGCTTTCCCTTCGCCCGCCACGGCGGCGGCTGCCCGCTGTGGAACCTCCACCAGGCCTTCCGCACGCCGCGCCAGATCGTCACCCAGTGGCTGGAGCTGCCGGACGGCCAGCGCTTCTTCTCCATCGCCCGCACGGTGACCGCCGGCGGCGGCGGCTTTGGTCGGCCGCGGGTGGACCGCGCCATCGCCCTCGGCTGCGCGGCCGAGCACGCCGGCCGGCTCGTCTACACCCAGGCCCCCGGCGCCCCGGGTCCGGAGTCGGCGACGCCCATCGGCGTCACCTGTCGCCTCTGCCACCGCGCCGAATGCGCCGCGCGCTCGGCCCCGCCGATCGGCCGGCCGATCCTCCCCGACAACATCCGCCGCACCACCGCCCCGTTCGGGTTCGAATAGGCCCGTGCGTCAGGCTGCCGACCGGGCCGCCTTCGCCCGCGCCCGCCAGTGGAGGAAGACCGTGGCCGCCAGGGAGAGCAGGCCGAGCGCCGCGAGCGGAACGACGAGGCCCGGCGTCAGCAGCATGTGCAGGTTGGGCGTTCCGCCCCGGTCGAGCAGCCGGCCGATCCCGGCGCCGAACCCGCTGTAGATGAAGGTCGCCGGCATGACGCCGACGGCGGTCCCCAGGAGATAGGGCCGGAAGGGAACCCCGGCGAGCGCCGCGGCGATGCTCACCAGCTCGAAGGGCGCGAAAGGGATGAGACGCAGGGCCAGGATATAGCCGAACGCCCCCGACTGGACGCCGTCGAGCACGGTCTTCAGGCGGCCGCCCGCGCGATTCACCCTCTCGCGCAGGAGCGTCCCGAGGGAGGAGCGGACCGCGGCGAACGCCAGGGCCCCGCCCAGGGTGACGCCGGCCGCCGCCGCGGCGCCGCCCAGCCAGGTCCCGAACAGCCAGCCGCCGGTCAACATCAGGATTGGGATGCCGCCGGGCAGGCTGCTCACCGTGGTGACGGCGAGGACCACGACGAACGTCGCGATCGACAGGATCGGGTGCTCGCGCGCCAGGCCCCTCAGCGTCGCCGCGTGCTCGCGCAGGGTCTCGATGTGCAGATAGCGGGGCGCGCCGCTTGCCCACACCCCCACGGCAAGGAGGATGAGCAGCAGGAGCGGCAGCAGTCGGAGCCACCAGTTGGGGGTCGCCCGCCCCCTGCCTACACGCCGTCCCTCCAGCTGTTCATGCGCGGCCTCCGTGGCCGGAGGACGCGGTGGCGAGCGAGTCGGGAACGGGGTCCGTGGCGGTTTCAGGTTTCGCGCCCGTGAGCCGCGCGGATCGCCGCTACGTCCACGTCCCCGGACGCGATCTTCATCAACAGGGCGGCCGACAGGCAGGCGCGTTCGGCGAAGCTCTCCGGCCAGGCGTATTCGTCCTCGCTGTGGATGTCGCCGCCGCGGACCCCCAGGGTGTCAATGTTGGGAAGGCCCGCGGCGAACAGGTTGTTGCCCTCGCAGACCCCGCCGGAGCTTCGCCAGCTTATCGCCTGGCCAATCAGCGCGCCGACCTCGCGCGCGGCCTCCAGCAACAGCTCCTGCGCGCCGTCGACCGGCTTCGGCGGCCGGGTGAAGCCCCCGTGCAGGGCCGTCTCGAGGTCCTGGAGCATGACGGCCGCCATGGCCGCCTCGACCTGCGCCGAGGCCCACGCCGCCGCCGCCTCGTCCGGAACCCGGACGTTGAAGCGCAGCACGGCCGTCGCCGGCACCACGTTCAGCGGCCCGCCGCCGTCGATGCGGCCGATGTTGACGGTCACGCCCTCGCGCAGGCCGTTGAGGCCGTGGAGGGTGGCGGCGAGCGCGGCCGCCCCGGCCACCGCGTTGCGGCCGCTGGCGAAGTCGCGCCCGGCGTGGGCGGCCCGGCCCTTCACCACTATGTGGAAATTGCCCGAGCCCTTGCGCGCCCCCGCCAGCGCCCCGTCCGGCATGCACGGTTCGTAGGTCATGCCGATATGGCCCCCGGCGGCCAGCTCGGCGAGCAGAGGGGCGGAGGCCGGCGAGCCGATCTCCTCGTCGGGCGACAACAGCACCCGGTAGCCGACCCGCCCTGCCAGGGGATGGGTCTCGAAGGCCTCCAGGGCCGCCAGCATGATGCTGATGCCGCCCTTCATATCCGCGATGCCCGGGCCGTTCAGCGCTCCGTCCGGCCGGGCGCGGACCGACCGGAAGGGACTCTCGGCCGGGTAGACCGTGTCGTAGTGGCCGGTCAGCACCACCTGGGTGGGCGCTTGCGCGCGGACCGTCAGGCGCAGGGCGTCGGGGTGCGGCTGCGGCCGCGGCGCGCCGTCGGGACCGACTTCGATCGAGGGCGGCAGCGGCACGCTCTCGATCTCGCCGGGCAGTCGGGCGAGGGTGTCGGCGAGGGCCTCCCGTTGCGCTTCGAGGCCCGCGCCGTTGCGGCTGCCGCTGGGAATCGCGCACCAGTCCACGGCGCGGCCGACCAGCGCCTCTCCTCGCGCCGCGAGCGCGTCCAGCACCCTCTCGTCGTCGCCGGTCAGGCGGATTCCATTCAAGCGCATCGGACGAAGTCCCGGAGCGCCGCGTCGGCCGCTCTTGCCGCCGCCCACAGGTCTGGTTCCAGCAGATCCTCGGGCCCCACGGACTCTGGCCACAGCCGCTCCACCAGGGCGGCCAGCTGGTCCCAGCGGGCGGGGGTCAGCAGATAGCCCGGACGGATCGCCGCCCTCGCCGCCTCGCTCGCCGGGACCCGCAGGCGCAGGCAGGCCGGCCCGCCGCCGTTGCGCATGCTCTCGCGCACGTCGACCACCACCACCTCGGTGATCGCGCTCGACCCGCCGAGCGCGCGCTGCAGGGCCTCCCAGACGCCGGGGTTCTCGCGCACCTCGGCCGGGAGGATCAGGGCCATCCCGCCGCCCGGAAGAGTGACGATCTGGGAGTTGAACAGATAGGTTGAGACTGCGTCGGCGAGGCTGATGTCCTGCACCTCGATGATCTCGGCCCCGGCCACGTGGCCGCGGATGGCCTCGTAGAGGATCTCGGGACGATCGAAGGCCTCGGGGTGGGCGAGCAGGACCCGCTCGTTGCTGACCGCGACGACGTCGTTGTGGAAGGCGCCGGCCGCCACCGCCTCGCCGGACTGCAGGGCGAACACCGCCTCCTCGGCGCCGAGGCCCGCCAGCCGCGCCCCCGCCTGGCTGGCGCGCAGGGCCTGCCGTTCCGGGAAGGGCCCGCCCCGGGGACGGCCGAAGACGAAGACGTTGAGGCCGCGCTCCCCGTGCGAGGGCGTCAGGCGCATGTGGTTTGCCGCGCCCTCGTCGCCGAAATGGACGCCCAGCGGCAGGGGCGGGTGGACCGCGAACCGGTCCTGGTCGGCGAACACCGCGCGCAGCAGGGCGTGGGTCTCCTCCGCCTCCACCGCCCGGTGCAGCATGCTGGCGAGGTTGGCGGTGACGAGGTGCAGCCGCCCATCCCCGCTGTCGGCCTCGGCGATCACCGTAGCGGCGTTGGCGGTCCACATCGAGGAGGCGGCGCAGGCGGCGCGGAACAGGGCCGGATCGGCCTTGGCGGCGGCGGCGAGGACCTCCGCGTCCGATCCCTGGAATCCGGCGGCGCGAAGGGGCGCGGGGGTCGGCCGCAGGGGCGGCGGGAAGAAGCCCTGCGCGACGCCCAGGTCCATCACCCGGCGCATCTTCTCCAGCCCCTGAAGGGCGGCGGCGCGGGGCCGGGCGACCGCGCCGGCGTTGCTCGCCGACGCCAGGTTGCCGAGGGACAGGCCCGCGTAGTTGTGGGTCGGCCCGACCAGGCCGTCGAAGTTGATCTCCACGGTGGTCATGCGGTCTCCCCGGGTGCGAAGAGCCCCATTTCCAGCCGGAACGCCGGCTTCTCCGCCTCCAGGCCCGCCACCGGGAAGGCGCAGTAGTCGGCGGCGTAGTAGGCGCTGGGCCTGTGGTTGCCCGATAGCCTGATCCCGCCGAACGGCGCGGCCGAGGAGGCGCCGGTGGTGGGCCGGTTCCAGTTGACGACGCCTGCCCTCACCCCGCGCCAGAACCGCCGCCACAGCGCCTCGTCGCCGCCGATCAGGCCGGCGGCCAGGCCGAAGCGGGTGGCCGAGGCGGCGGCGAGGGCGTCTTCGAAGGTCTCCGCCCGCCTGACCTGCAGCAGGGGCCCGAAATATTCCTCGTCCGGCGGGGCCGCGACGCCGGTGACGTCGAGGACGGCGGGCGAGAGCAGGGGTAGGCCCTGCACCGGGCGCCTGAGCCCGCGGATCGGGCGCGCGCCAGCGGCCTCCAGGTCTTCCTGCGCGCGCAGCATGGCCTCGGCGGCGGGATTGTCGATCACTGGCCCCAGGAACGGCTGCGGCTCCTCGAACGGCGCCCCGACCCGCAGGCGGTCGACGAGGGCGACGAGCGCCTCGACGATCCTGTCCCCCGCCGCCCCCGCCGGCACGATCAGGCGCCGCGCGCAGGAGCACCGCTGCCCGGCCGAGACGAAGGCCGACTGGACGATCAAGTGGGCGGCGTCATCCTCGCTCTCCACGTCCCAGGCGATCAGCGGGTTGTTGCCGCCGAGCTCGAGGGCCAGGATCTTGTCCGGCCGTCCCGCCAGGGCCTGGTGGATGCTCCGCCCGGCCGGCGCGCCGCCGGTGAACAGCACCCCGTCGATCCCCTCGTGGGCCACGAGGGCGCGGCCGATGTCGCCGCCGCCGATGGCGACCTGCAGCACGCCCTCGGGCAGTCCCGCCTGCGCCCACAGCTCCGCCATGCGCATGCCGCTGGCGGGCGTCTTCTCGCTCGGCTTGAAGACGACCGCGTTGCCGGCCAGCAGGGCCGGGACGATGTGGCCGTTGGCAAGGTGCATGGGGAAGTTGAACGGTCCGATCACCGCCACCACGCCGTGCGGCCGGTGGCGGATGGCCTGGCGCAGGCCGGCCGCCTCGCTGACCGTCTCGCCGGCCCGCTCGTCCTGGGCGCGGATCGAGATAGCGACCTTGGCCGCCACGCTGTCCGCCTCGGTGAGGGCCTCCCAGTAGGGCTTGCCGGTCTCGCGGGAGATCAGGCGGGCGACACCCTCGCGGTCCTCGCGCACCCTGGCCGCGAAGGCCAGCGCGATCTCCCGCCGGCGCTCCAGCGGCGTCTCCTCCCATGCGGCGAAGGCGGTCCGCGCCCGCGCCACGACGGCGTCCAGGCCGGCTGCGTCGATCGTCGGCCCGCGCCAGACAACCTCCTCCGTGCACGGATCGTACGAGACCAGCTCAGAAGGCGACATGGCGCACATAGTCTCCTGGGCCGACGCGGAGGGCGCGGGCGAGGCCGGCGTCCAGCTGGGCGGCGTTGTTGGCGTCGACGACGAGGGCGCCGCGGGCGGCGCGGAACGCCGCCCCGGCTCCGGCGCTGACCAGCTGCTCCGCCGATTCGAGGCCCGCCACCACCCGGGCCACCTGGACGCGCCGGCTGTCCTTCACCGCCCGCAGGTCGTCGATCCGGGCGCAGAGGGTCGGGCCGCCGTCGAAGATGTCCACATAGCCCTCGTCGTGAAAGCCTTCCTCCAGCAGCATCTCCATGGCCCGCCGGCCCTGGTCGTGCGGCCTGCCCATGGCGTCCCGAGCCGCGGGCGGTAGCAGGCGGGCGTAGATCGGATGCTTGGGCGACAGGTCGGCGATGAACTGGTTGCCCACCACGGCGTTCATGCGGTCCGCCTGCGCGAAGTCCATGTCGTAGAACTCGCGCCCCAGCGCTTCCCAGAACGGCGAGGCGCCCGTCGCGTCCTGGTAGCCGCGCAGGTCGCTGATCACCACGCGGTCGAACCAGTCCCGGTGCTCGGCGATGAAGAGATACCGGCTGCGGGCGGTGAGCCGGCCGGCCGCCGCGCCGCGAGCGGCGGCGTCGATGAACAGCCCGCCGACCTCCGCCCCGCCGTCGAAATCGTTGGCCAGCATCAGCATCTCGTGGGCGACGGTCTTGCCCAGCGCCTTGTGCGTCTGGGCCTGGCGCGTGCGGCGATAGCTGTAGAACGGCCACTCCACGCCGATGCGTGGGAAAATCGAGGCCGTGCCGACGAGCGGCCCCGCCGCCTCGCCGTCCTCGCCCACGCGCTCGACCACGAAGAAGATCGCCGCCCCGCCGTCCCGCGCCGCCTCCGACCCGAGCGCCGCCGCGCTGGCCGCGAGCCGGTCGGCCAGCAGGGCGCGGTCGGGCTGGAGATTGGTCATGCCGCTCCCCGCCGCCTGCGCCAGGCGGAACAGCCCCTCCAAGTCGTCGGCGCGCGCGGGGCGGACAACGAGCGTCCCGTTGGCGGCGGCGACAGGGCTCTTGGAAGCGGGGTCTACAACCGTGGGCATGCCCCCATCATGCAAGGAACGCGGCCGGAAGGGCAGCCGGATTCGCGCGTGCGGCCGATGGGCCCCGGCCGTTTCGGCAGGGGCAGTGGAGGCGGCGGGGATCCTGGAGGGCGTCGCCAGGGCGGCGCCATGGAGTTTCGATGGAGGTGCGATGGAGATTTTGGGGAGATTTTGGGGAGTCCGTTGGGAGTCGGCCGGGCGCTGGCGGGGCGTTCCCAGGGCTGCCGGTGGGCGCTCCGAGAGGCGACCCATCATGCATCAGGCGGGTCCGCGCCTCCGCGAAGTGGCTGAATTCCCTCGCTGATCGGAGGAGCGCGCGCTCGGCTTGCGCCAGGGCCAAGGCTTCGTAGCGGGGATTTTCGAAGCTGGGCATCAGGGACTTTCGAGGCGCACGAGCGAATGCTCACATTGGAGATTGCATTATGCGATATTCGGCAGAAAATAGCAATCTGCAAATTGCCGTCCTTATCGCTCTTGTTCTCGGCGCGACCGCCGCGATCCCCGGCTTGAGTTCAGGGGAGGGTGGGCGCACTCTCGCGATACAAATATGACGGAGGGGAACATGGGGAAGGTCGCGTGCGAAGCGCTCGCCGCGATCGGCCTGATCCTGCTGGTGTCCGGTTGCACCCTGACCCGTCCGCCCGGTCCCAGCTGCGCGGCGTTCGCGGACACCGCGCCGACCGAGGGGCCAGCCGACCTGATCCTGCGCCCGAGCACCGGCGGCTACATTCGGCCTCTGCAGCATCTGTTCGGGAGACCTCAGGCCCTCGCCGCTCCGTCGGCGGCGCCGGCCGACGAGCCGCCGGTGACCGTGAACCTGCTCGTGATGTCAGGCGGCGGCCAGTGGGGGGCCTATGGGTCGGGGTTCCTGAACGGGCTCTACGGCGGTTCCTCGGGGTCGCCCTCCGCCGGCCCGACCTCGCCGCCGGAGATCGCGCTCGGCGACTACAACGACATCACCGGAATCAGCGCGGGCGCGATCATGACCCTGGATGTGTGGAGCGCGGTCATCCACGCCCGGCGCGGCCAGGCGGACGCGGCGAGGGCCGCGCTGGCCGATCTGAAAACGGCCTTCAGCTACGCCGATCCGCAGCTCTTCAAGACGGAGAACACCCTGATCTACGCGCTGTTCTCCAACGGCCTGCTCGACCCCAGGGGTCGCCTCGAGCGGTTGCTGAAGGACAAGATCGCGCAGGAGACTCCGCTCTACGCGACCGACCCGGAGACCCAGGTGGAGGTGGGCGCGGTTAACCTGACCAACGGCAAGTTCTACAGTTTCCAGATGCGGGACGTGGTCAGGGCAGGAGCGTCGCAGTGCTTCTCCGAGATCCTGCTGGCGTCTTCGGCGATCCCGCTGGCCTTCCCGCCCCGCTTCATGAACGGCGAGCCCTACGCCGACGGCGGCGCCCGCTATATGGTCTATGCGGACCGCTTCGCCCGGGACGTGATGGCGGAAGCCAGGACCAGCCGTCGCCCCATCACGCTCAACATCCGCATGATCATCAACGGCAACCTGTCCGCCAACGACCCGGGCGAGAACGCCGCCGCCACGGTCGCCTGCGACGCCTCCGCGCCGGGCCAGGCCTCCTCCGTGTGTCCGCCGATCGCCAACTCGCTGCTGGGATCGTTCCTGGGCGGCGGGGGCGGCAAGGGACTGGTTCCGCGCGTCACCCAGGACATCATGCTGCACCAGATCAACCTGGACTCCGTCTACCGGCTCTACACGCGGTGGCGTGAGCTCGGCCTGCCGGGATCGTTCAAGTTCACCTACGTCTCGAACGCGGAACTGGCCCAGCCCCCGCCTGGCGCGGGGCTGACGGGTCCATGCCAGGCGCCGCCGGGGACCGCCACCGAACACTTCAACCCGACGTTCGAGGCGTGTCTTTTCGCCATCGGTCGCTTCAAGGGGGCGGCGGGGCAGTGGGAATTCAGTGAGAGCCATCCCGTCGTCCCCGAAGCGCCCTGATAGGGCGCATCGCCGCCGGGCGTGGTGGCGCCGTTGGAGGCTAACCCGCCATGCGCCAAGCCGACGCCCCGCCGGTTGCGCGGCTTGCCATCACCGATAAGGTAGGCTCCAGGTGAACCGAGGAAGCGCCCCGATGTCACGAGCCCTGGTCCTAGGCGGCGGCGGTCCGGTGGGCATCGCCTGGGAGGCCGGCCTCCTCGCGGGCCTTGCGGAAGGCGGCATCCGCGCCGCCGACGCCGACTTCATCGTGGGCACGTCCGCCGGCTCCGTAGTCGGCGCCCTGCTGGCGCTCGGCCGCGCGCCCGCCGACCTCGCCGCGCCGATCATGGCCGAGACGGTGCGGCCGCGCGCCATTCCCGGCGTCGTGGCGGAGAACCGGACCGGCGCCCCCGACATGACGGTCCTCTTCCAGAAGATGCAGGAGGCCGCCAGCGGCGAGCGCGACCCGAAGGAGGTCCGGCGCGAGATCGGCGCCTTCTCCCTGGCCGCTCAGACGGTGGACGAGGCGGCGTTCATCTCCGGCTTCGGGCGGCAGCTGGCCGGGTCGGGGGAGGGGAGCTGGCCCGCCCACGGCTACGCATGCACGGCGGTGGACTGCGAGACCGGCGAGTTCGTGGTGTGGGATGCGGCGGCGAAGGTCCCGCTGTCGCGGGCCGTGGCGTCAAGCTGCTCGGTGCCGGGGGTGTTTCCGGCCATCACCATCGGCGGCCGTCGCTACATGGACGGCGGCATGCGCTCAGCGACCAATGCCGATCTCGCCAAAGGCCACGCCAAGACCCTGGTCATCGCGGTGCGCCTGGGCGCCGGCGAGTTCGCCGAGCGGATGATGAAGCCGCTGGAGCGGGAGATGCAGGCGATCCGCGAGGCGGGCGGCGAGGTCGAGCTGATCGTCCCCGACGACGCCAGCGCCACCGCCTTCGGCTCCAACCTGATGAACCCGCGCCACCGCCCAGCCTCCGCGAAGGCCGGCCTCGAGCAGGGCCGCCGCGCCGCCCAGGCGCTGCGGGGGTTCTGGGGCTGACGCTCTCGGCTCAGCCCTTCTTCAGAACCGCGTCGGCCTTCTTGTCGATCTTCGCCTCCTCGGCCTTGGACATCCGGCCGGCCTTGACGGCCTGGCTAGCGCGGGCCTTGGCGTTGCGGGCGTGGGGCTTGTCCTCGACGGGATAGGCGCGCTGCGCAGGTTCGGCGAAGTCCTCGGCGGGCAGGGCGTTGCGTTTGTCTGTGGAGAGTTTGGCCATGGCTTGTGCCTCCTTCCTGGGGCGGGTTGTGACCGTCGATGAACGCCGCCGTCGCACCCGCCGTTCCGGGCGCGCGCCCGGCCAGG
>JAQGIW010000025.1 GCA_028290905.1 Caulobacteraceae bacterium | reverse complement strand
CGGCTGAACGGCCTGACCCCCTATCCCTATGGATCGATGCCCAGCGGCGGTTCGGGCCTGCGGGGAACTCTGGTCGGCTGCGCGAACGCCGATTCGGTGAACCTCAGCGCAGCGGAACGGGCGCGCTGCAACGAACGTTTCGGAAGCCGGGCCGCATCCGCGCCGGCCCTGGACCCAATCGCGCCCGCCAAGCGGGCGGCGTTCGACAAGCAGGCGGAGCGCCAGGACCGTTCATTGCGCTATAAAGATTCGACACCGCAGCCCAGCGCCGACGCCATCGGCGCCCTCTCGCCGGACGGCACGTCCCGGGGGCCGAGTTCCGTCATCTCCTCGACGCCGCGCCAATGATCACGCGCCTGACCCTGTTCGCCGCTCTGGCGGTCGCCCTCGCCGGCGCCGCGCGCCCCGCCGAGACCATACGCCCAGGCTACTGGGAATCGACCGACCGCGTCCTCTCGCCAATCCGCTCGACCAAGGTCGACCGGCGCTGCATCGCGCAGAAGGACGTCGAGAAGTTCATGACCTGCTACATCAACCACCACTACAGCTGCGTGTGCCCCGAGCAATCGTACGAAAACGGCCAGATCCGCTATCGGGGCGTGTGCACGGACAGCAAGGGGGGGAGGGTCGGCATCGTCGGCCGGGGCGCCTATACGCCGACCACCCTGCACCTGGACGCGGACGTCACCTTCCATCTCGCCGGGATCCCGATCACCGGCCAGGCTTCCACCGACGCCCACCGAATCGCAGACGACTGCCCCGCGGAGGCGGAGGCGAAGTAGCAGGCCAGAAGCCGCCAATCTTGTCTCTTCCCCCTCTGGGGGAAGTACCGGCGACCTGGTACGCGGGGTGTGGAACGGCGCGCGCTTGGCCTTCGCCGGCGTCGCCCCCCACCCCTTCAGGTCCCCCCTCCCCAAGGGGAGGGGGGATGTCCGCTAAGCCCCGACCTTTTCCGCTTCGGCGGCGGCGCCGATGTCGGCCGGGAGGGGCTCCATGACCACTTCGCGGCTGGCGGCCAGCTGCTCGTCGCGCTTGGCGGCGATGCGCTGGAGACCGCGCAGGTAGGAGCCGGTGCCGGCCGGGATGAGGCGACCGACGATGACGTTCTCCTTGAGTCCCTCGAGCGTGTCGCGCTTGCCGTGAACCGCCGCGTCGGTGAGGACGCGGGTGGTCTCCTGGAACGACGCCGCCGAGATGAAGCTGCGGGTCTGCAGGGAGGCCTTGGTGATCCCCAGCAGCACCGGCTGGGTGAGCGCCGGCCGGCCCTTGCGGGCTTCGACCTTGGCGTTCTCGTCATCCACCTCGGGCTTGTCGAGGTGGTCGCCCTTCAGGAGGCCGGTGTCGCCCGGATCGAGAATCTCGACCTTTTGCAGCATCTGGCGGACGATCGTCTCGATGTGCTTGTCGTTGATCGGCACGCCCTGCAACCGGTAGACCTCCTGGATCTCATTGACCAGGAAGTCGGCCAGCGCCTCGATGCCCAGAATCCGCAGGATGTCGTGCGGATCGGGGTTGCCGTCGATGATGTACTCGCCCTTTCGGATCGAGTCGCCATCGTGGACCGCGATGTGCTTGGCCTTGGGGATCAGGAACTCCACCGGTTCGCCCTCTTCCGGGGCGATCTTGATCCGGCGCTTGTTCTTGTAGTCGCGGCCGAATTCCACCCGGCCGTCCATCTCGGCGATAACTGCGCAGTCCTTCGGCCGGCGGGCCTCGAACAGCTCGGCCACCCGCGGCAGACCGCCGGTGATGTCCCGCGACTTGGCGCTTTCGGTCGGCAGACGGGCGAGCACCTCTCCGGGCTTGGCCTCATCCGCATTGCCGACCGAGAGGATCGCGCCCACCGGCAGCAGGTAGCGGGCCTCGCCGCCGTTGGCCAGGCGCTTGTAGGCGCCGTTCTCGTCGAGCACCGCCACGCTGGGCCGCAGGTCGTTGCCGCGCGTCGAGGCGCGCCAGTCGATGACCACCCGGTTCGAGATCCCGGTGGCCTCGTCGGCTTCCTCGCGCACCGAGATGCCTTCCACCAGATCCTCGAAGCGCACCCGGCCGGGGACTTCGGTGATGATCGGGGTGGTGTAGGGATCCCATTCCGCGAAGCGAGCGCCGCGCTTGATCGGCTGGCCGTCCTTCACCTTCAGGCGCGCGCCATAGGGCGGCTTGTAGGATTCACGGTCGACGCCGTCGACCTGGATGGTGATCTGCAGGTTGCGGCTCATGACTACGACGTCGCCGTCGGGGGCCACCACGGTGTTGCCGGGCGACACCTTAAGGACGCCGTCGTTGGCGGCTTCGAAGAACGACTGCTCCGCCACCTGCACGGCCCCGCCGATGTGGAACGTGCGCATGGTGAGCTGCGTCCCCGGCTCGCCGATCGACTGGGCGGCGATGACGCCCACCGCCTCGCCGATGTTCACCGGCGTCCCCCGGGCCAGGTCGCGGCCGTAGCAGGCGCCGCAAACACCGACCTTGGTCTCGCAGGTGAGCACCGAGCGCACCTTGGCGGACTGCACGCCGTGCTTCTCCAGCACCTCGACCATGTCCTCGTCGAGGTAAGTATCGGCGGGAATGATCACCTGATCCGTCCCAGGGGCCTTGATGGCCTCGGCGCTGAAGCGGCCGAGCACCCGCTGGCCCAAGGAGACCTGCACCTCGCCGCCTTCGGCGACGGCGCGCAGGGTGATGCCGCGGGTGGTGCCGCAGTCCTCCTCGGTGATTATGCAGTCCTGGGCGACGTCGACCAGGCGGCGGGTGAGGTAGCCGGAGTTGGCGGTCTTCAGGGCGGTGTCGGCCAGGCCCTTGCGGGCGCCGTGGGTGGAGTTGAAGTACTCCTGAACGGTCAGACCTTCCTTGAAGTTCGAGATGATCGGGGTCTCGATGATCTCGCCGGACGGCTTGGCCATCAGGCCGCGCATGCCGCCGAGCTGCTTCATCTGGGCCTGCGAGCCGCGGGCGCCGGAGTTGGCCATCATCCAGACCGAGTTGATCTCCATCTGGCGACCGTCCGCGCCGGTCTTGGCGGCCGAGATCTCGGCCATCATCTCCTCGGAGACCTTGTCCGTGGTCTTCGACCAAGCGTCGACCACCTTGTTGTACTTCTCGCCCTTGGTAATCAGGCCGTCGGCGTATTGCTGCTCATACTCCTCGACCAACTTGCGAGTGTTCTCGACGATACCCTTCTTGCTGGAGGGGATGATGATGTCGTCCTTGCCGAACGAGATGCCGGCCTTGGCCGCCTCGCGGAAGCCCAGGCGCATGATCTGGTCGGCGAAGATCACCGTCGCCTTCTGGCCGCAGTGCCGGTAGACCTGATCGATCAGGTTGCCGATCTCCTTCTTGGTCAGGCTCTTGTCGACCAGCCGGTGACCGATGTTCGGGTGGGCCGGCAACAGGGCGGCGATCTTCATCCGCCCGGGCGTGGTGTCGATCAGGCTCTGGACCATCTTGCCGTCGGGGTCCATCTCGGTGAACCGGGCCTTGATCTTGCTGTGCAGGGTGACCACGCCAGCGTCCAGGGCCGCTTCGATCTCGCCGACGTCGAAGAACGCCTTGCCCTCGCCAGGCTCGGCGGGCTTCGCCTGCGAGATGTAGTAGAGGCCGAGCACGATGTCCTGCGAGGGCACGATGATCGGCTTGCCATTGGCGGGCGAGAGGATGTTGTTGGTGCTCATCATGAGCACCCGCGCCTCGAGCTGGGCTTCCAGCGACAGGGGCACGTGCACGGCCATCTGGTCGCCGTCGAAGTCGGCGTTGAAGGCGGTGCAAACCAGCGGGTGGAGCTGGATCGCCTTGCCCTCGATCAGCTTGGGTTCGAACGCCTGGATGCCGAGGCGGTGCAGGGTGGGGGCGCGGTTGAGCAGCACCGGGTGCTCGCGGATCACCTCCTCGAGGATGTCCCACACCTGCGGCTGCTCGCGCTCCACCATCCGCTTCGACTGCTTGACGGTGCCGGAGAGGCCCTTGGCGTCGAGGCGGGCGTAGATGAACGGCTTGAAGAGCTCGAGCGCCATCTTCTTGGGCAGGCCGCACTCATGCAGCTTGAGCTCGGGACCGACCACGATGACCGAGCGGCCCGAGTAGTCGACGCGCTTGCCGAGCAGGTTCTGGCGGAACCGGCCCTGCTTGCCCTTGAGCATATCGGCCAGGGACTTCAGCGGCCGCTTGTTGGCGCCGGTGATCACCCGGCCGCGGCGGCCGTTGTCGAAGAGGGCGTCGACGCTCTCCTGCAGCATCCGCTTCTCGTTGCGGATGATGATGTCGGGCGCGCGCAGCTCGATCAGGCGCTTCAGGCGGTTGTTGCGGTTGATCACCCTCCGGTAGAGGTCGTTGAGGTCGGAGGTGGCGAATCGGCCGCCGTCCAGCGGCACCAGCGGGCGCAGCTCAGGCGGGATGACCGGGATCACCGTCATCACCATCCACTCGGGACGGTTGCCGCTCTCGATGAACGCCTCGAGGATCTTCAGGCGCTTGGAGGTCTTCTTGAGCTTGATCTCGGAGGTGGTGGTGATCAGCTCCTCGCGAAGGCGCTCGGCCTCGCTCTCGAGGTCGATGGCCTTGAGCAGGCCCTGGATGGCCTCGGCGCCGATCTCGGCGGTGAAGCTGTCGTCGCCGAACTCCTCCTGGAAGCGCAGGTACTCATCTTCCGACAGCAGCTGGTGCTGCTTAAGGCTGGTGAGGCCCGGCTCGGTGACGATGTAGTATTCGAAGTACAACACCCGCTCGATGTCCTTAAGCGGCATGTCCAGCATCATGGCGATGCGGCTGGGCAGCGACTTCAGGAACCAGATGTGGGCGACAGGCGAGGCCAGTTCGATGTGGCCCATGCGCTCGCGGCGGACCCGGGCGAGGGTGACCTCGACGCCGCACTTCTCGCAGATGATGCCCTTGTACTTCATGCGCTTGTACTTGCCGCACAGGCACTCGTAGTCCTTGGTCGGCCCGAAGATGCGCGCGCAGAACAAGCCGTCACGCTCGGGCTTGAACGTGCGGTAGTTGATGGTTTCCGGCTTCTTGATCTCGCCGAACGACCACGAGCGGATCTTCTCCGGGCTGGAGAGCGAAATGCGGATCTGGTCGAAGGTCGGGGCGGCGACCACCGGGTTGAAGATATTCAGGACTTCCTGGTTCATGTCGATTTCCAGTTCGTCAGAGAGAAAGAGAAGCGGCGGAGAGGGGCTGACGGCCCCTCCCCTCGCCTTTTGGCGCGGAGCGCGGGCTGACCGCCCGCAAGCCTAGAGCGGACTGGAAGCCCGCGGTCCGGCGCACGCTCAACTGTTCTCGAGCTCGACGTTGAGGCCGAGGGAGCGCATCTCCTTGACCAGCACGTTGAAGCTTTCGGGGATGCCCGCCTCGAAGGCGTCGTCGCCGCGCACGATGGACTCGTAGACCTTCGTGCGGCCCGCGACGTCGTCGGACTTCACCGTCAGCATCTCCTGCAGGGTGTAGGCGGCGCCATAGGCCTCCAGGGCCCAGACCTCCATCTCCCCGAACCGCTGGCCGCCGAACTGGGCCTTGCCGCCCAGCGGCTGCTGGGTGACCAGGCTGTAGGGGCCGATCGAGCGCGCGTGGATCTTGTCGTCCACCAGGTGGTGCAGCTTGAGCATGTAGATATAGCCCACCGTTACCGAGCGCTTGAAGACGTCTCCGGTCTGGCCGTCATAGAGGGTGACCTGCCCGGAGCGGTCGAGACCGGCCGCTTCGAGCATGTCCTCGATGTCGTCGATGTGGGCGCCGTCGAACACCGGGGTGGCGATCGGCACGCCCTTGGAGAGGTTGCGAGCCAGTTCGACCAGCTCCTCCTCGTCGTCGGGCAGCACCTCGTCGGGGCCGTAGATGGTCCGCAGGCGATCGAGCAGCGCCTGCTTCTGGCCGCCGCGCTGCCAGACCTCCAGGAGGTCGGCGATCTGGCGGCCGAGGCCGGCGCAGGCCCAGCCGAGGTGGGTCTCGAAGATCTGGCCGACGTTCATCCGCGAGGGCACGCCCAGGGGATTGAGCACGACGTCCACCGCGGTGCCGTCCTCGAGATGAGGCATGTCCTCGATGGGGAGGATCTTGGAGATCACCCCCTTGTTGCCGTGACGGCCGGCCATCTTGTCGCCGGGCTGAAGCTTGCGCTTCACGGCCACGAACACCTTGACCATCTTCATGACGCCGGGGGGCAGCTCGTCGCCGCGCTGCAGCGTGTCGACCTTGTCCTCGAAGCGGCGATCGAGGCGCTTGCGGGCGTCGTCGAACAGGCGGCGCATGG
>JAQGIW010000019.1 GCA_028290905.1 Caulobacteraceae bacterium | reverse complement strand
TCGCCGCGGGCCGCGGCGACCGCCGCCGAACCTCCGGCGGAAGCCGGCGCGGCGCCGCTGTCGGGCGCGTCGCTGAGGTCGACCACCATCGATGGCGCGCGCAGGCGGGCCTGTTCGTCGGCTACGGTGGGGACGGTGATGGGCGAAGCGGCCTGGATCGGCGGCGGGGCTGATGGCGGGGGAGCGGGCGGCGGCGGAAGGGGCGCCGGGGCGATGGCGGTGGGAATCGGCGAGATCGGCGCGGTGGACTGCGCCCGGGCGTGGCGGCCGGCGCTCAGGGAAAGGTAGACCACCACACCGAGGCCGGCGGTTCCGGCGAGCCCGGCGAGGAATCCCCACGGGCGCTCGGCGCCGGCCACCGGCGAGGGCGGAAGCGACAGGCGCCGCAGCAGGGCGGCGTCGTCCTCGGCCAAGGAATCGCGCGCTTTGAGGGTCATTTGAACAGGCCTCGATGGCGTTTGCCGGGCTTGAACCCCTCGGCTCGGGCCCCCGGCTCAAGGTAGCCGTCGTTGACGACCCGCGTCACCAGGGCGCCGCGGCGGAGCACGAACCCGCCGGCCAGGCGGTCGACGACCACATAGCCGTCCCGCGTCGCGCTGTTGACCACTGCCTCCTTGCGGTCGGCCTCGATGGCGAAGATGGCCGGATATTCGGCCGTGGGCGGGAAGGTGAAATAGGTGGCGTGGCCGTCATCGAAGACCCGCAGCGGCGCGCTCTCGGCAGCGCCCTCGACGCGGTAGGCGTGGTTGACGTCGCGCGGCGGCTGGGGCGGCGGCTCGGGGCTGGGCTCGGCGACGGCGATGAACGGTTCGGGGTATTCGAACCGTACACGGAAGATCAGCGAGCGGTCGCCCCGCGGCGGCGGACGCCGGGCGGTGAGGTCGAACGCATAGCGCCGCAGGTTGGTGACCACGGTCATGTCGGTGACGCTGCGGACGTCCAGAGGCTTGAGGAACAGCAGGTTGGCCTTGTGGTTGGGCGTCACCTGCCAGCCGAGGCCGTCGCCGATGGAGACGTTCTCGATCCGCTCGCCGGGGCCGAACTCCAGGGTCATCTGGTAGCCGATGGCCGCCTTGAGCTCGACCACCTGGTCGGGGTCGTAGTGGACGATGCGGATGCGCGGATCGCCGGGACCGGGCTCCGGCACGATCGCCGCTCGCGCCCCTCCAGCGATGGCGAGGACGGCGAAGAACATCGCCAGGCGCCTCACGCCCGGGCTCCGAGGCGAGCGCGGTCGCCCATAGCCGTGCGCCGGCGATAGGTCTCGCCGAGGCGGACGGTCCTCGTCGCCGCCTCCAGCCGGACGGTTCCCCCATCCCCCGACGCCGCCGTGCCGCTCACCGGAGCCACACTTGCGTACTCCCGCAACGAGGCGGTGGCGGACCGCCGCAGGGCCGTGGCCAGGGCCTCGGCGCGGGAGCGCACCTCGACCACCTCGACCGTCGATCGGGTCTCGCGCGGGGGGGCGGGGGCGACCTGGGCGGGGGCGGCGAGGCGGCCGAGCCGGAAGCCGCCGGCGATCAGCAGGCCGGCGATGATCAGCGCCCCCTGGGCGGCCGCGAAGATCAGCACGATCGCCGAGGCGGCGGCGGCGCCGTCGAGGTTGATGGCGTGGGCGGCGCGCTGCTGCGCGAGGGTCTCGATGCGTGGCGCCAGCAGGACCAGCAGCACGCTCGCGGTGACCCAGCAGACCATGGGGATCAGGACGGCGGCGACGAGGGCCCGGAGCCAGCCGGCGAAGAAGCCGCTGGTGGCCGCGAAGAGAAGCAGGGCGATGAACACCGGCCCCACGGCGGTCAGGACGCCGGTGGCGATGAAGGCCATGCCGAGCACGCCGGCGGTGCTCGCCAGCAGCGCCGCCGCCGCCCGCCGCAGGTCCGCCGCCGTGGCCGCCTCGGCGCCGGCTGGGGCTTCGCCCGGCAGGGCCTGGTTCCCCTGCGGTCCCACGCCCCCCTGCCCCGCCTTCCTGGCGAGGTCGGCGGCGTCGGCGTTCAGCTCGTCATAGGCGGCCTGGATGCCGCGCACGGGATCGGCGGCGAGGCTTGGACCGCCCGTCGCCATCGGCCGGCTGATCACCCGCCCGATCTCCAGCGGCGCCTGGGCGCCGAAGTTGAAGACCAGGGTCTGGAAGACGCTCCAGTTGAGGGTCAGGGCCAGAATGACGCCGATCTTGAGCGCGATCAGCGGGGCCTGCGCCAGACGCACCCCCTCCACTGCGAACAGCATGCGATAGCCGAGCAGGGCGACATAGATGGTCAGCAGCGTGGTCATCGCGGCCGGCAGCGGCGATCCCGGCCCCGCCAGCGCCCGGTAGCCGGCCGCTGAATACATCTGCACGTTGCAGTCCACCGAGCCCAGGATGTCGCGGACGATGCCGACGCCTAAGGCGTTGGTCGGACAGACGCTCATGCCGCCGTGCGCGCCTTGCGCGCGCCCCCGCCGTCTTCGCCCACGAACGGCCCCATCCAGGCGTCCGGGTCGTCGCCCACCTTCTCGCGCAGGGCGTCGAGGCGGCGGACCGAGCGCTCCGTGCCGGCCAGCACCTTCAGCTCGGCGGAAAGGCCGGTGAGGTCGAGCCGCGCCACGACGCTGTGGTCGGCCTGCTTGACCAGGAAGCAGCGCGAGGTGTCGGGCAGGGTGCGGACCAGATCGAACTCATGCTCACTCAGCCCGAAGCCGCCCACGTAGTCGGCCTTGCGGGCCTTGGGGTTGGGGAAGAAGATCTGGGTGGCGGTCTGCTCTATGATCGCCGGGCCGATGCGGCTCTCCAGGGCGTCGCTGGCGTTCTGGGTGCAGAAGCCGATCACCCCGTTGCGCTTGCGGATGGTCTTCTCCCAGTCGCGCACGCGGCCGACGAAGATCTCGTCGTCGAGCGCCTTCCAGCCCTCGTCGACGATGATCATCGTCGCGGAGCCGTCCAGCTGCTGCTCGATGCGATGGAAGAGGTACATCATCGCCGGGGTGCGGGTGACGGGCGTGTCGAGGATGCGCGTCATGTCGAAGCCGAAAACGTCGTGGTCGAAGTCCATCAGGTCTTCGGCGTTGTCGAACAGCCAGGCGTGCTCGCCGCCCTCGCACCAGGCCTTGAGGCGAGCGGCGAGGTCGCCGGCGCTGGGGCGGCGGGCGCCGACGAAAAGCTCGCGCAGATAGCGCAGGCGCCGGTGATCGGGGGCCTGGCCGAAGTTGGCGTCCACCGCATCGACGATCAGGGCCCGGTCCTCGGCGTCCAGGGTCTCGCCGCCGGCGCACAGGAGCCGGCCCAGCCATTCGGCGAGGAAGGCGCGGTTGGCCGGAGTGTCGGGGAGGCGCAGGGGATTGAGGCCGGTGGGCTCGCCCGGACGCAGCACGTCGTAGCGGCCGCGCACCGCGCGGATGAAGATCTCCGCGCCGCGGTCCTTGTCGAAGTAGAATAGTTTGGGCCGGTACTTGCTGGCCTGGGCGGCCAGGAAGGTGAGAAGCACGGTCTTCCCTGACCCGCTCGGTCCGATGACGGTGAAGTTGCCGAGATCGCCGCTGTGGAAGTTGAAGAAGTAGGGGCCGAAGGCGGTGGTCTCCAGCACCGCCACCGCCTCGCCCCAGTGATTGTCGGCTGCCTGGCCCTCCGGGTGGTTGTGGAAGGCGGCGAAGCTGGCGAAGTTGGCGCTGGAGACCAGCGCGCGGCGGGCGATGTAGGCGAAGGCGCCGGGGAACTGGGCCCAGAAAAC
This sequence comes from Caulobacteraceae bacterium, assembly GCA_028290905.1. Lineage (GTDB taxonomy): Bacteria > Pseudomonadota > Alphaproteobacteria > Caulobacterales > Caulobacteraceae > Acaudatibacter. The sequence continues at coordinate 15,731 of JAQGIW010000019.1, read as the reverse complement.
CGGCTCCAGGTTGACGTCCTCGCGCACGGCGACGGCGCCGGTTTCGGCCAGGGCCGACTGGGTCTCTGCCGACGCGACGCCCAGCGCCTCCAGGCTCTCGGCCTTCACCAGGATCGACAGATGGTGCTCGCCGTAGGCGGCGCGGCCGGCGGCCATCTGGTCGCGGGCGGCGGTGAGCTCTTCGCGCGCGCTGATCGCCACGTCGTCCGCGGCGCGCAGGCGGCGCAGGGCCAGGCTCATGCGGTCGAGGGTCGCCTGGCGGTCGATGAAGGCGAAGCTCTGGGTCAGCACCATCTCGAAGGGCAGGCGCGCGACCCCGTCGAGCATGCCGGGCGAGGAGCGCAGCGGATAGTCCTTGATCGAGATCGCCGCGGCGTAGGTGGCCGGCCTCGCGCCGGCGGCGGCGAACTCCATGGCGTCCAGGCCGAAGGTCAGGCGGCGGTCGGGGAGGCCCTGGCCGATATCGCCGCTGGGCGCGAGGACCGGCCGGGTCTCGCCGGTCACCAGGGAGGCGAGGAAGGCGCAGGGCTCGGAGCAGAGGCCGTGGCGGCCGGAATAGGTGGTCAGCAGCCGCGCGCCGTAGGGCGCGAGGGCGGCCATGAAGGTCTCGCGGGTGGCGTGCAGCGCCCGCAGGTCCTGGACGAGGGTCCCGGCGTCGCGGGCGGCGGAGCGGAACAGGCGTTCCGCCAGGCCGGCGTTGCCCTGCAGCGGGCGGCGGACCAGGGTCAGGAAGAGCTCGTTCACGAACAGCCGGCGCTCGGCCAGCGTGTCGCGCCAGAGTCCATCGAGGCGCCGGCAGAACGGGTCGTCGAACTCGGCCGACAGCTCCGGCGTCACCCGCCGGCGGACGATGTGGTGATAGAGGGCCAGACGAGAATTGGCGGCCCCGCGGTAGAGCTGCTCGCGCACCTGCTTGCGGTAGTTGAGCTCCTCGCTGTCCACCGTCTCGAACGGGAAGCCGTCGAGCTTGATGACCTGGATCAGGAGGCCGTCACGGGTCTGGATCGTCGCCTCGTCGAGGTGGCGGGCATAGGGCAGGCGGTCGCCGATCGGCGCCTCCCGGGACGCCAGCTTCCGGTGGAAATCCGCGGTGCGGTAGGAGGCGCTCATCCTGGTCGTGCTCAGGGCCGGTATGAGTTGGCGCGCCAGAAGCGGTGGTTGCGCACCCTGGGGCATCGGCTGGCGCGGGTGATCCATAGATCAAAGAAACGTGGCTCGGTGAGGCAGCCGAGGTAGCCGACGGCGTGGACCGCCGGCGCGATCAGCAGGGCCCAGAACGACTTGGAGATCAGGAAGGCCTCGACCGTCACGATCAGGTTGAAGACGGCGTAGCTGTAGGTGACGCCGGCGAACATCTGCGGGCGGGTCAGGGCCGTGCAGACCGGGTCCGAGGCCAGGGGGGCGGTCAAGGCGCTAGCGCAGCCCCGTCGCCATGCTGCGCATGCCCGCGACGATGGCGACGGCTCCGAAGACGATGAAGGCGCCCACCACCACGGTGACCCCGCGACGCCACTCGATGCGGCCGGTCAGCATCATCAGGCCGACGACGGCGACAGCGATCACGGCGGCGGTGGTGGCGAGGTTGCCGAGCAGCGTCCCCTCCACCCACTGCAGGGCGCCCAGCAGCGGGCCCGAGCCGGCCGGGTCGGACTGGACGGTCTGGGCGGCGGCCCTGGGGGCGACGAACAGGGCGGCGGAGAGCGGGAAGGCGCCGCGCGAAACGAGGGACAAGCGGCTCACCGGCAGCTCCTGAAACAAGCGCGAACGGCGACGGTGAAGGACGCCCCCGCGACCCGAGGATTCATGTCACCCGCGCCCGCGCCCGTCAACGCGACGGGGCGCGACAGAGACGCCGGCAGATGACCGTAGATGACCGTAGATGCGGTTGGATGACCTGGGACGCCTTGCGCGGACGCGGGCGGATCGCTAGGCGTTCGCGCTTGCAACATAGGTAGACCATGATCCGTACCCCCCTGCCCTTCGCGGCCCTTTCCTTCCTGGCCCTGGCCGCCCTGGGCGCCTGTTCCAAGCCGGCCGAACCGGCGCCGCCCCCGGCCCCCGCCGCCGCCGCTCAACCAGCCCCCGCGCCGGCCCCCGCCAAGCCGATGAAGATGGTCTGCCGCAACAGCCAGACCGGCGCCGACGCCAAATGCGGCACGCCGAACGCGGTGATGGTGGGCATGCAGCCGGAATAGGCGAACGGGGGAAAACAGGGCGGTTTTGGGCGGTATTTGGCGGTTTCGGGCGCGCAACGGGCGGTATTTCCGGAAACCGCCCGATCCCACCGGACACCAAAACCGTCACCGAACCTATTTTCCGCGATCATTTTCGTCGTTTCCATATCGTTCGCGATGACGTGATCCCGGAGCGCGGGTTTCAAGCCGGCCCTTCGCCCTCGCCGCAGCATTCGCGACGTTTATATAGCATATTGCAAAGACGACCGCAAGGAGCGGCGACGATCTTGATGTCGAACGGACCGCGCAAGTCGCGCCCCCGTCGTCACACGGCTCGCTGGATATCGGTCTGGGAGAAGTCGTCGCCCTTGAACAACAACGGCTCGCCGGTCGCCTTGGCCAGGGCGTAGGAGAAGCAGTCACCGAAGTTGAGACCCGCCGGATGCCGCCCCTTGCCGAAGCGGCGGAAGGCGTCGATCGCGACCTCGATGTGATCGGGTCCGAACGGAGTCGTCTCGACGCCGATTGTCGTGAACAGGCTACGCAGCTCTGACAGGCCCGCCTCGCCGACCCGGCCAAGGGACACGATCGACGTCTCCAACAGCGTCGCGGCGCTCGCGAGCCGGACGGGGTCGGCGGCGATAGCCGACGTGAACGCCGGTCGCTCCGGCTCGTCGAGCAGGATGGCGAGGAAAGCCGAGCTGTCGATCACCATCAGGAAGGTAGGCCGTTCTCGTCGTACCCGATGATCTCATCGGCGCTTCGGTCGTCGAGCACCGGCAGGGCGGCGACGCGTTTGACGATCGCGTCGATCTCCGCTTCCAGATCGGGGGCCTGGCCCCGCTTCAGTCGCTCCCGCCTCAGCCGTTCCGCCAGCGCGGTGCGCACCGCTTGCGTCAGGGTCTCGCCGGTCAGGCTGGCGACCTGCCGCGCGAGACTATCGGTTTCGGGGTCTTTCAGGCTGAGCGCCATGCGGGTCACCATTATATAAACTTGCGTCCATTCTATACGAGCTCGGGGGAGAGTCGAGCGGGGTTTAATGGATACAGATATGACTTAAATACCGATTGAAATGGCGCCAGCCCCCACCCCTTCGGACCAAATGTCACATGTCCAGCGCAGGGAAGCATGATAGACATTGAAGAGATTTAGCGCATCGCTCAACATTTTTACGCAGAGTTACCTAGATTCATCATGGTCAACTTCAATGAATACTATGAACGAGGGAGAGGCAAGTTATCAATTTTCTCAGTAAGATTCTGACCGCACCGGTTGCGCCGCTCAACCCGCGGGGGAGCGGCGCTGTTGAGTGGCCGTGCCTAACCGGCCGTCGCGAATACCAAAAAATGCCCTGGGTCCGCCTAGCGGCCCTGTCGCAAGACGGTGTCCTGGTGGTGGACCTCGCCCAGCCGAACTTGCCTTTGGTCTACGTGAACACAGCCTTCGAACACATCACGGGCTATTCGGCGCAAGAGGCCGTCGGCAAAAGCCCTCGCTACCTGTTGGGGAGCGATGACTCGCAGCCTGAGCTCGCCACCTTGGTCGAAGCCGTGCGCAATCGTGGGAAGGCGCAAGTCACCCTCCGCAACTACCGTAAGGACGGCTCCCTGTTCTGGAACGAACTTCGGGTTGCGCCTATCTTCGATTGCCGCCACAGGGCCACGCACTACTTCTGCGTGATGCGGGACGTGACGGATAAGAAGTCTCTCGTCACTCACCTCGGCGACACGGCCTTGCGTGATTCGATGACGGGTCTCTTCGATCGCACGAGCTACAAGTCGCAGCTGCAAGCCTTGATCGACGCCTCGGGCGACAGCGCGTTCCTGTTGGTGAAAGCCGATATCATCGACTTTCACCAGCTCAACACGAGCTTCGGCTACAATACGGGCGACGCCCTCCTGCTGGAGATCGCCGACCGCCTTCGGCGACTTCCGGGCGCCTTGATCGGCCGCGTCGGCGCGGACGAATTCGCGATCACCGTTCGCCTGCCGGACCCCGCAGCCGCCAAGGCGATTGTCGAGGAGATGCATGAAGCCCTGGAGGCGCCCTACACCCTGCCCATTGCGATGCTCAACGTCCGCTTCGCCATCGGTTACACTCTGGGCGCAATGCAACCTGAGGCGCTGCGCCTGTTGCGTGAAGGTGCTGCCGCGCTCCACGAGGCGAAGCGCTCCGGGCGGCGGGTGATGGAATACGAACAGACCACCCACATCCAATTGGAGATGCGCCGGCGCGTGACCAGCGAGTTGCAGCGCGCCATCGCCAACCAGGAATTTCGGCTTCACTTTCAGCCCAAGGTCGAACTCGCGACCGGCAGACTGGTCGGCGCGGAGGGTTATGTCCGCTGGCCCCACCCGACCTTCAGCAAGAAATCGCTCACCTCGCTGGCGTACGAGACGGGGCTCGCCCTCCCGATCAGCCAGTGGTACCTGCGCAACATCGCGGCGTTCGCCACCCGCTTCAACCAGGGCCGCGGGAAGCCGCTGCCGATGGCCTTCTGGGTCTCGGCCATAGACCTCGAGCGCTTCGACCTGCTCCGCCGCTTGCAGGAGATCACCCACGAGTTCGGAATCGAACCTGCCTGGTTTACGCTGGGGCTCACCCAAGATGTGTTCGTCCAAAGGGCGGCGGAGATCGTCCCCATGCTCGAGCAGATCCGCGATATGGGGTTTGGCGTCTCGATCGAGAATTTCGGACCCCACTTCGCTTCGGTTGAATACTTGCGCCGGTTGCCCGCCTCGGAGATCAAGATCCATGGCGGCTTCGTCAGGGGCTTGCGGGAGAACCGTTTCCAGCGCGTGGCGGTCGAATCCGTTATCCGCCTCGGCGAAGCGTTGGGCGTCGACGTGATCGCTAGAGGCGTTGACACCGCGGCGGAGGCGGAGGTTTTGCGCGATTTGAACTGCCCGATGGGCCAGGGTCTCTTCTATGGGGAACCGATGCCGGAAGCCGCCTTCCTGGCGCTGGCGAAATGTGAGGTCGTCGGGCCGTCGGCCGCAGCGCGGCCTGTTGCGAAGCAGGAGCTTTGCCTTTGACGATCTCGGTCGCAGCTTGGGCCGAGCGCCGCAGCCCGCAATCCGCCCTGCCACCATTAGCGGCCCTCCGGGATCGCCTCAAAGCTTGCGATCTCGCAGCCGGATATACATTGTATCGCCAGAGGGGGTTGATCACATGCGCGCTTCCATCGTCCGCTGGGGCAATAGCCTAGCGGTACGGGTTCCAAAGGAAGTCGCCGCCTCCATAGGCCTGCGGGAGGGCTCGGCGGTGGAAATGACGGCCGAGCACGACGCCATCGTGCTGCGTCGCCGGCGCCACGACGTCAAGGATCTCGTGGCCGCGATGGCCGACGTCGAGCCCCCGCCGGGGCTCCTGGAAGACGAGCCCCGCTGAAGCGAAGTCTGGTGAGCGGCGGCCCGGGCTCTCCATTTCCGACGAGGGTTACAACGCGGCGCCCACAAAGCCGAGCCACACGCGAGAGGCCAAACTTGCGTTGCTTCATCAGGCTTGGGGTGGCACTTCGGCGCCCATCGGCGTATTGGTGCGCTGCGAGGCGATGCCTCACGCACTGTCTCCGCAGGCAAACACAAGTAGGAGACGCCCAATGCCTACCTATGTGCTCCTCACCACATTGACGCCGGAAGGTCGAGAAACCCTCCACAAGAACCCGGATCGACTTACCGCCGTCAATTCCGAGATCGAGGCGCTCGGCTGCAAGCTTATCGCCCAATATGCGTTACTCGGCGCTTATGATTTCCTCAACATCATCGAGGCGCCCGACAATGAAACGGTGGCGCACCTTTCCATCGATCTTGGTGCGCGCAAGACCGCGACCTTCACCACCTTCCCAGCGATGTCGATCCAGGACCTGTCAGTCAAATTGAGCGGCAAGAGCCACTTGGCCCGCTAGAACGAGTTGCGATCTGATGGAATCAGATCGCAACTCTAGTCTTTTGTTTTGGCGCGCGTTTTATCCGAAAACCGGTTCTCACTTTTCGGAACGCGCTCTAGTGGATGAGCATATGGTCGACCCTAACACCGGGCGCCCGGGGCGGTTCGGAGCGCGGTCCTTCAGGCCGCCCTTGTCGGCGTGGCCCAAGCGGCTTGAAAGCAAGGAGAGCGGGCTGGAAGCCCGCGCTCCGGGCGGCGCTCGAGCGGAGGGTCACCTTGCGACGGCTTTGGCCGCCTGGTCCTCGACATAGGACCGACACCCTTCCTTGAATGACTCATCCCCGCCGCCGCACTCTTCGGAGGTCAATATGTCGTGGGTCTCCCCCCACCGATAGCCCGCCTCATGACCGGAGCAGTTCTGCGAGCAGCCCGAGTTCCCGCGCAGATCTTCATAGGGCGTTTCGGTCTCTGTCGGGGTTTGACGGCCCTCGGCCGCCCGTTCAGGCTTCGCTGAACACGCAACGAGCGTCGAAACGACGACGACAAGGGCCAAACGGATTCCGTGCATGGTTTCCAGCGTTCGCGCGGGCGCTTCCAGCCCTGGAGATTGCCACGGCTATGACCGTTGGCAATGCAGCATTTCGGAAGACCCCCGCGCCGCCCTGCCCCGAGCGGCCCTAGAGCAAACTCGGATCAGGTGGAATCACCTGATCCGAGATGATTTGCTCTAGAATCAAACATTTGGAGCGCTTCCTGATCGCCGAACCAGTACCCACTTCGGCGGGAAGCGCTCTAGGCGACCAGCAGTCTTTCAACCCGGTCCGTCAATGCTACTCCATCGAACGGATTGAAGACGGTGACGGAGCCGAGCCGTCCGCCGCCCGCCATGTCTTCCGAAAGAACGATTTCGCAGCCCCCCTCGCCCGCCGTCGCGACCAGAAGTGCGTCCCAGTAGCTCGCGCGACCGGCGGAGGCGTGGCCCAGGGCGGCGCGAACGGCAGCCGGGGTCGGCGCGAGCGTCGGGAAGAGCAGGAGCCAGTCTTCGACCTGGGCCGCCGCCTCCGTCTTCGGGACGATCCCCTTGCGGGTCACGACGACATAGAACTCACTCAGTGACTGAAGGGTCAGGCGACAGTCGCACGTTGCCGCGCGAGCGATGATCTCGGCGGCAAGCGTGTGTCTGGCGCCGGCGGCGCTGTCGAGCGCGTAGACGAGGATGTTGGTGTCGAGGCTGAAGGGTTCAGCGCTCATGGATCGCGTCGCGGTCGAGCGGGCCCGCCGCGAGAGGCCAGCCAGCCGCCATCCGCGCCCGCGTGCGAGCCAGCGCCGCTTCCTGCTCCGGCGTCAGGCGGCGGGGCGCACCCGCGACAGGGACGAGACGCGCGACGGGCGCGCCGTTGCGCGTGATCGTGAAAGCCGCGCCGGCTTCGACTTCGCGGACGATACGGGCGAACGATTGGTTCGCCTCGCGCAGGGGCAGCGTCCTTTCGGTGGGGGGGCGACTCATTTGTGAATATGTAGCACGACTCCGTGCTACATGAAAGGCGCCCGGCTGGCGGAAACGAAGAAGAGCGGGCGGGACGCCCGCGGTCCGGTGGCTACGCGCCGGGGACGCCGAGTTGCCTGGCGGCTTGCGAGACCATAGTCAGCCGATCCGGCGTCGCGGCGAAGGCTTTGCGGGCGTCGCGGTAGGCGGCCTGGGCGGCGGCGGGGTCGCCTAGCACCATGCGGGCGCGCATCAGTTCAACCCAGCCGTCGGGGTCGTTGGGGTTGGCCCTCAGGCGCGCGGCGAGCCCGTCGACCATGTTATGGATCATGGCCTGCTGTTGAGCCGGCGGCATCTGCCGGACGGCGGCGACCTGGTCAGGTGTCGCACCGCCCGCGGCCGGCGCGCCCGCCGCCGCCTGGGCTTCGCCGGGCGCGGGGGGCGGGAGCGGGGGCAGCTTGCCGGAGACGTCCTCGCCGCGGGCAGCGGCGATGCGGATGACGAAGCCGCGCACCTCGGGCGCCCAGGGGGCGCCGGGCGGGGCGCTCTTGAGGAGCGCGATCCAGTCGGCCATGGCGCCGGCGTGGTCGCCGTCCTGATCCTTGGCGGCGGCGAGGAAGTAGCGGGCGCGGGGGTCGGCGGGATCGCCCTTCACCGCCAGGGTGAATGCGGCTCGCGCCTCGGGCGTCACATGGCCGTCGGCGGACCGCACCAGGGCCTCGCCACGGGCAGATTGATAATCGGCGTTGGCCGGATCCAGGGCCGAGGCCTTGCCGTAGGCGACGGCGGCGTCGGCGAAGCGGCCCGTTTGCATGTAGGACCAGCCGAGCATGCGCCAGCCTTCCGGATCGCCCGGGTTCTGGCGCATCTTGGCTTCAAGCTGGGCGACCATGCTGGCGACATGACCGGGCTCGGCGCCTTGCGCATCGGCGCTCGCCTGGGACGTCCCGCCGGCGGAGGCCGTAACCAGGTCCGGGCGTCCGATCTTCGTGTAGAGCAGCGTCGCGCCGATGGCGACGATGGCCGCCAACCCCAGGGCGAGGGCCAGTACCCCGCGTCCGCCCAGCGGCCTGGGTGCGGCGGTGTCGGCGGGGGTGTCGGTCAGGAAGCGGCGGATGGTGTCGGTGCGCAGGCTCTCGGCGTCGGCGGCGGGCAGGCCCTCTGCGGCGGCCTGGCCGTCGAGCTCCGCCAGCTCGCGGACCAGGGCCTCGTTCTCCTTGGGCGGGGCGCGGCGGGCGTCATAGCGGCGGACGAGCGGAATGGTGATCCCGACGGCGGCGACGGCGACCATCAGGGTGAAGGCTATCCAGGCGAGATTCATGAAGCGCTTTCGGCGTCCAGTCTTTGGGCGAGTTGTTCGCGCTCTTCGGGGGTGAGGGCCGGCGTGGGCGCGATGGGGCCGGAGCGCGCCTTGGCCATCAGCGCCACCCAGACGCCGCCGCCCACCAGCACCAGCGCGGGGCCGAGCCACAGCAGCAGGGTCTCGGGCTCGAAGGGCGGCTTCAGCAGCACATAGTGGCCGTAGCGCTTGACGATGAAATCGACGGCCTGGCGATCGGTGTCGCCGGCGAGCAGGCGCTCGCGCAGGATGACGCGAAGGTCGCCGGCGAGCGCCGCGTCGGAGTCATCGATTGACTGGTTCTGGCAGACGAGGCAGCGGAGGTGGGCGCCGATGGCGCGAGCCCGGGCCTCCAGCCTGGGATCGGCCAGCTGCTCGCCGGGCAGGACGGCGCGGGCCGGCCCGGCCAGGGCCAGAACCGCCAGCAGGGCGATAACGGAACGCCTCATCCTTGGGCCCGGAGCCTCTCCATCAGCGGCTTGATCGCGCCGGCCCACTCCTCGGGTGAAATCGGCCCGATCACCTTGTAGCGAACGCGTCCGCGGCTATCGACGACGAAGGTCTCCGGCACCCCGGCGACGCCGAGGTCGATGCCGGCGCGCCCGGTCCTGTCGTTGCCGGCCAGGCGGTAGGGATCACCCTGGTCGACGAGGTACTTCGCCCCATCCGTGGGCTCGTCCTTCCAGTCCAGGCCGTCGATGGGGACGCCCTGGGCCTTGAGCTGGAGGAGCACCGGATGCTCGACGCGACAGGAAACGCACCAGGAGGCGAAGACGTTGAGCAGGTGAGGCTGTCCGGCCCCGTCGGAGGACTTCAGGCCGGCGTCGCCGGGGCGCACGGCGGGGAGGTCGAACGACGGCAGGGGCTTGTCGATCAGGGTCGAGGGCAGCTTGGTCGGGTCGCGGCCGAGGCCGGCGGCGAAGGCGGCGATCAGCAGGCCGAAGAAGGCGATCGGCGCGAGGAAGATCAGCCGCTTCACGACGCCGCCGCCTCCGCCGACGCGACACCAGGTTCAGGAATCGGGGGTTCGGCGATTGGAGGCCCGACGCCTCGCGGCCCAGAAGCCCGGGGCTTGACCACGCGCCGTTCCACCTTGGCCACCCTGAGGCTGCGATCAGCGAGGGACACCGCGCCGCCGAAGGCCATCAGCAGGCCGCCGGCCCAGATCCAGTCGACAAAGGGATGGTTCCACATCCGCACCGTCAGGCCCCCGTCGGGGTTCGGGTCGGCGACCGAGATGTAGATGTTGCCGAAGAAGCCCCAGTTGATCCCCGCATCGGTCGTGGTGGTCTGGCTGGCGGGAAACAGGCGGCGCTCGGAGACGAGGGTGCGCACGCCGAACGGGCCGGCGACCTCGAACCGGGCCTGGTTGGCTTCGTAGTTGGGTCCGACGATCGGCTGGACGGCCATCATGGTGATGGTGTTCCCCCCCAGCTTCACGCTCTGGCCCGGCGACATCGACAGCACCTTGTTGGTCTGCCAGGCCGAGACCGAGGCGATGCCGATGGTGGTGATGCCCAGGCCCGCGTGAGCGACGACGAGGCCGATGACCGCCAGGGGCGTGGCTCGCGCCAGATCCATGCTGTCGGCCAGCGAAAGCTCGCCCAGGCGCCAGCGGCGCGCCAGGACGAGGGCCGCGCCGGCGATCAGCCACGCGCCGAGCGCCAGGGCCAGGATCGAAACGATATGGCCGACACCGAAGACGATGGCCGAGGCGATCAGGACGCCGCCGGCGAGGGCGGCCGGCCAGCGCACGCGGGCGAGGAGCCGGCTCATCTCGTCACGCTTCCAGTTCAGCATCGGGCCGAAGCTGACCAGGAGGAACAGCAGCATGAAGATCGGGACGAAGGTCATGCGATAGTAGGGCGGCCCCACGGAGATCTTGTCGCCGTGCAGCACGTCCATGAACACCGGATAGAAGGTGCCCAGGAAGACCGTGGCGGTGGCGGCGAGCAGGAAGAGGTTGTTGACCGTGATGGCGTATTCCCGCGACAGGGGCGCGAAGAGGGAGCCGGTCTTCAGGCTGGGCGCGCGCCAGGCGAAGAGGGCCAGGGACGTGCCCGTCATCACCGCGATGATGCCGAGAATGTAGACGCCGCGTCGCGCATCGAGGGCGAAGGCGTGGACGCTGGTCAGCACGCCCGAGCGGACCAGGAAGGTCCCCACCAGGCTCAGGGAAAAGGCGAGGATGGCGAGCAGGATCGTCCAGCTGACGAGGGCGCCGCGGCGCTCGAGCACCAGGGACGAGTGCAGCAGGGCGGTGGCCAGCAGCCAGGGCATCAGGGAGGCGTTCTCCACCGGATCCCAGAACCACCAGCCACCCCAGCCGAGAGTATAATAAGCCCAGAGGCTCCCCATGGTGATGCCGACGGTGAGAAAGAGCCAGGCGGTCAGCACCCAGGGACGCACCCAGCGGGCCCAGCCGACGTCCACCCTCCCCTCGATCAGGGCGGCGACCCCGAACGAGAAGGCCATCGAGAGCCCGACGTAGCCCATGTAGAGGACGGGCGGGTGGAAGACGAGGCCGGGGTCCTGAAGTACGGGATTGAGTTCTGCGCCGTCCGGCGGGGACGGGAAGAGCCGGGTGAAGGGGTTGGAGGTGAAGAGCAGGAAGCCCAGGAAGGCGGCGCCGACCATGCCCTGCACGGCCAGCACCCGGGCCTGCAGGGTGTCCCGCAGGGAGCCGCCGAAAATCGCCACCGCCGCGCCATAGATCGCGAGGATCAGCACCCACAGCAACATCGAGCCCTCGTGGCTGCCCCAGGTCGCGCCGATCCGGTAGATCAGCGGCTGGGAGAGGTTGCTGTGCTGCGCCACCAGGGCGACGGAGAAGTCGTTCTGCACGTAGCAGGCCGCCAGGCTGACGAAGGCCACGCCCACGAACAGCAGCTGCAGCAGCGCGGCCGACCGGCCCACGGCCATCAGCATCGGGTCGGATCGCCAGGCGCCCGCCAGTGGCGCGAGGGCCTGTACGGCCGAAAGGACGAGCGCGAGAATCAACGCGAACTGGCCGATTTCGGCTGTCATGATCTACAAAACCCTCATAGTCTGCCCGCCGCAGTCTAGCGGCCCGGTGGTGGAACTCGAAGCGTAAATCGGGTTGGGGGGTGTCGATGGGGGAGAAGTACCGGATCGCCATTGTGGGCTCCGGCCCGGCGGGCCTGAGCGCCGCTGCCCATGCCGCGTCGATCGGCGTCAGCCATATCCTGCTCGAGAAGACCGACCACCTCTCCGACACCATCTTTCGCTACCAGCGCGGCAAGTACGTGATGGCGACTCCGGCCCAGTTGGTTCTACGCGCCGACCTGAATTTCGACGCCGGGTATCGCGAGAACATCCTCGAGACCTGGAACGGGGGCATCGCCGAGGCCAAGGCCACCGTCCGCTACAACGCCGACGTCAAGTCGATCGCCGGCGAGAAGGGCGATTTCACCCTCACCCTCACCAATGGGGACACGGTGCAGGCGGAGACCGTGGTCCTGGCCATCGGGCTCCAAGGCAACCCCAACCTGATGCGCTGCCCGGGCGGCGACCTGCCGCACGTCCAATACCAGCTGGACGACCCGACGGCCTATATCGACGAGCATATCTTCATCATCGGAGCGGGCGACGCCGGAATCGAGAATGCCCTGGGCCTCGCCGCCGATCCGGCCCAGGCCAACGTCGTCAGCATCGTCAACCGCTCGGCCGACTTCAGCCGCGCCAAGGACGCCAACGTCTCCAACCTGATGAACGCCCGCGACGCCGGGCGGGTGTCGACCTACACCGAGGCCTCGCCCTCCAAGGTCGAACCGGGGTTCATCACCCTGGAGGTCCCGGACGGCGAGCTGCGGCTGAAGTGCGACCGGATCATCGCCCGCCTGGGCGCCTCCGCGCCGCGCAAGCAGGTTGAATCGTTCGGCATCGAGTTCACCAGCGCCAACAACGACGCCTGCCCCAAGCTCTCGCCGACCTTCGAGACTACCAAGGAAGGCATCTATGTCATCGGCGCCCTGGCCGGCTATCCGCTGATCAAGCACTGCATGAACCAGGGCCACGACGTGGTCGAGTTCATCAACGGCAACCTCACCCTGGCCCCCGCCGACGAGCCGATCCTGGCCAAGAAGCTGGCCGAGCTGCCGGGCGGCCGGTCGGTGGCGGACTGGCTCGAGCTCCTGCGGGAGAAGGTGGAGATCCTCAACGGCCTCTCGCCGCTGCAGATGCGCGAATTCCTGATGGGCGCGGAGGTCCACTTCTATCGCGCCAACCAGGTGATCTTCGAGCGCCACGCCATCGGATCGTCCTTGTTCGGCGTCGCCTCGGGATCGGTGAAGGTGGAGATCAATCCAGCCAACCCCGCCATCACCGTGCCGATCGGCGCCGGATCGATCTTCGGCGAGGTGGGCCTGATCTCCGGGCGGCGGCGCGGAGCGACGATCCGGGCGGCGGAAGACTGCATCGCGGTGGAAATCCCTCGCACCGCGGCGCTGAAGCTGATGGCCACCTCGAAGGAGGCGCGCGACACCGTCCACCGGATCACCACCGAGCGCACCGTGCTGCAGATCTTCGGCTCGGGCCTGTCGGCCGCCGACGTGGCGGGCGTGCTGGCCAAGGCCGAGGTCAAGGAGGTCAAGCCCGGCGAGGCGATCATCAAGGAAGGCGACGAGAGCTACGACATCTTCATCGTGCGGCGCGGCAGCATGGTGGTGGAGCGCGAGATCGCCGGCAAGCCGGTGTTCCTGAACTACATCCCGGCGGGCCAGTGGGCCGGTGAAATGGCCCTGGTGGAGGGCGGCCGGCGCTCGGCCACGGTGCGGGCGGCGATCCGTTCGGACGTCATCAAGCTCGACGGCGACACCTTCCGCTTGCTCCTGAACCGCAAGCCCGAGTTGGTCGCACGGCTGCGCTCCGACATGTCGGCCCGTCGCCGTATCGGCGAGTTCATCGACAAGGAGAAGGACAACTTCAGCGGCGTGCTCGACTACTACACCTCGGTGGCCAAGTTCCTGGTCGACCAGGGGGTGGGCGAGGCGACGGACGTGCTGCTGATCGACGAGAAGCTGTGCGTCGGCTGCGACAATTGCGAAAAGGCCTGCGCCGACGCCCACGACGGCCTCTCGCGGCTCGACCGGGAAGCGGGGCGGACCTACGCCCACCTGCACGTGCCGACCTCATGCCGGCACTGCGAACACCCGCATTGCATGACCGACTGCCCGCCCAACGCGATCCATCGCGGTCCCGACGGCGAGGTGTTCATCGACAACACCTGCATCGGCTGTGGCAACTGCCAGCGCTTCTGCCCCTACGGCGTGATCCGCATGGACAAGCCTCCGCCGAAGAAGCCTGGCCTGGTTCCCTGGCTGCTGTTCGGCATGGGACCCGGCCCGGGAGAGCCGGACAAGGCCTGGAAGGAGGCCAACGCCAAGCACGGCGACGGCTCGCACAAGCAGGCGATCAAGTGCGACATGTGCTCAGGCATCAAGGGAGGTCCGGCCTGCGTGCGGGCCTGCCCGACCGGGGCGGCGATCCGCGTCTCGCCAGAGAACTTCCTCTCGGTGGCGCTGCTGGATCGCGGACGAGGTTGACCATGGCCGGGGGGGTCCGACAGGTCGATCGCTCGGACGTGCGCAAGCACGAGGGCTTCCTGCGCGACGGCAATTTCCGCTGGCTGTGGATCGCCCTGGCGCTGTGCGCCGTCTCCATCGCCGGCTACCTGATGATCGACGCCGAGCCGCGGCCGCGCGGCGGCACGATGTACGGCTACACCCTGGGGACGATCGGCGCGCTGCTGATCGTCTGGCTGGCGCTGTTCGGCATCCGCAAGCGGGCGATCACTACCGGGGTCTATTCGCTGAAGGCGTGGCTGTCGGCCCACGTCTACCTGGGTCTCTCCCTGCTGGTGATCGGCACGCTGCACGCGGGGTTCCACTTCGGCTGGAATGTCCACACCCTGGCCTATGCCCTGATGGTGCTGGTCATCGTCTCGGGCATGTTCGGGGCGGCGGCCTATGCGGTTCTCCCCGAGCGGCTGAGCGCGAACCGGGGCGAGACCACCCAGAGGCAGTGGCTGGAGACCATCCGCTCCCTCGACTCCCAGCTTCGCGACGCCGCCCAGCCGCTCGACCGGGCCGAGGCCGACCTGGTGCGGCTCTCCACCGAGCAGACCGACATCGGCGGTTCGCTGTGGAGCCGGCTGACCGGTGACTATTCCGGCTGCAAGACCCGCCGGGCCGTCGAGGAACTGGCGCGAACCCGGCGGTCGGGACCCGCGAATCCGTCGCTCGACCAGATCGACTCGCTGTTGAAGCGCAAGCAGGAGACCCTGGCCCAGGCGCGGCGGCACATCCGCATCAAGACCATCCTGGAGGTCTGGCTCTATGTGCACGTGCCGGTCACCTTCGCCCTGCTGGCCGCGCTGACCGCGCACATCGTCAGCGTCTTCTTCTACTGGTGAGGCGCGACGCGTGACTTTCGCCATCCGGACCATCACGCGCAGCGCCACCGGCGAGAATATCGTCCACCGCCCGCAGATCGTCGAGGCCGACGAGGTGGTGGTCGGCCGCGGGGCAGACTGCGACGTCCGCCTGGCCGACCTGGCCGTGAGCCTGCGCCACGCCCGCATCCGCCGGACCGGCCCCGGGCGGGTGCTGGTCGAGTCCCTCGGCTCCGAACCCTTCGAGGTGGGGACCAAGTTCACCAGCCGCGCCGAGCTGAACCTCGCCGACAAGCCGGTGCTGGTGTTCGGCAGCCACGTCCTGACCCTGAGCCTCAGCGACGAGGACGGCTCGGTGCTGGTGGACGTGACGCGCCGCGACACCGGGCCCGAGACCGCCTCGGCGGTGAACGAGGACAAGATCTTCAGCCT
>JAQGIW010000302.1 GCA_028290905.1 Caulobacteraceae bacterium | reverse complement strand
CCTCCACCCCTTCGGGGTCCCCCTCCCCCAGTGGGGGAGGAGAGCCGCGCTCTTCCCTACTGAACCCGCTCGATAATGATGGCGGGGGCCATGCCGCCGCCGGCGCACATGGTGATCAGGCCGCGCTTGAGGTCGCGGCGCTCCAGCTCGTCGAGCATCGTGCCGATCAGCATCGAGCCGGTGGCCCCGATGGGATGGCCGAGCGCCATGGCGCCGCCGTTGACGTTGACCTTGTCGCGGTCGAGCCCCAGGTCGCGGATGAACTTCTCGGCCACCACCGCGAAGGCCTCGTTGACTTCCCAGAGATCGATGTCGTCGACGGTGAGTCCGGCGCGGGCCAGCACCCGCCGGGCCGCGGGGACCGGGGCGTTGAGCATCAGGGTCGGGCAGTCGCCCTGGTTGGCCGTCGCCACCACCCGGGCGCGAGGCTTCATCCCATGGGACCTGGCGTATTCCGGCGAGGCCAGCAGCAGGGCGGCCGAGCCGTCCACGACCCCCGACGAATTGCCGGCGTGGTGGATGTGCTCGATCTTCAGGTCCGGGTACTTCTGGAGGATCAGGCTGCGGAAGGTCAGCCCCTCGTCGTTCAGCGGCACGTCGGCCAGGGCCTCGAACGACGGCTTCAGGGATGACAGGCCCTCGAGCGTGGTCTGGGGCCGCGGGAACTCCTCGCGATCCAGCGCCACCGTGCCGTCGTCCCTGTAGACGGTGACCAGGCTCTTGGAGAACCGGCCCTCATCGATGGCCACCGCCGCGCGGCGCTGGCTCTCCAGGGCCAGGGCGTCGACGTCGGCGCGGGTGATGCCCTCGAGGGTGGCGATGGCGTCGGCGCACACGCCCTGGTTGGTCTGGGGGTGCATCTCGCGGAGGTGCAGGTTGCCGGCGTCGAAGAGCGGCGGCCCGTCCTCGGCGCTGCGGCGGTTGGGCATCGACATCATTTCCGTACCGCCGGCCACCACCAGGTCGGCCATGCCGGACATCACCGTCGAGGCGGCGAGATTGACCGCGGTGATGCCCGAGCCGCAGAAGCGGTCCAGCGTCACGCCGCTGGCGCGGATGTCATAGCCGGCGTCCAGGGCGGACATGCGACCGAGGTCGAAGCCCTGCGGCCCGCGCTGCGAGCTGGTGCCCCAGATCACGTCGTCGACCTCGGCGGTGTTGATGCCGTTGCGCTCGGCCAGGGCCTTCAGCACGGTCGAGCCGAGGCGCTGGGGATGGATCTGCGAGAGCGCGCCCTTGGGGTATTTGCCGATGCCGCGGGGCGTGCGCACGGCGTCGATGATCAGGGCGTCGGTCATGGTCTGCGTTCCTTCCTAACTTCGTCGGTTCAATAGCGGGATGTCTAGCGGGGCGCCATCCGGATCGCCCCGTCGAGGCGCACGTCCTCGCCGTTGAAATAGCTGTTGGTGATCATGGTGTGGGCGAGCTGGGCGAATTCCTCGGGCATCCCCAGGCGCTTGGGAAACGGCACCTGGGCGGAGAGGGCGGCCTTCACCGCCTCCGAGGCGCGCTGCAGCAGCGGCGTGTCGAAAATGCCCGGAAGAATGGTGTTGACGCGGACGCCTTCGCCGGAGAGGTCGCGGGCCACGACGAGGGTCATGCCGACGATGCCGGCCTTGGAGGCGGTGTAGGCGACCTGGCCGATCTGGCCGTCCTCGGCCGCCACCGAGGCGGTGTTGACGATGGCGCCGCGGTCGCCGTCCGGCAGCGGCTCGAGGGTCAACATCCCCGCCGTGCTCTTGGTGATACAGCGGAAGGTGCCGATCAGGTTCACCTGAATGATGCGTTCGAAGTTCTCCAGCGGATATTCCTTGACCTCGCCGGTCTGGCGGTCGCGCGAGGCGGTTCTCGCCGCGCCGCCGCCGATGCCGGCGCAGTTGACCAGGATGCGCTCCTGGCCGATCGCCGCGCGCGCCTTGGCGAAGGCGGCGTCGACCTCCGGGGTCGAGGTGACGTTGACCTTGCAGAAGACGCCGCCAATTTCCGACGCCAGGGCCTCGCCGAGGTCTTCCTGAAGATCGAAGATCGCCACCTTCACGCCGTGCGAGGCGAGCAGTTTGGCCGTGGCCCGGCCCAAGCCGGAGGCGCCCCCGGTAATTACCGCAGATATCGAGGAATTCAGTTGCATGGTAGCTCTCTTCGTCGTTGAGGCAGGTATGGTCAGGCGTTCCCGCACGGTAAGTCAAACCCTTCTACAAGCATGAGCATTGACCCCCGGGGCGCAATCATGATGGAAGGGTGGAAAAGGCGGATTCTCGGAGACCATGGTCGCCCCGAATAGACAGAAAAAGGCTGTGGTCGCCGACGAGCGGCCGCCGGTCACGATAACACCCCGGGACCTTCACTTCGATATTGGCGGGGGCCGGACGAACAATTGGCTGGGCGGCGACGTGGTGGGCACGGCGGTGTTCAACGCCTTTTCCCTGACCTTTCCCGAGGCGGAGCGTCTCTTCATGGACGCGGTGCGCGAGTACCGGCCCCAGCTCACCGGCCGACTGCTCGAGGACGCCCGCGCCTTCATCTCCCAGGAGGCGGTCCACTCCCGCGAGCACCGGCTGGTCAACGGACTGCTCGACCGCCATCGCTATCCGGTGGACGCCATCGAGGCGGGCATCCGCGAGAGGATGGTGCGGGTTCGCGAGCGTGGGCCGATGGCCATGCTCAGCGTCACCATCGCCCTGGAGCACTTCACGGCCCTGATCGCCGACCTGCTGCTCGGCGACGACCGGCTGCTGGCCGGCGCGCCCCGCGACGTGGCGCGGCTCTGGCAATGGCACGCGGTGGAGGAGTCCGAGCACCGGTCGGTCGCCTTCGACGTCTATGCCGAGGCCACCCGGGACTGGACGCCGCGCCAGCGCCAGAAGGCGCGCAATCGCATCATGCGCTCCGTCACGGCCCTGTTCGTGGGCGTGATCACCCGCTCGGCCGCCCGGCTGCTGGCCGCCGACGGCATGAGCCCGTCGCTCGCCCGGGCGCGCATCCTGTGGTTCCTGTTCGGCTGGCCGGGCCCGTTCCGCCGCTGCTGGCGCCACTACGCCGACTGGTTCCAGGCCGACTTCCACCCGTCCAAGCATGACAACCGGCCCCTGCTGGAGCGCTGGCGCGCCGAGTTCCCGCCCGGCGCGGCCCACGGCCACGCGGCCTGAGCGCGGGTTGAGCCCGGGGTGCGGGCATTCCCCGCGCGCTCCTGCAATCGTGATCGAAGATGTGGACTGGTAGCCCGCGCCCTGGAACTAGATAAGGGCCAGGAAAGCACGGGAGGCGTTCATGAAAGCGATCCGCATCAGCCGCACGGGAGGACCCGAGGTCCTCGAATATGTGGACGTCGACCTGCCGCCGCCCGGCCCGGGCGAGGTGCGGGTGAAGCACACCGTCGTCGGCGTCAATTTCATCGACACCTATCACCGCTCGGGCCTCTACAAGCTGCCCCTGCCGACCGGGATCGGCAGCGAGGCGGCCGGCGTCGTCGAGGCGGTCGGCCCCGGCGTGACGGAGGTGAAGGTCGGCGACCGGGTCGCCTATGTCGGCGCGATGGGCGCTTACGCCGAGGCCAATAACGTCCGCGCCGACCGGCTGGTGAAGATCCCGCCCGCTATCAGCGACGAGACCGCGGCGGCCGCCCTGCTCAAGGGCATGACCGCCCAGTACCTGCTCAAGCGCACCCATCAGGTCAGATCCGGCGAGATGATCCTCTTCCACTCCGCCGCCGGCGGCGTCGGGCTGATCGCCGGCCAGTGGGCCAGACATCTGGGGGCCACGGTGATCGGCACGGTGGGCCACGAGAACAAGGTCGCGCTGGCCAAGGAGAACGGCTACGCGCGCGTGCTGAACACGCGCACCGAGGACTGGGTCAAGAGGGTGCGCGAACTCACCGGCGGGACGGGCGTGCCGGTCGTCTATGACTCCATCGGCAAGGACACCTTCGCAGGGTCGCTGGACTGCCTGGCCGTGCGCGGCCTGATGGTCAGCTTCGGCAATTCATCGGGCCCCGTGCCGCCGGTCGAGCTGGGCGTCCTCATGGCCAAGGGCTCGCTCTACCTGACCCGCCCGACGCTGGCGAGCTATACGCGCACGCCCCAGGAACTGCGCGACACCGCCGAGGACCTCTTCGCCGTCGTCGCCTCCGGCGCCGTGAAGATCACCGTCAACCAGCGCTTCCCCCTGGCCGAAGCCCGCAAGGCCCACGAAGCTCTCCACAGCCGCGAGACCACCGGCGCGACGGTGCTGATTCCGTAGGTCAAACGCTCGGCGGCGCGCTATGCTGGCGGCCCCCGTGACCTTCGCGCCTGAGTTTGAAGTGACCGTGCCCCTTCCAATCGCGTGCCTCGTCGCAGCCCTGGGGATCGGCCTCTTGGTCGAGGCGATCGCGGGCGCGTTCAAGGTCTGGACGTACAGGTCTCCGCTATTCCTCCTGGTCAACATCGTCGTCGTCTTTGGCCTCGTCCAAGGCTACGGCGTCGGCTGGATCATCGGCGGACACGGCGCCCTGCGCGGGGTTTTTCCCGTGCTGTTCATGGTCGGGGCGGTCCTTGGCATTCTGATCGAGGGCCTGAACCAGTACTGGCTGCACGCCTGGTCATGGTCGGATCGCCCGCTGTTCGGCATAAGCCGGGCCATAGACAAGTCGGCCTTCGTCGGCGTGGCCTGGGGTTTTACGCCCCTTCTCACCGTCCTGTTCGCCCGGCTGATCGTGAAAGCCTCGATGGGAGTTTGATGGACGTGCCGCGCCTCTCGATCATGGACCGACTCCACGCCGCCGTTCTGGCCATCGGCGGATCGGGGTTGATCTGCGCCTATTGGATCGCCTTTTTTCACAGCGACCTGACGCTGCCCAAGTTCGTGCACAACATGACCAACCCCGACGTGGTTCGCCTCGCCACGGTCTACATGGGCTTCGAGTCGGCCTTTCCGCTCGCCGACCTTCTCGTCGCGGTCACCTCGGCGCTCGCGGCCTTCTATCTGATCGGTCGCGACGCGAAGGCGGTCCTGTTCGGCCTAGTCGCGAGCGGAGCGCTCGGCTTCCTGGCCTTCATCGACATTTCCTTCAATCTGCTGCACGGCCTCTACGCCCCCGCCAATCTCCTCGGCGACAGCGGCCTGCAGATGGAGGCGGTCATCAACGTCGGCTGCGTGGTCGGCGCGACCTGGTCGATCTGGCGCCTCTGGGGGCATCCTCTTCGCCGGGCCGAAGACCGTCCCTCCCGGCTCAGCGCCATGGAGACCGCAAGCCTCGACGCCGCGGGGAATTGATCGGTCGCCCGCGGACGGCCGGCGCCGCCCACCGGTCCGCGGCGGCGCGGCTCTCCTGTCAAGTCGCGCTGCGAAGAAGGCGCCCCAGCTCACTCCAGGCCACCTGCTTGCGATCGAACGGGGCTGTGTAGGCGGGGCTGCTGGACGGGAGCGAGACCAGCGCCAGG
>JAQGIW010000298.1 GCA_028290905.1 Caulobacteraceae bacterium | reverse complement strand
AGTTGCCGTGAGACCGGAAAATCGTTTCGCAAGGCGCGCGTGCGCGGCGCGTAGGAGATGAAAAATTGCGCGGGAATGTGACAGCCTCGACTTTTCACACAGCCTGTTTCGCGGGGATGAGCGGATTAGGGGCGTTCGGCGGCTCGACTGAAGTCGGAGGATAGGCAAGTTGCGGTGTTAAACCGCGCCTTCCCCGAACACCCGGGCGAAAATCGTGTCCACGTGCTTGAAGTGCCAGGCGGGGTCGAAGAGGCTGGTCACCTCGTCGTACGAGAGGTGCGCGCGCACCTCGGGATCGGCGCGCAGCAGGTCGAGAAACCGGGCTTCGCCGCTCCACGCCTCCATGGCGTTGCGCTGGACTGCGGCGTAGGCGTCTTCGCGGCTCATGCCCTTCTGGGTCAGCGCCAGGAGCACCTGTTGCGAGTGCACGAGTCCGCCCAACCGCTCGAGGTTCTTCCTCATGTTCTGGGGATAGACGACCAGCCGCTCGACCAGACTGGCCAGGCGGCGCAGGGCGAAATCCAGGTGGACCGTGGCGTCCGGGGCGATCCCGCGTTCGACGGAGGAGTGGCTGATGTCGCGCTCGTGCCACAGCGCCACATTCTCCAGGGCCGGCGTTACCGCGGACCGCACCAGGCGGGCGAGCCCGGTGAGGTTCTCGCTGAGGATGGGGTTGCGCTTGTGGGGCATGGCCGAGGAGCCCTTCTGGCCGGCGTCGAACGGCTCTTCGGCTTCCAGCACCTCCGTGCGCTGCAGGTGGCGGATCTCCACCGCCAGCCGCTCGATGGAGGACGCCACGACGGCCAGGGCGGCGAAGTAGGCGGCGTGGCGGTCGCGCGGGATGACCTGGGAGGAGATCGGCTCCGGCCGCAGGCCCAGTTTCTCGGCGACATGGGCCTCCACCCGCGGATCGACGCTGGCGAAGGTGCCCACCGGCCCTGAGATGGCGCAGGTGGCGATCTCGAACCGCGCGAGAGCCAGGCGGTCGCGGGCGCGGTTGAACTCGGCGTAGTGGCCGGCCAGTTTCAGGCCGAAGGTCGTGGGCTCGGCGTGGATTCCGTGGCTGCGCCCGACGCAGGGCGTCAGGCGATGCTCCAGGGCCCGGCGCTTGAGGGCCGCCAGCACCAGCTCGACGTCCTCCAGCAACAGGTCGGTGGCGCGGGTGAGCTGCACCGCGAGGGCGGTGTCGTTGACGTCGGAAGAGGTCATGCCCTGGTGAAGGACGCGCGCCTCGGGCCCCACGATCTCGGTTACGTGGGTGAGGAAGGCGATGACGTCGTGTTTGGTCTCGCGCTCGATCTCGTCGATGCGGTCGGTGTCGAAGATGGCGTTTCCGCCCCGCTCCCAGATCGCCTTCGCGGCCAGGGCGGGTATCACGCCCAGCTCGGCCATGGCGTCGGCGGCATGGGCCTCGATCTCGAACATGATGCGAAAGCGGGTCTGCGGCGACCAGATGGCCGCGGCTTCTCGGCGTGCGTAGCGGGGGATCATGAGCGTGCCTTAACCCGTGCGGGGCCGGCGGGGAAGCTCAGGCCTCCCGCGCCCGGCGCTCGGCCGCCACCGTCTCGAGCCGCCGCGCGATGCCGAAGGAGGCCAGCAGATAGTGGAAACCACCCCAGGCGTAGAAGCCGATGGTCAGAAGGATCCCCTGGCGCGTGCCGGCGACCAGGGCCTCGCGGCAGCGGGCCGCCTGGGCCGCGGGTGCGCCCTTGGGCGCCGCGCCGCCCGGGCACAGGGCGGCGAAGTGTTCCGTCGCCGGACCGCCGGCCGCTATGCCGCGCAGCGCCGGCAGGATGTGCCGCTCGCCGGCGTGGGTGAAGTCGAACTGGGCGAACTGGTCGATCATCCAGCCAGTGAACAACGGTCCGCCGCCCAGGGCGATGATGTTGAGGAAGAGGAACAGCACGGCGGTGGCCGTGGCGCGGCGGCGGGTCTCCACGACGTTCTGCACCACCCCAAAGGTCGGCCCCAGGTAGGTGTAGTGGAAGATGCCGGGGATGAGCAGGATCAGGGCCGCCACCCGCCAGTCCGGCTGGCGGTAGGCGAGGATGTAGATGGGCGTGGCGATCGCCAGGCCGATGGCCGGAGTGAGGGCGTACCAGCGCGCATTGTGCTTGCTGGCCCAGTCGCTGACGAACCCGCCCGCAAGGGTGCCGACCCCCGACGCGAAGCCGAGCACCAGGCCGAACACCAGGCCGACGGTGGCGTAGTCGAGCCCGAAGGCGCGGATGAAATAAGGCGCGTAGAACTGGCCGACGCCATAGCCGGCGAAGGAGGTCAGGGTGACGCCTAGCACCATGTTCAGCACCGGCCAGTGGCTGAACAGGTCCGCGGTGACCGCGCCCAGCTCCTTCATCTCCGTCCACAACCAGGCGCCGGCCGGCGCCTGGGCGGCCCCGGCGGTGACGTCCTCCGGCAAGGCGGGCCGTTCGACGGGATCGGAGTGGCCGCGGGGCGGCTCCTTCACCAGCAGCTTGACCAGCAGCGCCAGGATCACGCCGGGCGCTCCCACGACCATGAACGCCACTCGCCAGCCGTAGGTCTTGGCGAGCCAGCCGCCGGCCACCGCCCCGATCATCGCGCCCAGGGGAATACCGAAGGCATAGATCGACAGGGCGCTGGCGCGGCGCTTGGGCTCGAAATAGTCCGAGATCAGCGAGTGCGACGGCGGTGAACAGCCGGCCTCGCCCACGCCCACGCCGACGCGCATGGCGAGCAGCGAGACGAAGTTGCCGGCGAAGCCGCAGGCGACAGTGAACCCGGACCATACCACCAGGGCCAGGGAGATGATCGTCACCCGGTTCCACCGCTCGGCCAGGCGGGCGATGGGGATGCCGAGCAGGGTGTAGAGGACGGCGAACGACAGGCCGCCCAGAAGCCCCAGCTGGGTGTCGGTGAGCTTCAGGTCGATCTTTATCGCCTGGCCGATGGTCGCGATGATCGTGCGATCGATGAAATTGAAGGTGTAGGCCAGCAGGAGGAAGGCCAGCACCAGGGTCTTGTAGCCTTGGCTGAAGACCGGCTTTTTGGCGGCGGGCGGGGAGGCCGCCTGGGCCGTGTCGGTCATTGTGTGTAATGCCTCCCGCCGCACGCGCACTGTCACGCTCAAAAAAGTCGAGGATGGACCATCATGGAATTGCTGATCGGCGACAAGGTCTGGTCGAGCTGGTCGATGCGGCCCTGGCTGGTCCTCAAGCACACCGGCGCGCCCTTCACCGAGACGCTGATTCGCCTTCGGCGGGAGACCAGCGAGGAGGTCCGCGACGCGGCGATGGCCGCCGGCTCGCCCACCGGCATGGTGCCGGCGCTCAAGGACGGCGAGGTCACGGTGTGGGACAGCCTCGCCATCAGCGAATATCTCGCCGAGCGATTCCCGGCCGCGGTCCTTTGGCCCGCCGATCCGGCCGCCCGCGCCCTGGGGCGGGCGGCCGCCGCGGAGATGCATTCAGGTTTCGCGTCCCTCCGCGGCGAATGCCCGATGGATCTGGTCCGGCGCGAGCCGGCCGCCCTGAGCCCCGCCACCCAGGAGAACGTGCGCCGAATCGTTGAGCTGTGGCGCGACCTCCTGGGGCGTTTCGGCGGACCCTTTCTGCTCGGGGAGAGCTGGTCGATCGCCGACGCCTTCTTCACGCCGGTGGCGACCCGCTTCCGCAGCTACGTCGTTCCCCTCACCGACCACGGCGACGACGGGACCGCGGGCGCCTATGCGGCCCGCCTGCTGCAGACCCCCGAGTACCTGGACTGGGAGCACGGCGCCCTCACCGACGAGCGGGTGCTGGCGGGGTCATGATGGCGTTCGCGGCCCTCGCCTCACCCCCGGAGGCCGTCGCAATTGCGCCACGCGTGGGGCGGCCCTCTCGTTTTTCGGTACGATAACGGACCAACCGAGCTGGTTCTTCGCCAGACAGTCGCCATAATCGCCGCAGTGAGCCGAAATTAGACAACATGTTGACACGCCCGCCTTTTGATAACACAGTGGTGCTCCAATCGGCACGAGGGGTTTCGGGCTGGTTTTTGGCAAACAAAGGGGTACACGTATGAAACTGTCCACCATTGTAATCGCGGGCTTCGCGCTCGCCAGCACGGCCGGCGCCGCTTCGGCCGCGCAGGTTTTCGAGTCCTACAACTACTACAGCGGTGACTACGCCAACATTTTCGTCACGAACAACAGCGCGTCGACCTACTCGGACGTGACGATCAACGGCGTCGACCTGGGTTCGGTCGCCCCGGGCGCTTCCAGCGCCAACTATTACGCCGGCGATCCCTGCGAAGGCGGACCCTGCTTCGCGCTCGTCACCGTCACGGTCGGCGCCTCGACGTCGACCGGCAACTTCTACCTCCCGGACTACGACTTCAACACCACTCAACTGGTCGGCACGATCTCCACCGTGCCGGAGCCGGCGGCTTGGGCCCTCATGCTCGTGGGCGTCGGCGCTGTCGGGGCAAGCTTGCGCGCGTCTCGTCGCACGAAACTTGCCACGGCCTGATCTCCTCGCTTAGCCTGGGAGGAGCCGGCGACGCCAAGGCGTCGCCGGCTTTTTTCTTGTCCGAGGCAGACATGGCATTGCAATCCCGAGAGAAGCGCGCGGCCGGCGCAGCGTCCGCGCCTCCAGGCCAGCCATCGAATGCGGACCAGCTGGTGGCGGCTGGCCTCGAGCAACACCGCGCGGGAAACATCCAGGCGGCCGACGGGCTCTACGCCCAGGCGCTGCGGTTGCGGCCCGACCATGCGGACGCGCTGAACCTGGGCGGGGCCGCCGCCTTCGCGCTGGGGCGCACCCAAGACGCCATCCGCCTGATCACCAGGGCGATCAAGGCGGCGCCGAACCACAAGGACGCCTACCTGAATCTGGCCGAGGCCCTGGAAAGGGCGGAGAGGACGCCGGAAGCGATCAAGGCCTGCCACGACGCGCTGGCCTTGGCCCCCGACTTCTCCGACGCCTATGCGCGGCTGGCCTGGTTGAACGCAAACGCGGGTTTCTACGACATGGCGATCGCGTACAGCCGCGTCGCCCTGGGGCTGGACCCACGGTCAGCCCAAGCTCTCTGCGCCCGAGGGGCGGCGCTCTGGCGGCTTCAGAAAATCGGCGAGGCGGAGGACGCGTACCGGGCGGCGCTCGACATCGCCCCGCAAGACCTTCCGTCATTGACCGGGTTGGGCGTGGTCCTCTGCGAAACCGATCGCACCGCCGAGGCCGACGAACTCTATCGACGCGCCCTGGCGGTCAAGCCCGACGACTCTGGAATCCTCGGGGGACTGGGCAGGGTCGCCGAGGTCAGCGGCGATATCGACGGCGCGCTGGCGTTCTATGATCGCGCCGACCAATTGAGCGCCGGCTCGGTCGTGATTCTCTACAATCGTGGCCGATGCCTGCGTGACGCGGGCCGCTTCGACGAAGCCGAGGTGGCATTCAACGAAGTGTTGTCCGTGGAGCCTCAGCACGCGCCCAGTCTCTACGCGTTGATGAGGATGAAGCGCCTGGAAAATGGGCCGAATACTCAGAAGCGCCTGGCGCGGCTGATTTCGGACACCGCACGACCAGCGATGCACAGGATTCAGGCGGGCTTCGCGGCCGGCGAACTGCTCGACAACGCCGGTGATTCCGACGCCGCGTTCCGGCGCTTTTCAGAAGCCAACGCACTTTACGCGCGGACGCGCGAAGCAAGAGGCGAACGCTTCGATGGCCTCGAACTTCGGAACATGGTCGATCTCATCGTCAACAGGCTCGCCCGCGAGTACGCGCAGGACGCCGCCGGTTGGGGAAACCCGTCGGAAACGCCCGTATTCGTGGTGGGGATGCCCCGCTCCGGCACCACGCTCGTCGAACAGATCTGCGCCAGCCACTCGGAGGTTTTCGGCGCCGGTGAACTCAAGTGGATCCAAACGGTTGCCGCGAAAATCGCCAAACGCAACGAGGGTCGAGCCCGTGTAGCGGAGTGGGATGGGCCGTTCGCCAGATCGATTGCCGACGGCGTGCTGAAGGATCTGGAGCGGCTGGGGAACGGGGCGCGGCGTGTCGTGGACAAGTCGCCTCTCAACATCATGCGACTGGGGCTGATAGGCGCGCTGTTTCCGAACGCGCGCGTGATCTGGTGCCGTCGGGATCTACGAGATGTCGTCGTTTCCAATCACACGATGTACTTCGGTCAAGGCAATGTTTACTCTACGAGCCAGGCCGACTGCGCGTATTTCACGACGCAGGTGGAGCGGCTGGGCGAGTGCTGGCTTCGGGACAGCAAGCTCAAGATTCTCGAACTCAGATATGAATCGCTGGTGAGCGACCTCGAGGGCCACGTCCGCCAGATCATCGATTTCCTGGGCGTGCCTTGGGAGCCGGGTTGCCTTGAATTCTATAAGACTGATCGGCACGTGCAAACGCCGAGCAGCTGGCAGGTTCGGCAGCCCGTCTACACGCGCTCGGTCGGAAGATGGCGTCGCTTCGAAAAGCATCTTGGGCCGATGCTCGCGGTGCTCGCTGCCAACAACCCTGGCCTGAACGCCGAGCTGGCGGTTTCAACTTAGAGCAGGTTGCGATCTGACGGAATCAGATCGCCCGGAAGGCGCTCCAGCGGTGTGAACGACGACCCCCGGGGTCGATGTCAGAAGAGGCCCAGGGCCTTGAGGCTGGCGACGCCGTCGCGGCCGACGACGATGTGGTCGTGGACGGTGATGCGCAGGGGGCGGCCGGCGTCGACGACCTGGCGGGTCATCTCCACGTCGGCGGTGGAGGGCGTGGGGTCACCCGAGGGGTGGTTGTGGGCGAGGATGACGGCGCTGGCCGACAGCTCCAGGGCCCGGCGCATGACCTCGCGCGGATAGACGGGCGCGTGATCGACGGTGCCCTCTCCCATGACCTCGTCGGCGATCAACTGGTTCTTCTTGTCGAGGAACAGCACCCTGAACTGCTCGCGCGGCGCGCCGGCCATGGCCGCCTTGGCGTAGGCGAGCAGGGCGGTCCAGGAGGTGATCACGGCGCGCTTCCTCATCTCGCCCCGCCCCATGCGCAGCGTGGCCTCGTGCAGCAGCTTCAGATCCAGGGCCACACCCGCCCCGACGCCCGCGACGGTGCGAAGCTCTTCCATGCCCGCGCCCAGGATGGCCGCCAGGCTGCCGAACCGCGACAGCAGGGCCTTGGCGATCGGCTTGATGTCACCGCGTGGCAGGCTGCGCGCCAGCAGGAGCTCCAGCAGCTCATAGTCGGGCAGGGCCGGGAAACTGATCGCCGCCCGCGCCCGCAGGCGGCCGCGGTGCCCGTCGTGGTGGGATTTGGGCTTCGCCCTCGCCCTCGCGCGCGGCGGCTCGACCACTGTCGCCCCGTCGATCTGAAAGTGGAATGCGCCCTGTTCCCGCAGCACCGACCGCTCCTCTCCGCCGATTGACGAGAGCGGCAGACTAGGGACTTTTCAATCCGCGATCCAGCGTTTTTGCAAAGACTGGCTAACGCGCTCGCCGCCACATCGAATAGACCGTCACGCCGCCCGGCAGGACGACCTCGTCCGTCACCTCGAAGCCATAGGCGCCGTAGATGGGAACGTTGGACGCCTTGGCCGTCTCCAGATAGGCCGGCAGGCCGTCGGCGTCGACGAGGGCCAGCTGATGGCGCATCAGCACGCCGGCGTAGCCCCGACCCTGTCTCGCCGGCTCGGTTCCCAGCACCTGCAGATACCAGTGCCGCGCGTGGGGATGTTGCTTGTCGACGAGGTCCATCGTGCGCAGGACGTGGGGGATATCCGCGCCGAACAGGTCGATGAAGGGGACTGCGTTAGTGATGTAGTGCCACCAGTTGAGCTCAGCCTGCCCCGGCGGGCGCCATAGGGCGGCGGCCTCGCAGCCGGACGTCACCAGGCATCCGCCCAGGGGAAGGGCCAGCTTGAACAGCAGGCGAAACAGCCTGGGCAGCCTTTCTGGCCGGCTCGCCGCGTCACGGAACAGGCAGCCCATGAAAGGATCGTCGTGAAAGGCGCGGCCGAGAGTCTGCGACAGGGCCTCGGCGTCGGCCCAGACCGCCGCGCGCGCCGAGGATGCCGGTGCGCGGGGGGCTTGAGTATCAGCCATGACTTCCCGCAGGCCCCGCGTTTCAGCTGGGCCGGAACAGGCCTTTCGGCGACAGGGTGAAGACCTCGTGGCCGGTCTCGGTCACCCCCACGGAGTGCTCGCACTGGGCGGAGAGCGACTTGTCGCGGGTGACCGCCGTCCAGCCGTCGGCCAGGAGCTTCACCTGCGGCTTGCCGAGGTTGACCATCGGCTCGATGGTAAAGAACATCCCGGGCTTCAACACCGCGCCGGCGCCCGGGCGGCCGAAGTGCAGGATGTTGGGCGCGTCGTGGAAGATGCGCCCCAGGCCATGGCCGCAGAAGTCGCGCACCACGCCGCAGCGCTGGGCCTCGACGTAGGACTGGATGGCGTGGCCGATGTCGCCGAGGCGAGCGCCCGGCTTGACCGCCGCCAGGCCCCGCTCGAGGGCCTCGTAGGTGACGTCGATCAGCCGGCGGGCCCGGGGCGCCACCTCGCCGATGGCGTACATGCGCGAGTGGTCGCCGTGCCAGCCGTCGACGACGACGGTGACGTCGATGTTGGCGATGTCGCCCTCCCGCAGGCTCCGCTCGCCGGGAATGCCGTGGCAGACCACGTGGTTGGGCGAAATGCACAGCGTGTGGCCGTAGCCCCGATAGAACAGGCAGGCCGGCAGGGCGCCGTGGTCGAGAACGAACTCCCGCGCGAGACGATCGAGCTCGCCGGTGACGACGCCCGGCTTCACATAGGGCGTGAGCATGTCGAGGCACTCGGCCGCGAGGCGGCCGGCGACGCGCATCCCCTCGAAGCCCTCGGGCCCGTGGAGCTTGATTTGGCCGGTGCGGGTTTCCGGCGCCAGAAGGTCTTCGGCCAGGGACATTTCGGTCAGTTCTCTTTCAGCGCAGGCGCCGGGACGTGGACCCAGGGCAGCCGCCGCGCAACGCGGATTTCCTCGGGGCTAATGTCGCAACCATAGACCAGGACTTCAACTCCCCCCGAGGCCGCGAGCAACAATTGGTCGGCATAGACCGCATCCAGGTCGGCGCAGGCCGCGAAGCGGTCGCAATCGGTGCGCTGGACGACGAACAGCTGCACCGCCCGGTCACCTTCCGCGACCCGATCGGCCAGCTCCCGCAGGTGCCGGGCGGACCGCGCCGCCACGCAGTCGGGAAACTCCGCCAGCGTCCCGGCCCGACGCAGGTGGCAGTTCTTCACCTCCAGCCAGCAGGTCGGGCGGCCGGGGTGCTCGAGCACGAAATCGACCCGGCTGGCCGCGCCCATCTTCACTTCGCGGCGGTGGATCCCGTACCCGGCCAGTTCAGGGATCGCCTCCGCCGCCAGAGCCTCGGCGACGAGGCGGTTGGGGTGGAGGGTGTTGACGCCGACGAGACCGCCGTCGGCTTCCACCAGCTCGAGGGTCCAGGCCAGCTTGCGCTTGGCGCCTTCGGCGGGCGAGACCCAGACGCCGAGGCCGGGCGTGTTCAGGCCCAGCATGGCGCCGGGGTTGGGACAATGGGTCGTGACCTCACGGCCGTCGTCCAGAAGGACGTCCGCGAAGAAGCGCTTGTAGCGGCTGACAAGCACACCGTGGGCCAGAGGCTCCGTCAGGCGCATCTAGGCGAGCCGCAGGACGACGAAGAGGTAACCGAAAGCATGCGAATAGCGGCGATAGAGGTCGACCTCATCCTCGGCCTCCGCGATCCGGCGGGCGTAGGCGCGATCGGCGCCGTGGGCGGCGCGCAGGGCCGGCAGCTTGGCCTCGATCGGCCCATAGTAGTCGTGCCACCAGGCGCTGGGCGGCAGGGGAAAGTGGTCCACCACCCAGTAACGCGCCCACGTGGCGCGGGCCAGGATCCCGGCGACCGTGGTGACCGCCGGATATTCCGCCCAGCCGGCCAGCACCTCCGGCGGCGTCTCCTCGGGCGGCTGGAAGAGCACCGGTTCGGTCACGGCGACATAGCCGCCGGGCTTCAGGAGCCGCTTCCAGGCCTGCAGGCCCTCCGCGAACCCCATCATGTAAAGCGCCCCCTCGCACCACAGGGCGTCGAAGGCGCCGTCGGCGAAGGGCAGGGCGGTCATCGAGGCGCGGACGAACCGGACGCGGTCCGGGACTCCGGCCGCCCGCGCCCGCCGGGCCGCCTCGGCCAGGAACGGCATGTGCAGGTCGATCGCCGTGAGGTGGCCGCCGCTCCGCCGGGCCAGCTCCAGGGTCTGCATGCCCGGGCCGCAGGCGATGTCGAGGATCGCGGGCGCCCGCGGCAGGTCAGTCATCAGGTCGAGCGCCCGCGCCGTCGAGGCGTTGTCGCCGGGGCCCTCGCGCGGCAGGTCGCTGTGAATGGCCCAGAAGGCGTCGTCCAACATGGGCGTCAGCGTATCATGTCCGGCCCATCGCGCATCCACAGGGCGAGGAGGCCCGGGCCCGCGCCACGCGGGCAGGTTCTGGCAGGCGCCAGGCAGGTCGCGGGCGCGGCAGCAGTCAAGTTCACGTGCCCTCGACAGCTCGCGGGGTCTCGACGACGCTTTGCTCCGGCGGTTGCGGCCACGCCCCCCGCGTCCTATGGCCTGAAGCGGGAACCCAGCGGTCGAGGCGGAGCGGCGGTCATGGCGGAGAGCGAGCGGGTGACGGCGGCGGTGTTGATCATCGGCGACGAGATCCTCTCCGGCCGCACCCAGGACACCAACCTCAACTTCATCGCCAAGTACCTGGCCACCTTCGGGATCGACCTGGCCGAGGCGCGGGTTGTGGGCGACCTGAAAGCCGAGATCATCGCGGCGCTCAACGCCCTGCGCACGCGCTACGACTATGTGATCACCACCGGCGGCATCGGCCCCACCCACGACGACATCACCGCCGACTGCGTGGCCGAGGCCTTCGGCGTTCCCCTCTACGAGCACCCGGAGATCATCTCGATGATGGTCGCCCGCTGGCAGGGGGAGCTCAATCCGGCGCGCCGGCGCATGGCGCGTGTGCCGCAGGGCGCCAGCCTGGTGAGGAACCCCGTGCAGGGTCCGCCGGGATTCCAGATCGGCAATGTCTTCGTGCTGGCCGGGGTGCCGATGGTGATGCGCGGCATGATGGACGACGTCGGCCCGCGCATGCGGCCCGGCGCGGTGGTGATCTCGCGCACCATTCGGGTGGACGGGGCAGGCGAAAGCGCCATGGCCGCGCCCCTGGAGTCGGTGGCCAAGGCCCATCCGAACCTGTCGCTCGGCAGCTATCCCTTCTTCGGCCCCGACGGCTTCGGCTCCAACTTGGTGGTGCGTGGCCGGGACGAGGCGGAGGTGGCGGCGACGGTGGACGAACTGATCGGCGTCCTGGACGGCGTCGGGGCGAGGTCGATCACCCGGGAGGGGTGAGGGCGGGCGCCCACGAATAAAAAACACAGGAGGAAAAGCGACATGATCTACGAGATCAGGAACTATCATTTCAAGCCGGAGCTGTTCGACCGGTACAAGGATTGGGCCAAGAGCAAGGCGGTTCCCCATCTGGGGCGAGAACTCGATCTGGTGGGGTTCTGGGTCAGCAACGCCGATACGCCGGAGGTGAATGGCGAGCCACAGGACAAGCTGGGTGTCGCCAATGTCACCTGGATCATCCGCTGGAAAGACCTGGCCCAGCGCAACGATGTCCTGCCCCGCGTCCTGGCGAGCCCGGAGTGGGAGGCGATCTTCTCCCATGTGCCAGGGGGGCGGTCGAGCTACCTGCGGATCGAGGCCAAGTTCGCCGACGCGCTCATGGAGTGAAGCGGGCGCCTCGCCGCACGTCCGATCAACCCGGCGCCGCGCTGATCGGACCGGCGACGGTCGCCATGGCCCAAAGCGCAAGGAGCGGGGTAGCAATGGCGATCGCCGCGATCCTGGAATGGGACGCCATGGCTTCGGCCCTTCCGCATGAGGTCGCGCCAGGGAAAGCCGACAAGCGCGGCTTGGGTTCCAAGGTGACAGCGAAGGGCGTCCCCCCTACCCTGGCCGCCCGAGCAGGGGACGTGGCGGAACCGGTAGACGCAGCGGACTTAAAATCCGTTGGCCGCAAGGCCGTGAGGGTTCGAGTCCCTCCGTCCCCACCAGTTGTAATCGTTGAGTTTTCCGGCGGTTCTGGGCTTCCCTTTGCCCTGAGAACTTTCATGGCGGTCCTGAGGGGTCTGACGCGGCGCTCGCTTCGAATGATTAGAATGGAGTCGCCCGAACAAAGATCCTCTCCACTATGAACGGGTTCGGACGCCCCCGTACATAGAACACTGGCGAAACGCCTTGCTGCCGCCCGGACGCGTGTTTCCTCTGTGGGCTCTTCGACTAGACGGCGGACGCCGCGGGCTTTCCGCGGGTCCTCATGACGCCGCCGGCCATGCCGATGCCGATGAGCATCATCGCCCAGGTGGCGGGCTCGGGGACGTTGAGGTCGGAGCCGACCTGGACCAGAATGCCAGGGCCGAACAGGCTGCTCACATCCTGCACCCCTCCCGTCTCGGTGATCGACAACTGGTTCGGAAGGATGTCGATCGCCGGCATTGTTGTCGGGTCGGAGAAGAACAGTATCTCGACGCCCCCTGTCGAGTTCCTGACAATGGTGAGCGCGTCGCTGTAGGCGCCCGTGCCCGGTTCGGTCAGGAAGACCGTCCCCTCTTTGAAGGCGATCGGCAAGATGGTCGTGCCGATGAAGAACTCCGGCGCGGTGCTGTCATTGAACGACTGGAACGTGACGGCGACCTGCCCTGGAACGAGGACGTTCACGTAGTCCGCGAACGCCTGAGCGTTCGTGACGCCCCCCGCGAACAAGGCGACAGCCACTGTCGCGCTCCGGAAAATCGGCGCTTTCATTTGAACCCCACCTTAAAGCCAAGATTGAACAGCCATCCCGCTTTTATTTCGATCAGATTTGAACCAAATAACCCTACTGTCAAGTCGTCGGGGGCCACGTCGACCATTACTTTGCCAAATGGACGCGGGCGTGCCATAAGTTATGTGTTAGGTTCCCGGCATTGCTGGTCTGTTCCAGATGATCTACGCGGGAACTAGACACAATTCCGGCCAAGGTTCGCTTTCGTACGCGCGCTGGAATCTTGTGGGCGTGGTGTTGTTAACGGTCAAGGTTGGCTCCCCTTGTTTTTCATTTGGTAAGCCGAACCAGGGCCGGGGCTGGTCGGTGTTCGGGCAAGGATGTTGCCGTGCTCGCGGCTAATCTCGCCGTCCTTGTTGCGGTGAAGCCTGATCCGGGGCGGCCGTCATCCAGCAGAGAATGTCCCGCTCGTGCGAGGCGTGACAAAGACGTGATTTGCCTAAAACTTCGCTTAGGCGCTCCGCTATGTAAGCAACCGTACAGAGGCATCATCGATGCGGTTGTCAGCGGATCGCGGCGTCGCCTCGTCGCGGTCCGCGCACCGGGGCCATAGGTTGCAGTAGCTTAAGTCACCCCCTGAGGGAGCAGCTCTGCGCCGGGAGGTCATCACCTTGCGAGCCTGGCGCCATAGCTCCACCGGCCGTCCGCCATCTCTTTGGCAATCTCCATCGCGCCTGCGTCAGCTCGGTGGCGAACACAGGCGAAGGCTTCTTCGTGGGCGTGAGGAATGGAGGGGGTAAAAGGTGCGGGTCGCAATCCGATGGTCGCGCCCCGCACCAGTGTTCCGCCCCGCGGGCGGGCCGTGTTTACCGCCTGAGACGCAGGGTTCAATGCGCACTTTGTCGCTCTCCCGTTGCGACCCCCTGGCCTCGGCGCGCCAGAGCCCAGCTTCGCCCCGGCGGGCAGCACAGGACGGTCTCTTTTGTGAGGTTGGTATGGGCCCTGGGTGTGCGGGCGAGGGTGCGGGCCGCGAACCCGTTCGCCGCGACCCGCTGACAGCCTATCGAAGGGCCTTTCGGACTGTCGAGAGAACCTTTGCTTCAGGATCTGCGAGATTGGTACGCGCATGTTGTCGCAGGCGACGCGCACGGGAAGATCCCTCGGGAACCCGGAAATTGATTGTCTGGTAGTTTACATACGCGGCCCGTGGAGGCGTTCTGAAGCCTGCGGCGGCGGATTCACCGCGCGCCCACAGCGCCGCGCGCTTTCGCCACCCAATCCTCCAGGTCGAGCTCGGTGGTGGCCCGGGTCTCGGCGTCCAGGGCGTCGCGCATGATCGACAGAGCCCAGTCGGTGCGCTGGTCGCTTTCGCCCGCGACAGTGTCCCGGGGGACCCAGAGTTCATAATCCCGCATGTGGGCGTCGGCGGCGGTGAAGAGGACGCAGATGTCGGCGGCGATGCCGGTCAGGACCAGCCGGCTGACGCCCAGGTGGGGCAGCAGGACCGGCAAATTGGTCGCATAGAAGCCGGAGACCTGTGGCTTGATCACGAAGTAGTCGTCCGGACGCGGGGCCATGCGGCGGGTCAGCTCGCCGCCGGGACCAGGGGCGGCGGCGCAGGCCTCGACGATCTTGGAGCGCTCGGAATGCCAGTGGCCATAGTTGTCGTTGACGTAGACCACCGGCACGCCGAGGCGATCGGCGCGATCCCGGAGCCTCAGCACCGTCGAGACGACGGCCTCTGCTTTCGGCTGCAGCTTCTCGGCCCCCTCGAAGCTGAGGTCGTTGATCATATCGATGATCAGGACTCCGACAGCGCCGGGGGCCGGGCCCTTGATGAACGCCGCGTCCTGGTCATGGTCCGCCATGGCGCCGCCTCCTTCGGCCCTGGGATGTCGTCATCGATCGAGAGAGAAAGGCGGCCAAGGCCGCGAATGTTCCTGAGGGATCGTCACAGGGGTGACCGACGACCAGCGAGATCCATGGTAACTTCAGGGATCTCGAGAAGGAGGAGGGACACATGGGACTTCCGAGCAGCTGGTCGGCGCGCCTCTTGAGCGTGCTGCGCATCGTCGCCGGGCTTTGTTTCATGGAGCATGGCGCGATGAAGCTCCTGCACTTTCCCGCGCCGGTGATGCCCGGCCCGCTACCGCCCCTGCTGGTGCTCGCGGGCGCGATTGAACTCGTCGCCGGGCTCCTCGTCGTGATCGGGCTGTTCACGAGGCCGGCAGCCTTCATCGCCTCGGGCGAAATGGCGGTGGCCTACTTCGGCTTCCACGTCTTCCACCTGTTTCCCGGCAGTCCGCCCGGGTCCGTCAGTTTCGATCCCCAGGCCAACCATGGGGCGGAAGCGGCCCTCTACGCCGTGATCTTCCTCTACATCGCGGCGGCCGGGGGCGGCGCCTGGGCGCTGGACACCGCACTTCCTCGCCGACGCGCCGTCCCCTAGGGCTCAGGCCAGAACGTCCGGCGAAACCCTCACCAAGCCCTATGCCCGTCGGGCGGAGGGGCGGGCTGGAGTCCCGGACCCCTCATCACCGTAGAGAGGCTCGGCGTGCCAGCGGGCGGCGCTTGCGACGATCTCGTCGAGGCTCGACGAGCGGGGGCGCCAGCCCAGGCGGGCGGCGGCGCGGGAGGGGTCGGCGACCAGGCTGGGCGGATCGCCCGCGCGACGGGCGCCGATGGTCCGGGGAACGGGACGGTCCAGCGCGCGCTCGACAGCCTCGATCACCTCGAACACCGAGCGCCCGCGTCCGGTCCCGACGTTCACGGCGTCGAATTCCCCCGGCTCGAGGGCCGCGTCCAGCGCCGCGACGTGGGCGCCGGCCAGGTCGGCGACGTGGATGTAGTCGCGCAGGCAGGTGCCGTCGGGGGTGTCGAAATCGTTTCCGAACACCGTCAGCGGACCACGCTGGCCCAGCGCCGCCTGGATGGTCAGCGGAATGAGGTGGGTCTCGGGGTGGTGGGCCTCGCCGAGGCGGCCCGAGGAATCGGCCCCGGCGGCGTTGAAGTACCGCAAGGCGATCGCTGACAGGCCGAAGGCGGCGCAGGAGGCGGCGATCATCCGCTCGGCGGCGAGCTTGGTGTCGCCATAGGGGCTGGCGGGATCCTTCGGGCTCTCCTCGGTGAGCAGATCGCTCCAGCGGCCGCGCGGATCATGCCCGTAGACCGCGGCGCTGGAAGAGAACACCAGGCGGCGGGCGGCGGTGGCGCGCATGGCCGCCAGCACGCTGGCGGTTCCCTGCACGTTCTGATCCCAGAACAGGTCGGGGCGAACCGTCGAGCGGCCAACCTCGATGAGGCCGGCCATGTGAATGACGGCCACCGCGTCGTGGCGTTCGATGGCGGAGATGAGGGCGGCGGTGTCGCGGACATCGCCCTGCACCAGTTCCCCCCAGGCGCAGGCCTCCAGGAAGCCGTGGCTGAGGTCGTCGAAGGCGACGGCCGGCCGGCCGGACTCCTCGACCGCCTTGAGAATGTGGGAGCCGATGTAGCCCGCGCCGCCGGTCACAAGGACCGCGCCCCGGCCTTTGTCGGCGCGCTGGCCGGGCGAGTGGGGTTCGTCTTCGGCGGAGGTCTGCACGGGTTGGTGGGCTCCGTTGAGGGACGACGAGAAGATGGGTCTCCGGGTTCGAATGCCGGGACGGCACCTCTCCATCTCAAACCGTAGAGCTTGATTGAGACGTCTCCATGAAACGTCAAGGAGCGCTGGTCGTTCCGATCGCGCTACCCGGCGGGGCCCCCTTGACTCGATGCGATCATTCTATATAGATAGAATCATGGAATCTACCCGCGCCATTAGGCGCCTCTCCGCGCTCGCTCAGGAATCCCGACTTGCGGTGTTCCGGCTTCTCGTAAAAGCCGGGCCGGGGGGCGTTGCCGCCGGCGAGATCGCCCGGGGGCTCGGCATCCCCCCCAACACTCTGTCGACCCAGCTCAACATCCTGGCCAACGCCGACCTGGTGACGAGCCGACGCGTAGGCCGTTCGATCATCTACGCCGCCGATTACGACCAAATGAGCGAACTGCTCATCTATCTCATGGAAGATTGCTGCCAGGGCCGCCCGGAAGTGTGTGGCCGCCTGGCGGATGTCATCGCGCGCGGCGCTTGCTGCGATCAACCCCAAGGAGCGATGTCATGAAGCGTTTTCACGTCCATGTCGCGGTCAACGATCTAGGCCCCTCGATCGGTTTCTATTCCAATCTATTCGGAGTCGAGCCCAGTGTCATCAAAGACGACTATGCCAAATGGATGCTCGACGATCCGAAGGTCAACTTCGCAATCTCGACGCGGTCGGGTGTCCCGGGCGTCGACCACATGGGGATCCAGGTCGAATCCAGCGAAGAGCTTGGCGATCTGGCCGGCAGGCTCAAGTCCGCGGGGGAGGTGACCCGCGACCAGGTGGCGACGACCTGCTGCTACGCCAAGTCGGACAAGGCCTGGGTGAATGACCCTTCGGGCCTGCGCTGGGAGACCTTTCACACCTTCGGCGAAGCCACCTACTATGGCGAGGACGAGCCTGGCGCGCAGCTTGCGTCCAAGCCGCAGCCGGCGTGCTGCGCCTCGGCCGCTGCGACCAAGGCGCCCGCGTCCGCCAACCCGTGCTGCTGAGGCGCGCCGCAGCCGGCATGAGCATCTTCGAACGATACCTCACCCTTTGGGTGGCGCTCTGCATCGTCGCCGGGGTCGCGCTTGGCCACTATTTTTCGCCCGCATTCGCCGTGATCGGCGGAATGGAAGTGGCCCACGTCAATCTGCCGGTCGCGGCGCTGATCTGGCTGATGATCATCCCCATGCTGATGAAGGTCGACTTCGGGGCGCTCGGCGGCGTCGCCCGCCACTGGCGCGGGATAGGTGTCACGCTGTTCATCAACTGGGCGGTGAAACCGTTCACCATGGCGGCGCTCGGCTCACTGTTCATCGCTCACCTGTTTCGCGCCTGGCTGCCGCCCTCGCAGATCGACAGTTATATCGCCGGCCTGATCCTGCTGGCCGCCGCCCCTTGCACAGCCATGGTGTTCGTCTGGAGCCATCTCACGGACGGCGAACCCAACTTCACGCTCAGCCAAGTCGCCCTGAACGATACGATCATGGTCGTGGCCTTCGCGCCGATCGTAGGCCTCCTGCTCGGCCTCTCAGCCATTACCGTGCCGTGGTCGACGCTGACGCTGTCGGTCGTACTCTACATCGTCGTCCCCGTGGCGCTCGCCCAGGGCGCGCGCGCCCTCTTGCTCAAACAAGGGGGTCCGGCTGCGCTGACCAGGACACTTGCTACAATTCAGCCGCTCTCTTTAGCGGCGCTTCTTGCGACGCTCGTCTTGCTGTTCGGCTTTCAGGGCCAACAGATCATCGCCCAGCCGGTCATCATCGCGCTCCTCGCCATACCGATTCTGATCCAGGTCTATTTCAACGCCGGTCTGGCCTATCTCCTGAACCGCATGACCGGCGAAGCACACTGCGTCGCCGCACCGTCGGCCCTGATCGGCGCCAGCAATTTCTTCGAGCTCGCCGTCGCGGCTGCGATCAGCATCTTCGGCATCCGATCCGGCGCGGCGCTCGCGACCGTGGTCGGGGTGTTGATCGAGGTTCCGGTGATGCTGTCCATCGTGGCGATCGTAAACCGC
>JAQGIW010000294.1 GCA_028290905.1 Caulobacteraceae bacterium | reverse complement strand
AGTTGCCGTGAGACCGGAAAATCGTTTCGCAAGGCGCGCGTGCGCGGCGCGTAGGAGATGAAAAATTGCGCGGGAATGTGACAGCCTCGACTTTTCACACAGCCTGTTTCGCGGGGATGAGCGGATTGGGGGTCCGACACACAATATCACTCCCCGTTTCGGGAACACGCTAGTAAAGCCAGTTATCGAGTCCCTCGCCCATCATAAGGACACTCCCATGTTGAAGCGCCTCTCCCTGGCCCTCGCCGCCAGTCTCGCCGTTTCCGGCGCCGCGATCGCCCAGGGCGCACCGCCGCCCGCCCAGTCGGGGACCTACCACCTCGAGCCCATCCACGCGATGATCCTGTTCGGGGTCTCGCACTTCGGCTTCTCCGACTACTACGGCCAGGTTCCCGGGGCGACCGGGACCCTGACCCTCGAAGCCGCCAGTCCCTCCGCCAGCCATCTCGACGTCAGCGTGCCGGTGGCCAACGTGTGGACCGCCAGCGACAAGCTCACCGGCGAACTTAAAGGAGCCGATTGGCTGGACGCCGCCAAGTATCCCGCCATGACCTTCCACTCCACCGCCGTCACCGCCACCGGTCCGACCACCGCTGACGTGGCCGGCGATCTGACCATCCACGGCGTCACCAAGCCGGTGGTTCTCAAGGCGACGTTCAGGCGCGGCGGCGTCTTTCCTATGAACAAGAAGTACATGATCGGCTTCGACGCCACCGGCCACATCAAGCGCAGCGACTTCGGTGTCAGTAAGTACGTCAACTTCGGTCTCGGCGACGACGTCGACCTGATCATCAGCGCCCCCTTCGAGAAGGCCTCCTGAGCCCCGACGCTACTGCGGATTGCCCAGGGAAGATCTTTATCCGCAGATGACGCAGATGGACGCAGATAAGAAAAGAATACTCACCACAGGACACAGAGAACACGGAGAAGAAAGCGCGCCATGTCTCGCGCCGCAGGCGATAATGCCTCTCATGTGATGGACTGCGGCTTCGCCGCGAAGGGCTCACTCCTTTCTTCTCCGTGTCCTCTGTGTCCTCTGTGGTGAATCCTTTCTTATCTGCGTCATCTGCGGTTAAAAGAAACAAGGACATGCCTAGATGACCGAAATCGCCATGAACGGCGCCGAGAGCCTGGTGCTCACCCTGGCGGGGGCGGGGGTGGACACCTGCTTCTCCAACCCGGGCACCTCGGAAATGCACTTCGTCGCCGCCCTGGACAGCATCCAGGGGGTGCGGCCGATCCTCGGCCTGTTCGAGGGCGCGGTGACCGGCATGGCCGACGGCTACGGCCGCATGGCCGAGAAGCCCGCCTGCACCCTTCTGCACCTGGGGCCCGGCCTCGCCAATGGCCTGGCCAACCTGCACAACGCCCGCCGGGCGGCGACGCCGATCGTCAACATCGTCGGCGACCACGCCACCTACCACGCCCAGTATGACGCCCCGCTGGCCTCGGACATCGCCGGCTTCGCCCGGCCGGTCTCCGGCTGGGTGCATTCCTCGCCGAACGCCAGGACGGTGGCCGCCGACGGCGCCCGGGCCGTCCACGCCGCCCTCTCGCCGCCAGGCCAGATCGCCACCTTGATCCTCCCCGCCGACACTGC
The DNA here is from genome assembly GCA_028290905.1 of Caulobacteraceae bacterium. Lineage (GTDB taxonomy): Bacteria > Pseudomonadota > Alphaproteobacteria > Caulobacterales > Caulobacteraceae > Acaudatibacter. The sequence continues at coordinate 2,177 of JAQGIW010000294.1, read as the reverse complement.
CTGGAACGCCGCCGACGGGCCCGCGCCGGCCCTGCCGCGGCCGCAGCCCACGCCCGTCGCCGACGCGGCGGTCGACCTCGTCGCCCAGGCGCTGAAATCCGGGAAGAAGTCGGCCATTCTGCTGCGCGGCGCGGCGCTCAAGGACGAGGGCCTCGCCGCCGCCGGCCGCATCGCCGTCGCCACCGGCGCGCGCCTGTTCTGCGACACCTTCGCCCCGCGCCTGGCCCGCGGCGCCGGCCGGGTGGTGGTCGAGCGCGTCCCCTATTTCGCCGAGCAGATCGTCGAGACCTTCGCCACCGTCGAACAGCTGATCCTGGTCGGCGCCAAGCCGCCGGTGTCGTTCTTCGCCTACCCGGGCAAGCCGAGCTGGGGCCTGCCGGAGGGGGCGCAATACCACTACCTCGCCCACGCCCACGAGGATGGGGTCGGGGCGCTGGAGGCCCTGGTCGAGGCCCTCGGCGCCGCCAAGGCCGAGTTCCGCGTCGCCCCCCTCGAGCGGCCGGACGCCCCGACCGGGCGGCTCAACCAGTACACCGCCGGCCAGGTGATCGCCCGCTACCTGCCAGAGGGCGCCATCCTCTCCGACGAGGGCGCCACCGCCTCGGGCGGGACGGTCCTCGCCACCATCGGCGCGCCGCCGCACGACCACCTCTCCCTCACCGGCGGCTCGATCGGCCAGGGCATACCGCTGGCCACTGGCGCGGCGGTCGCCTGTCCTCATCGGAAGGTGGTCTGCATCCAGGGCGACGGCGGCGCCATGTACACCCTCCAGGCCCTGTGGACCCAGGCGCGCGAGAAGCTGGACGTCACCACGGTGATCTTCGCCAACCACTCCTACGGCATCCTCAACGTCGAGCTGGCCCGCGTCGGCGCCCGCAACGTCGGCCCCAAGGCCCTCTCGATGCTCGACCTGCACAACCCCGAGCTCGACTTCGTCGCCCTGGCCAAGGGCATGGGCGTCGAAGCCACCCGCGCCGAGACCCTCGAAGACTTCGACTCCCAGTTCGCCGACGCCATGGCGAGACCCGGGCCGCGGCTGATCGAACTGATGATCTAGCTACGTTTTATCGCCCGCGTTGGGCTCTCGCTGTCTACGGGCCCACGCCAAGGGGCAGGGCGCCGGCGAGCTCCGCCATGGTGACGACGGCCGCCTGCCTCGCGATGACGATGTCGAGCGGCATCGTTACCGACAGTCGGACCATCGTCGCTAAAGACTCTGGCGGATGCCGGTGTCCGACGCCTTCTGAATCGCGTCAAGCAACTGGTGGCGTTTGACGGCCACGTCAAAGTCTGGGCTGACGGACTTTCCTTCGCCAATGCCTTCAGCCATGCGCATGTACAGCTGGGCAACGTTGAAAGGCAGCCCGGCCGGGACCGCAGGGGGAACCCAGCGATAGCGCTCCGGTATCGACAGATCGGCCAGCGGTTCGCCCGCCTGCGCGCCGCGCACAGTGAATTCGGAGACCTGTATGTAAGTCTCCTGTCGGGGGTCCGCTGGGACGATCGCCAGCGTCCCGTCGGCGCCGTGGATCTCGAATAGGAACCCCGTCCCATTGGCGACGCCGCCTTTGAGGTGGATCGATGTGACCGCGCCGCTTTGGAGGACGCCGCTTATCAGCACCTGGTCGGGCGCGGTCATCTGGATCGTCTCGCCCGTCTCGACGATCCTGATTTGCTGGCGCTGATTGGCCACGACGCTGGACAGCTCTTTGAACTCCCCAAGGCAGTAGCACAGCGCGTCAATTGAGTGTCCCCCGGGGCTGGTCATTAGAGTATTGCCGCTCGAGCGATCCGCCATGTAGGCCCAGTCAAGTGTGAATTCTGTGCCCCACGCTGGCGTCGTTATGATCATCGTGCAGGAAAGCACCTTGCCAAGGTAGCCCTCGGCGACCAGGTCCCTGACACGGTTGAACGCGGGGGCCCCGCGGGCTTGTAGCCCCACCATATGGTGGACCCCCTTACTGACGGCCAAATCACGCATCTGCTGGGCCTGCTCGGTAGTGGCCGCAAGCGGCCATTCGCAATAGAGATGCTTGCCGGCATTCAAGGCAGCCATCCCCAGCTGATGGTGAAAAGGGACCCGCACGCAGATCGAGACGAGGTCCACATCCGGATGCTGGACCATGTAACCGGGGCAAATTCCCGTGCGGGGGGCTTTTAAAAGCCGAGCGGTCGTG
>JAQGIW010000259.1 GCA_028290905.1 Caulobacteraceae bacterium | reverse complement strand
GCGCGCCGGCCGCGGGCGGCCCCCGCCTCGAATGACGGGCGCCGCGCCCCCGGACGACGCTTCTTGTCTTCCAGTTGCTCCTTGCCATCGTGAACCCCTCGGTCCTGCGCAGCCGCGCGGCGGCGCGCGCCTGCTAGAATTTGACCTTGATCCGCGCCCCGATCGTACGCGGCCGGGCCACCGTCTCGCGATCGCCGGCCTGGTAGATCTTGTAGTAGGTCGCGCGAGCGATGTCGGTCACCTTGACGCCGTCAGCGAGGTTCTTGCCGAACACGCCGAATTCATAGCGACCGACGTCGTAGGCGACGGCGGCGTCGACATTGTCGGAGGTCGGAATGATCGCGAAGGTCTGGCTGAGGCCGGTCGTGGTGAGCGTATTGGTCGAGGCGTTGTAGGACGTCGCCAACGGGTTGAACGTGGTGTGTTCATTGCCGCGGTGCTGCCAGGCGATCTGGGCATGCAGCTCGCCGTTGAAAATCGGCCGGTCGTAGTAGGCCGAGAGGCCGATGATCCAGCGCGGATAGTAGGGGGCCAGGTCGCCGCTGTAGGCGCCCACCGTGGGGATGTTCCCGGCGGCCCGGGAGTCGTTGTACGAGAGGCTGCCCGCCAGGGTGAGCTCGCGCGTTACCCGGAAGTTCCCTTCGGTTTCGACCCCATAGCTGTGGACCGTGCCGGCGTTGACAGTGAAGAAGTAGGAACAGTTCAGCAGCAGACGGGTCTGCACGTTGGACCAGTCGATGAAGTAGGCGTCGGTGTTCAGGGTCACGCGGCCGTCGGCGAGCTTTGCCTTCTCGCCCACCGAATAGCTCCACAGATGGTCGGGCCCGAACGTCGCCGGCGCGGCCGTGAAGCCGTAGGACGCCAGGTTCTGGGTGCACTGACCGGCGATGCCGCTCGTGCCCAGCGGCACCGGCTGGTTGGCGCCGCCGTAGCGGAAACCCTTGGCCGCCTCGGCATAGACCATGATGTCGTCCGTCGCGTGGTAGGAGATGTTGAAGCGCGGATTGAAGTCGTGGGACGACAGCTGGGAGTTCTGGGTCAGAGGGACGTGGTTGATCACGCCGTAGACGCCGCCCTCGAACAGATAATAGCGCTCGTGGAAGTCGAAGTAGCGGACGCCGGCGGTGAGATCCAGGCGCTTGGTGATGTGCCAGGTGTCGTCGGTGAAGATCGCGAACTGGTGTTCGTTGGTGTTCTGCAGGCCTGAGAAGATGTCGTTAGGGTTGAAGGCTCCGTCGACGGTCTGCGAATTGTACTTGCCGTTCGGGGTGTTGAACGGGCCATAGAAATAGTTTTCGTAGCTGAGGGTGTCGAAACCCGGCGTCGGAATGTCCTGATAGAGGTTGCGCCGCTGGTTCTCGTAGAAGGCGCCGACCGTCCACTTGATCGGGCCGTCGTTCTTCGAAACCAGGCGGACCTCCTGCATGAAGTCGTGGACCTTCTGGGTGATCAGATAGTCTTCCTGAGGGATCAGGTCGGTGACCTGCTGGTTGTACGACGCGGGCTGGTTGAACAGTGGATAGGCCCCGGGGCCGACTGGGAGGCTCGAGCCGTAGTTCTGGAAGAAGTAGGCGATCTGAGGATCGGGGCTGGCCTGGAAACCGATCCGCCGCCAAGTGTAGGAGCTGGAGGACACCAGGTCGGCGAAGCCGAGGTCGTAGGCGCCGGTGACATTGTAGAGCTGGAAGTCGTCGCGGTCGCCTTCCGGGCCATTGCTGGACATCGTGTAGGGCGGCAGGCCGGACAGCTGCTGGTCGAGGCCGTAGGCGCGGCTCTTCTCGTAGGTCACGCTGGCGTCGATGGTGAGCCGCGAGGTGGGAGTCCACCGGGCGGCGACGCGGGCCTGCGTGGTGCGGTCGAGGTTGGCGCGCGCCTTGTTGCGCAGGCCGATGTTGTCGATGAAGCCCGAGTCCTCGCCCTGATAGACGGTGGCGCGGATGGCCAGCTGATCCTTGATCAGCGGGATGTTGACCATGCCGCGGAAGCTGTCGTTGACCGAGCCGTGCTCGGTTCCCGAGCCGGTGACCTCGAGCGTCCCGAAGAAGGACGAGGTGCTGGGCTTGGCGGTGATGAAGCGCACGGTTCCGGCCATCGAGCCGGCGCCGTAGAGCGTGCCCTGCGGACCGGCGAGGACTTCCACGCGCTCCAGGTCATAGACACGCAGATCGGGCGTCTGGCCCTGCACGCTGATCGGGGTGTCGTCGAGATAGACCGCGACCAGGGAACGGTCCGAGGTATCCGAGGTGCGATAGGCGCCGGTGGTCAGGCCGCGCATGTCGAATTTGTTGAAGCCCGGCGCCGACTGGGTGATCGACAGGGACGGGGTATATCGGGACAGATCCTGGAACGTAGTGGCGCCGGCCTTGTCGAGGGTGTCGGCATTGACCGCCGTGATGGCCATGGCCACGTTCTGCAGGTTCTCCGCCCCCGACCGGTTGGCGGTGACGACCACCTCCTCGACCTGGGCGCCGGTGTCGGCGGCCGCCGCTTCCGCCGCCAGGGCGGAGCCCTGGGCCAGGGCGCAGGCGCCCACGCCGGAGAGCAGCAGAACGGCCAGCCTGGAGGCCCGCACGCTGTGGCGCGACGCGCCGGCCTTGATCTGAGTCATATTGAAGAGTGTCCCCGCTCGTATGTATTTGTCGGTCGAGGCTCCCGCATTCCCTATCAGGGAACGGGACGACCGTTCGCCTTGGATGCTTCCCCGCGCCTGTCGAGCGAGAAAGCTGAATTAAGGAATGCCGCTATCCAAAAAAGGCATTCTCGGCGGGGCCGTCCGGACACGTCACATCATCACACGCGGGATCGTCGCACTGTGTTTCACATCGGCCACACCCTGGCCGTTCAACACAGCCCAGGTGCGTTCCTCCACGATGAAGTCGGTGGCGGTCGCGCGGACCGACACCGTGGCGCGAATCGACACGTCCCATCCGGGGCGCTGAAGGCCTGCCGACTGGTCCGCGCTCCAGGCGCAGCTCAGCGGCTCGCCGGCCCGCATGGAGAGGACCACGTTGGGGCCGCCGCCCGAGACCGTCTCGCCGATGTCGGCCACCTCGCTCGAGGCGTTCGGCCAGGTCTCCGCCACCCGCGCCTCGCCACCGGCCTCGGTGATGTCCATCACAGGCCAGCCCTTCGGATCCTCCGGCGGCGGCGGGGACAGCGCGATGGGCATGGGCGCCTCGCGCTCGGGCGGCGCGCGGACCGGCAGCGCCAACCGGGTTTCCGCCAGATCCACGGACAGGGTCGCCACCTCGGGGGACGGCCAGACCAGGGGCCAGAGACTCTCCGACAGTGCGGCGCGGATTCGGGCGCCCGGCGGAAATCGGTGGGCGGTGAAGTTCAGCGGAATCTCGACGTCATAGGCGCGGCCCGGCTCCAGCGGCGCCGGATGCTCGTGCCCGCCCCGGTGGGTGAGGTTGAGGACGCCGTAGCTCACTAACCAAGATTGGCCGGCGGGCGTGACCTCGCAGAGGCGGACGGCGAGGTGCGCCACCGGCCGATCGCTGCTCACCCGGACGCGCAGCGTCGGCGCCCCCAGGATCTCGACGGCCGCGACAAGCGCCGGGGTGTCGAACACGACTGACCGGGCATCGTCCGCCGACTGCTCCTTGGGCAGTTCGGTGGGGGCGAAGGGCGCCCACTCGACCTTGCCCAGGCCGACGATCCGGTCGCCGGTGATCCGCACCGCCTCCGCCGGCTGGGGCGCGTCGTGCAGGCCGCCGCGGCCGAAGTGGAGGGTGCGGGCGATGATGTTCGGCGAGGGCCAGGCCGGCTGGGCGATCCAGCGGCCGGGGATCGGGCCCGGCCGTACCTGGGCCGCCGTGGCGTCGGGCATGTAGGCGCGGAGCATGGGGTCGGCCATGATCCCCGTCTCTTCCCCCATCAGCCAGTGGCGCCACCAGCGGACCTCCTCCCATGCCCAGTCCAGCGCCGGCCCAGGGGTCGCCGGCTGGGGGTAGCCGTGGCGCCAGGGACCGTAGAGGCCCTTGCGGGGGACCTTCAGACTGGCCAGCAGGCGGGGAATCTCGTTTCCGTAGGAATCCACCAGGCCGCCGATCACATAGACCGGACAGCGGATCGCGTCCCAGTCCAGCGCAACGGATCCCTGCCGCCAGAAGGCGTCGTTGGTCTGGTGGCTCAGCCAGCGGGCGGCGATGGCCGGGGTGGCGTCCAGGCGCTTCTTCCACTCGGACCGCCATGCCTCGCCGGTGACCTGGGGATCGGGCGGTCCAGCCATCACAACCTTCATGCTGGTCGCCCACTTCAGGCCGGTGAGGGCGAACGCCCCGCCGACATAGTGGGCGTCGTCGGTGTAGCGCATATCCGAGGCGCACATCGGCATGATCGCCTTGAGCGCCGGGGGCGCCAGGGCCGCCGCCTGCAGGGTGCTGAAGCCGCCCCACGACACTCCGCGCATGCCCACCGATCCGTTGCACCACGGCTGGGCGGCCAGCCAGGCGATCGCCGTCGCCGCGTCGTGCTGTTCGCTGGGCAGGTATTCGTCGGTCAGCAGGCCAGTGGAGTCGCCTGAGCCACGGGTCTCCAGCCGGGCGTAGCCGACGCCGTACTGCGCCAGGACCTTCCCCCAGAACATGTCGTAGGCGCGGTAGCGGTCGCGCTTGCGGTAGGGGATGTACTCCACCACCACCGGCGCGGGATGGCGATCGGCATTGGCCGGCAGCCACAGCTGCACCGCCAGCTTCACGCCGTCCGGCATGCGGACGAAGCTGTTCTCGATCATCCGCACCTCGCCCTGAGCCGGAAGCCGCCATGCCCCCACTTGAGGGGCCGCCGCCTCGGCGAACGACCGCACCGGCCCCGCCAGCGCCGCCACCCCCACCGCCGACTTCACAACATCCCTCCGCCGCATGGATCCCCGTCACTTCGCGCTTCCGCGACATGGCTTCAAAAATATCGCCTTAGCTGAAGGTAGACGCGGCCTGGCGGGGCCAGCAACAGGCGGCTACCGGCGGTGAGGGGCAGGCCGCCGAATTCGCTTCCCTTGCGGCCTATCGGGGCCTGGGCGCCGGCGATCAGGGTCAGGTTGTCGCCGAGCGACCAGGCGCCGGCGGCCAGGAGGAACAGGCTGCCGTCGTCGAGGTCCGCGATCAGGGTGGGCGCGAGGGTGAAGAGCGGGTTGACCTCGAGGGTCAGGCCCGCGGCGAGGTAGTCGCGCCGGACGTCGAACACTTGCCCGCGCGCGAGGCGATCCTTGAGATCGGGGGGTAGGCCGGCGACAGCGATCGCCCCGCCGCCGGCCCCAAAACCGTTGCGGAAGTATTCGGCGAACACGGTGGCGTTGCGGCCCATGAGGGTGAGGGCGTCGCTGATATTGGCGACGCCGGAGACGCGCACGCCTTCCCGCCTCACGCCGGTCGGAACCACCTCGAGGTTCCACGTCGCGCCGCCCAGCGCGCCATTGACGCCGAGGGCGCCGACCCAGTCGCCGTGGTCGCGGGCCAGCAGCCATGTGGTGCGATGGCCGAAGAGGACGGTCTGATAGTGCAGGGCGGCCGAGCTGTCGTTGGCCGTCGGGGCCGCGCCGGGGCGCGCCGGCCGGGGCGCGACCACCAGCTGCAGGTCCGAGCCATCGCTGAACAGGCGCTGGAGATAGACCATGTCGACCCCCGGCTTGTACTCGGTGTCCGTGGCGGCCGGCGCGAATGGGTCGAAGAGGTCCATGGGCCGGAAGACGAGGCCGCTCCCCCAGGTGAGGGCCTGGCGGCCGACACGGACCACGGTCTGGGGCGATGCGTAGGCGAGCGAGAGCCGGTCGATACTGGCGGTGACGAGGGTCGGGCCCCGATTGAACACCTTGTCGCTCAGGGCGAACCAGGTCGGTGGGGTTGTGGGCAGCAGGCCGGTGTCGGCGCGGGCGAGACGCACGTCAGGGCCGTCTTCCGCCGCGACGACGCCATGAACCGAGAGGCTCCAGCGGCCCCAGGCGGGCTCCCAGATCAGGCGCAGATCACCGAACGCGTCATTGGCCTCCCGGGCGCCAAGCGCGCTCGCGAGGCTGTCGCCGCGCGAGAACTCGCCGGCGTCCTGAAGCTCCAGCCGGCCGTGAAGGTCCATGGACTGCGCCCGCGCGTCCGCCACGCTGAGGACCCAGGCCGCGCCGAGCGCGGCGAGGGCGCGCCAGGGCCTAAGCGGCGGCTCAGGCGGCGACGGGCGCGCCGTGGCCTTCATCGGCGGTGATGCGGCCGTCGATCATCTCGATGCGCCGGCGGGAGTGGGCGATCACCCGAGCGTCGTGGGTGGCGATCAGGAAGGTCATTCCGGACGCGGTGTTGAGGTCGGCCATCAGGGCGATGAGGTCCTCGGCGGTCCTGGAATCCAGATTGGCCGTCGGCTCGTCGGCGAGGACGATGGCGGGGCGGGTGGCGAGCGCCCGGGCGACCGCGACGCGCTGCTGCTGCCCCCCGGAGAGCCGCGAGGGTCGGCGGGCCTCCAGCCCCGCCAGGCCTACCTGGGCGAGGACCTCGCGCGCCCGCGCTTCCCGCTCGCCGGGCGGCGTCCCGAGGAGGCGCAGGATGAACTCGACGTTCTCCGCCGAGGACAGCACCGGGATCAGGCTGTAGGTCTGGAACACGAAGCCGATCTTCCGCAGCCGGAGGTCGGCCAGACGATTGTTGTCGAGATCGCCGAGCGCCTGTCCGTCCACCGTGATCTCCCCGGCGCTGGGCCGGTCCAACCCCCCCATCAGGCTGAGCAGGGTCGTCTTCCCCGAGCCGGAGGGCCCCGAGAGGGTGGCGAAATCGCCCGCGACGATGTCGACGTCGACGCCGCGCAACGCGGGGACCTCCACCGCCCCCTGGCGGTAGATCTTCTCCACGCCCCGGCAGCGGATGATCACGCTCATCGCCCTTCCTCCGCTCACAGCGCGTTCATGGCGACGACGGGAGCGGCCCTGGCCGCCGTGCGCGCCGGCCACAGGGTGGCGGCGACTCCCAGCACCCAGACGACCAGGCTGAGGATCACGGCGTCGGCAGGGGAGAGCACCGGATAGAGCCGGCCCCCGCCGCCGCCCAGTTCGGCCGCCGCGGCGAAGGCGCTCATGTCGATGCCGCCGGCGAGGGGCGCGAGGGTGGCGATCATCAGGACGACGCCCGCCAGCACACCCAGGCCGATCAGCAGCGCCGACTCCAGCATCACCTGGAGCACGATCAGCCCGGGCCTCATGCCCAGCGCCTGCAACAGGCCGAACTCCCGCGTGCGCTCGAACACCGCCATCAACTGGGTGTTGACGATGCCTATGGCCATCAGCACGAAAACCACCGCGAGCCAGACGCCGATGTAGGCGCCCGAGATGGTCTCCATGGTGTAGGCGAGCGGCGAGAGCGCGGTCCACGGCTGGACATCCAGGCCGGGGGCGGCGCGCCTGAGGGCGGCGACGGTGGCGTCGAGCTTCACTTTGGGGGCGGCGTCGAAGCTGATCTCCGAGAGGTCACGACCGACCCCGAGCATCGTCTGGGCCGTCTCAAGGCCGGTGAAGACGTACTCGTCCTGGGCCCCGCGCGTGGCGCCGAACAGTCCGACGATCACGAACCCCCGTTCGGCGAGGCGCCCGTCGGCCCCTTGGGCCATGATGATGACCCGCTTGCCGAGTCGGGTCTTCAACCGGACGGCGAGGTCGGCGCCGATGGCGACGCTCCCATCGGCGGGGCCGGCCAGATAGCGGCCGGCAAGGACTTGGGAGGGAAGGTCGGAGACCGCGCGTTCGGCGGCCGGCGCCACCCCCAGCAGGGTGATCGGCCGGGTGCGGTACTCGCTGCGGACGACCGCCGGCACGCGAACGCGTGGCGCCCAGCCGCTGACCATCGGACCGTTCAGGACGGCGAGGAGGTCGCCCTGCGGGGCGGGCATCCGATGGCTGACGCCTGGATCGTCGAGGTAGCCCGCCGCGTGGATCTGGCCCTCGCCGGTGAGCAGGCGCAGCGCTTCCTGGCGACTGTTGACGGCCCAGGCTTTCAGCATGACGTCGAAGGTGAGGATGGACCAGACGCCGATCGCCACCACCGCCAGGGTGATCCCCGTGCGGCGGGGATTGCGCCACAGGTTGCGCCAGGCGATCGGCGCGAGGAGGGAGATCGCCGCGAGTGACCGGAACGCGGCCTTCCAGGCCGCAAAAGGGCGGGCTGGAAGCCCGCGCTCCGTGCTCACGGGGCCCTCATGGCCAAGGCCGGGGTGAGGCCGGTCACCCGCAGATATGGGGCAATGCCGCCCACGGTGATCGCCATGAGCAAAGCGACGGGACCGAACAGGGCGGAGAGGGGCGTGAGCGCCGGATAGAGTCGCGTGGGCAGGCCGAACTGGGCCAGTAGGCGAGGATCGATCGGATAGACGATCCCGCGCGCCTCAAGCCAGAGGGTGACGCCGCCGCCGACGACGAGGCCGACAAGGCAGCCGAGCAGGGCCAGCCCCAGCAGTTCGATCCATACCATGGCCCCGATCTGGCCGGGCCGCATGCCAAGCGCCAGCAGCATGCCGAACTCGCGCGTGCGCTCGAGCACGCTCATCAGCAGGGTGTTGAGGATGATGAAGGCCACGACCACCACCAGGGTGGCGTAGAACAGCATGGCGACGGCGTACTTGAGTTCGATGGCCTCACGCAGGGCCGGCTCCAGGGCCGCCCAGTCGCGCAGCGAAACCCCCGCCTGACGACCCAGGGTTCGCAAGGCCGGAACGGCGCCGTCGACGGCGGCCAGGGAAGGGCCGCCCACGGCGATGGTGTTGGCCGCACCCTGCATGCCGAACGTGTCCTGCGCGCGCGCCAGGGGCATTTCCAGGATCGTCCGATCCAGGTCGGGAACCCCGCTGCGGTAAAGGCCGACCACGTGCAGCACGTCCACCGCGACGGAGCCGTCGCGCGCCGATCCCAGCACGGTCACCTCGCCACCTACCGCCAGATCGAGATTTCGCGCCAGGGTCTCGCCCAGTATCGCCGCGTCGCTGTCACCGGCGGCGAGGTAGCGTCCCGTCCGTATCGTCGAGGCTATGGACGAGACCCGCCGCTCGCGATCGGGGTCCACGCCCACCACGGCTGCGCCATAGCTGCGCTCGCCATGGGCGAGGATGGCGAAGGCGTTGACGCGCGGCGCGGCCGCGCCGACGCCCCTGAGCCGTTCCGCTTGACGAACGAGCGCGGCCGGGCGGTCGATCGCTCGCTCCAGGGTCGGATCATCGGCCCAGCCGGGGGGTTGCAGCTGAGCGTAGCCGTCGAAGATGCGCAGGGTGGCCTCCTTCATGGCCCCGTAGACCCCCTCTTGGAACGACAGCATGAAGACGAGCAGGCCCGTGACCAGGGCGATGCTGATCAGGCTCAGAACCGTGCGTTGAGGCCGTCGCCAGAGGTTGCGCCAGGCGAGGGCGGCCAGCATCCCGTCACCTCGGATTTTGCAGGTTCGACAGGGTGAACAACCAGGGCGGCAGGGCGGCGCTGAAGCGTGCGTCGGCGGTGTCGGTGCGGGTCCACTGGCCGGGCTGGTCGAGCGGGCTCATGGTCATGCTCACCGGATAAGGCCGGCCGCCGATGAGGCCCACCTTGCCGGTCGTCATGCGGCGCGCCGGCTTCAAGTCCTGATCGAAGTACGTCTCCTCCAGCAACACGTCGTCGTCGCGGATGCTCAAGGAGACCTTACCCCAGACCACCGGCGCGCCAGGCTTCGGCGTGGCGTCGATCGTCCACACCGTGTGCCCGCCGGCTTGGGCGCTCCCCACTAGCCGGTGGGTGTAGTCGGTGACGATGTCGGTGGATTTGGCCAGGTCGTCGTAGGAGAAATCCGAGCCCATCCACGACTGGCTCATCATGCTGGCAGGCAGCTTGATCACCTGGTTGAGGCGGGGATTGTAGACCCACGTGTCGCGGCCGAGCTTGAGAGTCGCGCTGCCGGCATCCTTGGGCGGGGCGGTGAAGCGCACCAGGGCGTCATCCTGGCCGCGCGTCCAGGCCTTGAGTTCGAGATGACGCTCCCAGGCCGGCCGATGGATGGTCATGGCGACGGTGCTCTCGGAACTCTGCGAGCGGTAGTTCTCGTAGGCCCTACGCAGGATCGTGTCCGCGTCCGGCGAGGCGAGCACCACTTCGGGAGCCGCCACAGCCGCGGCGAGACCTGCTGCGACGCGGGCCGCGGCGATCATGGCGGACAGTCTGGCTCCCACGGCGTGGCTCTCGCCTTGTGTTCTTGATGCAATCCGCGCTAACAGACCGACAGTCGGTCTGTAAAGCGAATTCGGAGGTCAGGCGGAGAGACGATGGAGGCTTTCAACGAACGCGGCGCCGCTCCACGCGCGAAGCCGCGCGTGGTCAAGGCGGCGGCGTTGCGGCGGCTCGAACTGACCGACCTGGCGCAGCGCCTGTTCCTGGAGCGGGGCTATGAGCGGACGACGGTGAACGACGTGATCGAGGCCGCGGGAGTCTCCAAGGGCGCCTTCTACCACCACTTCAGGGCCAAGGAGGACCTGCTGGAGGCGATCGCCGAGCGGTTCGCGCGGCAGAGCCTGGCGTCGGTGGGCGAGGTGCGTGCCGATCCGGTCCTGAACGCCGTCCAACGGCTGAACGGTATGCTCACCCGGATGCGCGCGTGGAAGAGGGAGACGATGCCGGAGCTGCGCGCGATGTTCAGCGCGCTGGTGCGGCCGGAAAACGCCGTACTCTACTATCGCATCGTCGGCGCCGTGTTCGCGGCCATCGCCCCCGCCCTGACCGAGGTGATCGAGGAGGGGCGGCGGGAGGGAGTGTTCGATGTGGCGGATCCCGCCCTCGCCGCCGAGGCGATGATATCGCTGAGCGAGGGGCGCCGCCGCCTGACGGTCGAGGCCATGGCGCTGGCCGACCGCGGAGACGTGAAAGGAGCGGCTGGAATGCTGGCCCCCCGGTTGCGCGCCGAGGGAGCCATGCTCGACCGCATCCTGGGCCTTCCCCAAGGCAGCATAGCCCTCATGGGCTCGGAAGCTGACCTCGAAGCGCTGCTCGCTGACTGGAGCCGCGGCCAGCGGGCCGATCAATCCCTGGACGAGGACGTCGTGGGAGACTTGCGCGAGCGGGGCTGGGCGGGCGACTTCCAGACATAGCGCATGAAGGTCCCCGTGATGAGGAACCCGATGGCCACGGCGAGAACCTCGAGCTCCGCGGGTGTGGGGGTCGTCATGATATCATCCAAGCTAGGCAGGCCCGTCGAGCAGGCGCCCAGATCATAGCCGCTCAGGATGATCTGACCAGAGACGATGTTGCGACGCAACGACGCGGTTGCAGCGCAGCAAAGCTTGCTCCGCCCAGCACGGATGCCTGTGAATCAAGCTTTACTTCTTGCGCCGGAAGCTAATTCAGGTCTTGGGACAGCCGCCCAAGCTCATCCTGCGCTCAACGACCGCGAGCCGCCTCGCCCTGCGCGATGTAACGTTCGATCATATGATGATGATGCCGGATACGCATCTCGCTGTAGCGGCCGAAATGCACCAGGCCGTTGCCGGACGAGTGCAGGCCGTCCTGGACATAGGGGAGGTTGCCCATGTCCTGTTCGAAAATGCCGGCCAGGCCGCCCAGTTCGGTGGCGCTGCTCCAGGGTTCGTCCACTCCCAGTTCGTGCACCGGCACGGCCCTGGGGCGAGGCCCGTTCTTGGGGACGCGCTTGAGGATGATCACGTCCATGATGCCGCTTTCGGGGTCGCGGCCGTTCGGCCGCCAGCGGTAGACGAGATTGGGGTTGTAGCCGGCCCAGAAGCTCATGTTGGGCCAGACGTTGTACAGCAGGGCGTCGCCGAGCTCGGCGTCCGAGCATTCGGAATAGTCGTGGCCGTCCTCGGCGCCGAGCATCATGCGCTGCTGCTGGGCGGCGAACGCCCGGGCCGAGACCCCTTCCGGCACCTGCGTCTCGCCTTCCTTGAAGCCGGCGCGTCGCCCGCCGCCGCCCGTGCCGCTCATCGCTGCGATGATCTCGGTGGCGGTGTAGTTCTTGTCGTAGACGAAGGGGCTGGGCACCCCCGACGCCGAGAACTGCCGCGAAACGAAATCGTCGAAGATGTCGTACTGGCTGTTGGCGTCGGCCAGGAACGGCAGGATCTGCGGGTGGGTGGTGACTGAGTGGTGGCTCTCCATGAAGGCCTCGGCCAGCGCCTTCCAGTTGCAGCGCACCACCTTGGCCACGTGGATGGCCTTGTAGCGGTTGGGGTAGTCGTAGCGCTCGAAGTGCTCCGCCAGCACGCCAATCTGCGACATCAGCGGCGGCGCGTGCGGGTCCATGTTGATGAAGACGAACCCGCCCCAGGTATCCACCTTGGCCTGCGGCAGGCTCATGTCGCGGCCTTCCCACTGCGGGAAGTCCCAGCCGATCGGGTTGTCCTTGAACGAGCCGTCGGTGTTCCACGCGATGCCGTGATAGGGACAGCGGAATTCGTCCTTGCAGCCGTTCAGCGTCACCAGCTTGCGGCCGCGATGCAGGCAGGTGTTGTAGAAGGCCTTGATCTGATCGGGCGCCGTCCGGGTGACGATGAACGACTTGCCGACGATCTCATAGATCAGGTAATCGCCGACGTTGGGAATCTCCTCTTCCCGGCACGCCCACTGCCAGACCTTGGTCCATACGTGGTCAATTTCCTTCTGGAAGTACTCGGGACTGTAATAGCGCGAGACCGGCACGGGATCGAGGCCGATTTCCGGCGCCGGACCCTGGCGGAGGTGCTCGGGCACCGGCCGTGTGTCGCGGTTGAGGATGTCCTCGTAGGATTCCGAGGGGTGGCGATCGGCGCGGGCCGGCGCTTGGGAACCGTCCATGACTGTTGTCCTTAGGCTTCGAGGATGGCGACGGCCGACAAGCCGGGAGCGCCATAGACCTGGCTATAGCCGAGCTTCGCGTCGGCGACCTGACGGCCCTCGGCGCGACCGCGCAGCTGCTGCACGTTTTCGTAGACCTGGCGCAGGCCCGAGGCGCCGACCGGCTCCCCGCAGGCCAGGCAGCCGCCGTCGGTGTTGATCGGCAGGCGCCCGTCCAGGTTGGTGACACCCTCGGCCAGCATCCCCTCCTGCTCGCCATCGGCGCAGAAGCCGTTCTCGGCCATGTGCATGATCTCGGCGCCCGATTCCGTGTCCTGGATCTGGGCCACGCCGATGTCTTCGGGGCCGACCCCGGCCATCTCATAGGCGGCCTTGGACGCGAGCACCGTGGGGGCCACGCCGCGCTCGACGTCGAGCGAGGGGGCGAAGACCTCGAAGGAGCCGCGCGGGCGGGTCCGCACCGCCGCCCCTCGGACCCTCGGGCCCGACAGACCCAGCTCGCGCATCTTCTTGTCCGAGGCCAGGATCAGGGCGACGCCGCCCTCGGCGGGCGAGCAGAACATGTACTTGGTCAGGGGATCAGAGAGCATGTCGCTGCTCATCACCACCTGCAGGCCGACGGGCTCGCGGCGCCAGGCATGAGGGGTCCGCGACGCGTTCTCGAACGCCTTCACCGCAACGCGGCCGAGGCTGGTCTCGCTGATGCCGTAGAGGTCCATGTAGCGGCGGATCTTCATAGCGAAGAACTGGGTGGTGAGCATCATGCCGGTCTCGCCGTACCAGAGCGGCAGGCCCGAGGCCTCGGGATCGGCGTTGAAGGCGCCGCGGGGGTGCTTGTCGAAACCGAGCACGACGCCGAGGTCGAACTCGCCGGACTTGATCGCCCAGTAACCCGACAACAGCGACGAGCCGCCGGTGGCGCAGCCGTTGGAGATGTTGATGAACTGCACGCCTGTGAGGCCGAGCCTCGGCAGGGCGGCGTCGGCGTTGCCCGCGGCGGAGGAGCCGCCGAAGGCGAACTGCATGTCGGACCATTCGAGGCCGGCGTCCGCCAAGGCCTCCCGTACGGCGAAGACGCCCTGGTCGAGGCCGCTCATGTCCGCGGTGCGGCCGAAGGGATGGATGCCGGCGCCAATGATATGAACATCAGACATTTGAGAGTTTGCTCCTTAATGTTCAGGGCTTGGGCGTTGGCTCAGGCCGGACGAAAGGCGTAGGTGGCGACGTCGCCGCGCGTGGAGGTGGGGAAGTCCTCGATGGCGACCTTCATGGGAAGGCCGATCTTCAGCCTCGACGGATCCTCGATGAGGATGCGGCCCTCGACGATCACCTGCCCGGCGAATTCCACATAGCCGACCGCGAAGGGCTTGAAGGTCTTCTCGTCGTCGGCGCCGATGTAGGGTGGGGTCTTCGGACGGAAGCGCTGGACCGTGTAGGACCACAGCTTGCCTTCAGGGGCCAGTTCCACGGGGTCGTACAGCGCCGCGTCCGCTCCCTTCGGCATCGGGAAGCGCATCTCGCCGTCGGACTTCCGCCGGCCGGCGATCAGCCGGGGGCCGTCGCTCCGCTCGACAAACACGCCTTCCGCCACGGCGACGCTCATGCTCAACCCTCCCAAGGGTGGTATTTGCAATCGACCATACGGCGTCCGGAAAAAAAGTCACGTGTGTTTTTTTTCAAGTCGCGCACTTTTCGGCGGTCAAGCTGGAGCAGAATTCCGACCTGGGTTCCTTAACCGCGCCTTCACCCGCATGGGGGATTGAGGCGTGTCATTCCTGGAGACGCCCGTGAACCCTATCGCCGACCGCATCATCATCGGCGACTGCATCGAGCAGATGAGCGCCCTGGAGGAGAAGTCGGTGGACCTGGTCTTCGCCGACCCGCCCTACAACCTCCAGCTGGGCGGCGAGCTGCTGCGCCCGGACAACTCCAGGGTCGACGGGGTGGACGACCACTGGGACCAGTTCGCCTCGTTCGAGGCCTATGACGCCTTCACCGTCGCCTGGCTCACCGCCTGCCGGCGCGTGCTCAAGAATGACGGCGCCCTGTGGGTGATCGGCAGCTATCACAACATTTTCCGGGTGGGTCGCGCGCTGCAGGACACCGGCTTCTGGATCCTGAACGACGTCATCTGGCGCAAGGCCAATCCGATGCCGAACTTCAAGGGCACGCGATTCACCAACGCCCACGAGACGCTGATCTGGGCGGCCAAGGGTCCCGGCGCCCGCCGCTACGCCTTCAATTACGACGCCATGAAGATGGCCAACGACGAGGTGCAGATGCGCTCGGACTGGGCCCTGCCGATCTGTTCGGGCGATGAGCGGGTGAAGGACGAGACCGGCGCCAAGGCCCACCCCACCCAGAAGCCGGAGGCGCTGCTGCACCGGGTGATCCTGGCCTCCACTGAGGTCGGCGACGTGATCCTCGACCCATTCTTCGGGGTCGGCACCACGGGCGCGGCCGCGCGGCGCCTCGGGCGCCGGTTCATCGGCATCGAGCGCGAGCCCCGCTACGCCGCCCTCGCCGAGGCGCGGATCGCCAAGGTGACGCCCGTGGCGCCGGCCGATCTGGACGTGATGGGCTCCAAGAAATCGGAACCCCGCGTCCCCTTCGGACAGATCGTCGAGGCCGGTCTCCTGCGTCCCGGCGACACCCTCTGGTGCCCCAAGGGCCAGCACCGGGCGAGGGTGCGGGCCGACGGCAGCCTGGCGGTGGGGACCCTCACCGGCTCAATCCACAAGATGGGCGCCATCGTGCAGTCCCAGCCGGCCTGCAACGGCTGGACCTTCTGGCATATCCGGACCGACAAGGGCTTGGCCCCGATCGACGTCCTGCGCGCCCGGGTGCGTGCGGAGATGGGCGGCTAGAGCGGCTAGAGAAGCTCCAGCGCCTTGCGGAACAGCGACGGCGTATCGGCCGCCGCCGACGCGCGCGCTCTCCACACCAGAGGCCCGGCGCTCTTCTCGACGGCTACCCGCGCGGTGGCGGTCAGCACCCGGAGATCGAGGGAAAAGTGCGTGAAGACGTGGCGCACGGCGCCGATCTCGCGCCACGTGCCCGGCTGGGGCGCATGAACGAGCGCCTCGCTGTTGGCCCAGGGCGCAACGCGCCAGGGCGTCGTAGGCAGGCCCAGCATCCCTCCCAGCAGACCCCTGGGCGGGCGGGGGGCCAGCGCCACCGTCTCGCCCCGGGTCAGGAGGAAGGCCACCCCGTGGCGATGGGGCCTCTCGCCCTTCGCCGATCGGCGGGGATAGCTTTCCGGCGCGCCGACCGCGCAGGCGGTGCAGAGGGCCGACAGGGGACAGAGCTCGCACAGCGGCGCCTTGGGCCGGCAGACGGTCGCGCCCAGGTCCATCAGCGCCTGGGCCCAGTCGCCGGGGCGGTCGGCGGTCACCAGGCGGTCGGCGAGGGCGGCGAGTTCGGCCTTGGCCGCCGGCAAGGGCGTCTCGACGGCGAACAGGCGCGCCATCACCCGCTCGACGTTGCCGTCCACCACATTGGCCCGTAGGCCGAAGGCGATCGCCGCGACGGCGGCGGCGGTGTAGGCGCCCACCCCGGGCAGGGTTCGAAGGCCGGCTAGGTCGGCCGGAAACACCCCGCGGTGGTCGGACGCCACCGCCCGCGCGCAGGCCAGCAGGTTGCGGGCGCGGGCGTAGTAGCCGAGCCCCGCCCAGGCGGCCATCACCTCGGCGTCCGGCGCGGCCGCCAGGGCCGACACCGTGGGCCAGCGCGCGAGGAACGCCTGGAAATAGGGTGTGGCGTGGGGGACGGTGGTCTGCTGCAGCATGATCTCGGACAGCCAAACCCGGTAGGGATCGACCGCTTCTCCGGGGCGAGCGCGCCACGGCAGGTCGCGGCGGTGCGCGTCGTACCAGGTGAGCAGGCGCGATCGGACGCCCGGGACCTGGGAGAGCAGGGAGATCTGGGAGACGCGAGCCATGCGAACCGCTATAGAGCCTCCATGCCCCGCACGCTTCCCAGCGCCCAGGAAACCGTCCGGATTCTCGCCGGCCGGCGCACCCGTCCCATGCCAGGTCCGCCCCCCGGCGCCGGGCGCGCCCTGGTCAAGACCATCAAGGCGCTGGAAGGCCGCTTCGGCCACGGCGCGGACGCGCTGCAGGCGCGATGGCGCGAGATCGTGGGCGAGGATCTGGCGAGGCGCACCGAACCCAGCAAGCTCATCAAGAGCCGGACGGGTGACGGTTCTACCCTGGAGCTGCGGGTCGAGGGCCCCTCCGCCGCCATCATCCAGCACCGCGGGCCGGACATCCTCGACCGGGTGAACCTGTTCCTGGGCGCGGGCGCGGTTTCTCGGCTGCGCATCGTCCAGGGTCCCCTCCGGGGCCGCGTCCGGCGCGGCGGACCGGCGCCGGCCCGGGCTCGCCGCCGTCCCACCGGTCCGATAGACGCCGCCGCCGAACGGGCCCTGGCCGCCGACCTCGAGGGCTTCGCCGACGGTCCGCTGAAGGCCGCCCTGACCCGTCTGGGGCGCGAGATCATGCGCGATGCGGCCAAAAACGCTTGACTTGGGCGGGAGGCGCCCAGGGACGGCTGACTTGCGCGACGCGGTGGGATCGGGTCAAAAACGGATGCCCGACAGGCGGGCGCACTCCCCAGACCGGCTTGCCGCGGGCGCGCCGCAGAAGAAGGATCCGCTCCCCCATGGGTAAGTTCGTTACGGCCCTCGCCGGCCTGTGCCTGACCTTCGCCCTGGCCGCATGCCAGAAAGCCGGGTCGGACGCGGTCAACGCCGAGGACATGTCCATGGGCAACCCCGCCGCCAAGGTGACGATCATCGAATATGCCTCGGTCTCCTGCCCGCACTGCGCGCGCTTCGACATCGACGTCTTCCCCGCCTTCAAGGCGAAATACATCGACACCGGCCAGGTCCGCTACATCGCCCGCGAGGCCCTCACCGGCGATCCGGCCATCGCCGCCGCCGGCTTCCTGACCGCCCGGTGCGCCGGCAAGGACAAGTATTTCCAGGTGGTCGACGCCATCTACCATGCCCAGCAGGAGATGTTCACCGGCGGCGAACCGCACGCGGTGCTGCTCAACATCGCCCGCTCGGCCGGCCTCAATGACGCGCAGTTCGACAAATGCATCAAGGACGAAGCCGCCCTGAATGCGCTGAACGCCCGGTGGGAGCACTATGTGAAGGACGACAACATCAACAGCACCCCCACCTTCGTGATCAACGGGAAGGTCTACAACAAGGGCGAGATGAGCCTCCCTGAACTGGACGCCGCCGTGGCCGAGGCCAGGGCTTCGGGCAAAACGCCCACATGAGCCGGGGCGGCCTCTGCGCTCTGGCGGCCTGGATCGCCGTCGGCCTGCCGGCCGCGTCCTCCGCCGCGGCCGCCGCACCGGCTGCCCCCGCCCCGGCCGCCACAGCGGTGGCCCCGAATGCGCTGGCCCAAGGAGCCATGTCGCTGGGCAATCCGCACGCGCCGGTGACCGTCATCGAGTACGCCTCGGTCGGATGCCCGCATTGCGCGGTCTGGGCGAACCAGGTCTTTCCGGACTTCCGAAGCAAATACATCGACAGCGGCAAAGTGCGCTTCGAGTTCCACGAGATGCTGACCGGCAATGCAGCCCTGGCGGCGGCGGGTTTCCTTACGGCGCGCTGCGCCCCGCCAGGGAAGTACTTCCAGGTCGTCGACGATGTTTTCGCCCAGCAGGACGAAATCGGCCGCACGGGAATCGAGGCGCTGGAGAAGATCGGCGAGCACGCCGGCCTGACCCGCGAGAAGTTCACGGCATGCCTGCAGGACCAGGCGGCCCTCGCGACCCTGTCGGACCGGACCTTAAGCGACGCCAAGGCGCACGGCGTCACCGGCACGCCGACCTTCTTCGTGGGCGGACAGAAGCTGGATGGCGAGCAGACCCTCGAGGCGCTCGACGCCGCCATCGCCCACGCCCGCCGCTAGAGCCTGGGGCAGGGGCCGCGCCGTGCAGTTTTCGAGGCTCCGCCTCTCGGGCTTCAAGTCCTTCGTCGATCCCACGGAGTTCCACATCGAGCCGGGGCTGACCGGGATCGTCGGGCCGAACGGCTGCGGCAAATCCAACCTGCTCGAGGCCATGCGCTGGGTCATGGGCGCCAACTCCGCCAAGGCCATGCGCGGCGAGGGCATGGACGACGTCATCTTCGCCGGCTCGGGCGGCCGGCCCAGCCGCAATCACGCCGAGGTGACGCTCACGGTCGACAACGCCGACGGGGACGCCCCTGCCCGGTTCGCCGCCGAGCCGATGCTCGAGGTCGTCCGCCGGATCGATCGCGGGGCCGGGTCCATCTACCGGGTCAACGGCGTCGAGGTGCGGGCGCGGGACGTGCAGCTGCTGTTCGCCGACGCCTCCACGGGCGCCAACTCCCCGGCCCTGGTCCGCCAGGGGCAGATCTCCGAGCTGATCGCCGCCAAGCCGCAGAACCGGCGGCGCATCCTGGAGGAAGCCGCCGGCGTCTCGGGGCTTTATGGACGGCGCCACGAGGCGCAGCTGCGGGTCAAGGGAGCGGAAACCAATCTGATCCGGCTGGACGACCTGGCACGGGAGCTCGAGGCCAACCTCGGGCGGCTGCGTCGCGAGGCGCGCGCGGCCGCCCGCTACAAGAAGCTGGCCGCCGAGATCCGCAGCCTGCAGAGCGCCGTGCTGCACGCCCGCTGGACGGACGCCACGGCCGCCCGCGACGCGGCGATGGCCGAGCTGGTCGAGACCCGCGCCGCCTCCGAAACGGCCACCCGCCAGGCGGCCACCGCCACCGCCGCCGCCCTCGACGCCCTGGCCGGCCTGCCTACCCTTCGCGACCAGGACACCGCTGCGGCGGCGGTCCTGCATCATGTGGCGATCGAGCAGGACCGCCTCGACCGCGCCCTGGAAGGCGCCCAGGCGGAGGCGGCGCGTCTCGCTGCCGACATCGCGCGGATCGATGCCGACGTCGGCCGCGAGGTTCAGGCCGGCCAGGACGCCGCCGAAGCCCTGACTCGCATCGCCGGCGAGCTCGCCCAGGTCGAACGGGACATCGTCGCGGCGCCCGAACGCATTCCTCAACTCGAGGCCGCGGCCGCGCAGGCCGACACCGCTCGCGCCGGCGCCGAAGCCGAGCTCGAAGCAGCAGCCGCGAGCGTGGCCGCCAGCCAGGCCGAAGCCCGGGCGGCGCGCCTGCGGCTCGAGGAGGC
>JAQGIW010000250.1 GCA_028290905.1 Caulobacteraceae bacterium | reverse complement strand
GTCATATTCGCCCGAATTAGCGAGCACGATCCGCGCCTCGACCGCGGCCGGCAAATAGTTGAGTGTCACGACCACATTCCAGCGGTCCATCTGGCCCTGGTTGATCTGCTGGGTGCCGTGATAGAGGCCGGTCGTATCGCCGAGGCCGACAGTGTTCGCCGTGGCAAAGAGCCGGAAGTAGGGGTTCGGCCGGATCACCTTGTTCTGGTCAAGCAGGGTCAGCTTGCCCTCGACTTCCAGCACGCGCTGGATCACGAACATCACGTCCGGGCGGCCGGCATCGTATTCGTCGAATACCAGGGCGCAGGCGTGCTGCAGCGCCCAAGGCAGGATGCCTTCGCGGAATTCGGTGATCTGCTTACCGTCCTTCAGGACGATCGCGTCCTTGCCGACCAGGTCGATGCGGCTGACGTGGCTGTCGAGGTTGACGCGGATCATCGGCCAGTTGAGCCGGGCGGCCACCTGCTCGATGTGGGTCGACTTGCCGGTGCCGTGATAGCCCTGGATCATCACCCGCCGGTCGAAGGCGAAGCCGGCGCAGATGGCGAGCGTCGTCTGGGGATCGAAGCGGTAGGCTTCATCGAAGTCGGGGACGTGGCTGTCGCGCGTCGAGAACGCCGGGACCGTCATGTCGGAATCGATCCCGAAGGTCTCGCGGATTGGGACCTGGAGATCGGGGACCAGGGTTATAAGCTGGTCGTTGGCGGCTTCTGCGAGGCTGGTCATGACGGGGTTTCACTAACGCGAGCCATCGGCGGACGCAAACGGCGTGACTCAGACAAGCCTCGCTTTCTGAAGCGTCTTGTAGGCCTTGATCACGCGCTGGAGTTTGTTCTCGGCCGAGCGGTCGCCGCCGTTCGCGTCCGGATGGCAACGCTTGACCAGCTCCAGGTAGCGCACCCGGATCGCCGGGCCCTCGGCCCCCGGTTCCAGGTCGAGGTCGGCCAAGGCGGCGCGTTCGAGCTTGCCCAGCCGGCGATCCCAGACGGCGCGGGCGGCGTCCTCCGCGGTCTTTCCTGCGCTGAAGACTCCCAGCGGGTCGCGAAACACCCCGCGCGTGGCCGCCGCCTCGCGGTTCCGCGCTCCCGACTTGAACGACCAGGTCGGCCGCCCGCCCGTGGTGACGTCCTCCGAGACGCGGGCCTCGATCTCCTCGTCCGACATACCGGCGAAGAAGTTCCAGTTGCGGTTGTACTCGGCCGCGTGGGCCTGGCAGAACCAATAGTGATCCGGAAGGTCGCGGGATTTCGGCGCGCGCGTCGCCGCTGGCGCAAGGCAGCCCTGGTGGTCGCAGGCGCGCTCGCCCGGCTTGGGTGTGCAGACATCGTCCGCTCCCGGCTTGGGCGGCCGGACCCGGATGTCCATGAAGCGCGGACGATATTGAAACGCGGTCGGCATGGATTGGAGTATGAGGACGCTTCGTAACAGTTCAAGAATTGACACGCGAGAAAGGCTGATTGAACATGGGGAAGGTCGCCGAGGCCATCCGGGCGAAGCTCACCGCCGCCCTCGAACCCACCCATCTCGACATCGAAGACGACTCGCATCGGCACGCCGGCCACGCGGGCGCGCGCCCGGGGGGAGAGAGTCACTTCAACGTCGCCATCGAGTCCGCGGCGTTCGCCGGCCTGCGCCCCGTCGAGCGCCAGAGGCTGGTCCACCGCGTCCTCGCCGAGGAACTGGCCGGTCCCGTCCACGCCCTCTCCCTCAAGCTCGGGACGCCCTCCTGACCTGATAGCTTCAGGCGATCGGACGAACGCCGGTCAGGCTTCCTCCTCGCGCGCCAGGGGCGGACTGACCCGCAGGGCGGTGATCTGATTGCGCTGGCGCCGCAGGATCTGGAAGCGGTGGTGGTGGAACAGGAATTTCTGGCCGGGCTCGGGGATCGCCCGCGCCTCGTGGATCACCAGCCCGGCGACTGTGACGGCGTGGTCGTCCGGCAGGTTCCAGTCCATGGCGCGATTGAGATCGCGCACCGTGACGTCGCCGTCCACGTGCACCGAGCCGTCCGCCTGGCGCCGGACGCCCTGCACCGCCTCGTCGTGCTCGTCGTTGATCTCCCCGACGATCTCCTCGAGGATGTCCTCCAGCGTCACCAATCCCTGCAGGGCGCCATACTCGTCCACCACCAGGGCGAAGTGAGCCCGCGCCTTGAGGAAGGCGTTGAGCTGGTCCTTGAGGATGGTGGTGTCCGGTATGAACCACGGCGGCCGCGCGATGGCGGAGATGTCGATGCTGTCGATGGCGCCCTCGGCCGCCGCCATCGCCCGCGCCAGGTCCTTGGCGTGCAGCACCCCGACGATGTTCTCGGGCTCGCCGCGGAAGAGCGGCAGGCGCGTGTGGTCCGACTCCAGCGCCCGGGTGATCACTTCCCGGATCGGCAGGTCGGCGTCGATCATCTCGATCGACTTGCGATGGACCATGATCTGCGAAACGTCCATTTCCGACAGGTCCAGCACCCCGCCCAGCATGTGCCGGTCGCGGGTCTCCACCGCGCCTTCGGAGTGGTGGTAGTTCACCGCCCCGCGGATCTCCTCGTGAGCCGCCAGCACGTCGGCCTCGTCATCCAGGTTCACGCCGAACAGGCGAAGGGTGCGCCTGACGATCCACTGGATGGCGCTGATCACCGGTCCCAGGATCCGCACCGCCCACAGCATGGGCCCTGAGAGGGCGCGCGCCACGTCGTCGGCCTTCACGATGGCCAGGGTCTTGGGCAGGACCTCGACGAACACCACCACCAGCACGGTCATCACCCCGGTGGCCAGGGCCACGCCATAGGCGCCGGGGATCACCTTGGTGATCACCGTCGTCGCCAGGGCGGAGCTCAGGATGTTGAGCACATTGTAGCCGATCAGCACCGCCCCGATCATGGTCTCCTGGTCGGAGAGCAGGCGATTGACCCGCCGGGCGGCCGGATCCCCCTCGCGCTCGAGCTGGTGCATGCGGCCGCGGCTGGCGCGGGTGAGGGCCGTTTCGGCGGCGGAGAACACCGCCGACACCGCCAGCAGGGCGAGGATGATCGGCGCCATCGCCCAGGCCGCGGCGATCATGGCAGTGCTCCTTCATCGATCAGGAAGTCGCGCAGGGGGGCGGGATCCACGCCCTTGGCGACGAAGGCGTCGCCGATGGCGCGGACGAGGACGAACGTAAGCGCGCCCGCCTGGGCCTTCTTGTCCTGCGCCATGCTGGCGATCAGGGCGTCTGCGCCGAACGGGTGGCCCGGGACCTCGGCGAGACGCGTGGGCAGGCCGGCGGCGGCGATCGCCCGTTCGGCGCGGGTGGCGTCCTGGCCGGCGCACAGTCCCAGGAGGACTGAGAAGCGGAAGGCCATGGCGCAGCCGAGCCCCACGGCCTCGCCGTGCTTGAGCGCCTCTCCGAACCCCGTCGCCGCCTCGACCGCATGCCCGAACGTGTGGCCGAGGTTGAGCAGGGCGCGCCGGCCGCCCTCGCGCTCGTCTTCGGCGACGATCCCGGCCTTCATCTCCACGCACCGGCGCACCGCCCAGGCCAGGGCGTCGTCTCCGCGGCCCAGAACCCGGGACGTCGCCGCCTCCAGCCCCGCGAAGAATTCGGCGTCCCCCAGGAGGCCGTATTTCAGCACCTCGGCGTAGCCGCAGACCATTTCGCGGTCGGGGAGCGTGTCCAGCACGCCCAGGTCGGCGAGCACCAGCCGCGGCTGATGGAAGGCGCCGATCAGGTTCTTGCCGCGCGCGGTGTCGATGGCGGTCTTCCCGCCTACCGAGGAATCGACCTGCGCCAGCAGGGTCGTGGGAATCTGGACGAAGTCGATCCCGCGCTTGAAGATGGCCGCCGCGAAGCCCGCCAGATCGCCGACGACGCCGCCCCCGAAGGCGACGATATGGTCCGATCGGTCCAGTTCGAGCGCCAGCAGGTCATCGCAGAGCCCTGCAAGGCCGGCGAAGCTCTTCGTCTCCTCCCCGGGCGGCACGACGACGGCGTGCGCGGCGATACCCTCGCCGCGGAGGGCGCCGAGCAGCCGCTCGCCATGCAGGTCCGCCACGGTGCGGTCCATGACCACCGCCGTGAAGGGCCGCTTCAGGAGCGGCTTCACCTGGCGGCCGGCGTCGTCGATCAGGCCCCTGCCGATCCGCACCTCATAGGGTCGCCCCGCCAGGGCGACGGTGACGGCCCCGCTCATGGCTGGGCCGCCGCATGGGCCGCCAGGGCCTTGATGATCGCGTCCACCGCCACCTGATGCGGCCAGTCGCCCGTCTCCACCACCACGTCGGCCGTTTCGAAGGCCGGGTATCGGTCGCGGACATGGGCCTGGAGCACCTCCATGGGGTCCTTGCCGACCAGTAGCGGACGGTGGTCCCGGCGCGCCACCCGCCGGGCAAGCACCTCGAGGTCGGCCTTCAGCCAGACCGAGACCGCCTTGGCCCTGATCAGGGCGCGGGTGTCCGGCTGGGCGAAGGCGCCCCCACCCGTGGCCAGGACGTGGGGCGACTCCTCCAGCAGTCGGGCGATGACCCGCCGCTCTCCGTCGCGGAACGTCGCCTCGCCGTACTGGCTGAAGATCTCGGAGATCGACCGGCCCGCCGCGGCCTCGATCTCCGCGTCGGCGTCCCTGAACGGCAGGCCCAGCGCGATGGCGAGGCGTCGGCCGATGCTGCTCTTGCCGACACCCATCAAGCCGACGAGGGCGATCGTTCTGCGGGCGGGAACGGCGGGCGCTGTCATGTCCAATTGCGGGTTTACACGAGGGGGCGGCGCAGCGCCAAACTTGCGCGGGGTCAGTCGAATTCCGAGGGGCGGCAGGACGGCGGATGAGCGGCGCGGACTGGGTCGAGGCGTTCCTGGAGATGATGGCCGCCGAGCGCGCCGCCGCCGTCAACACGCTCACCGCCTATGCCAGGGACCTGGCCGATGTACGCGGCTTCCTGGCGCGTCGCGGCTGCGATCTGGCGAGCGCCTCCGCCGAGGACATGGAGGCCTATTTCCAGGATCTCTCGTCTCGGGGCCTCGCGGCGGCGACGGCGGCGCGGCGGCGTTCGGCGACGCGGCAGTTGTTTCGCTTCGTCCTCGAAGAGGAGTGGCGGACGGACGATCCCACCCGCCGCGTGGAGGCCCCGCGCCAGGGTCGCCCCCTGCCGAAGGTCCTGACCCGTGACGAGGCCCGGCGGCTGATCGAAGCCGCCGCCGCCAGGGATGGCGCGGGCGGGGCACGGCTCGCCGCCATGGTCGAACTGCTCTACGCCTCGGGCCTGCGGGTCTCCGAACTCACGGCCCTGCCTCTCGCGCCCTTCCTCCAGGATCCGGCCTACCTCATCGTCAAGGGCAAGGGCGGCAAGGAGCGGCTGGCGCCCCTCAACGAGGCGGCGCGGGCGGCGGTGCGGGCCTATCTGCCGGTCCGCCTCGCGTTCCTGCCCAAGGGGATCAAGGCCAGCCCCTGGCTGTTTCCCTCCCGGGGCAAGGGCGGGCGGCTGACCGCCCGACGCTTCGCCCAGCTCCTCGACGAGGCGGCGGCGGCGGCCGGGCTCGACCCGGCCAAGGTCAGTCCTCACGTGCTGCGCCACGCCTTCGCCACCCACCTGCTCGAGGGCGGCGCGGACTTGCGTATCGTGCAGACCCTGCTCGGCCACGCCGACATCGCCACCACCCAGATCTACACCCATGTGACCCAGGACCGCCTGCGCGAGGTCGTCGAGACCCGGCACCCGCTCGCCCGCCGAGCTATCGTCTCTTCCCCCTCTGGGGGAAGTGACGGCGAAGCCGGGGAAGGGGGCTAACTCTCTCCCTCCTTTGGGGGGAGTACGGCCCAAGGCCGGGAGGGGAGCGACCGGGCGAGGCTCTCGTGGCGGCGGCCCCTCCACCCCTTCGGAGTCCGCCTCCCCCAACTGGGGGAGGTGAGGCGCCTCGCTAGCCGGCCGGCCGGCGCAGAAGGGCCTCGACCCGTTCGGCCGGGCGCGTGAGTTTCGAGCCGAGCGGGGTCACGACGATGGGGCGATTGACCAGAATGGGGTGGGCGACCATGGCGTCCAGGATCTGGTCGTCTGTTGCGCCGGGCTCGAGCAGGCCGAGTTCGGCCGCCGGCGAGCCCCTCTCGCGGAGCGCCTCGCGGGGCCGCACGCCCATCGCCGAGAACAGGCCCTCGAGTTGCGGCCGTGTCCAGCCCGCCTTCAGGTATTCGACCACGGTCGGCTCGACGCCGGCAGCTCGGATTCTCGCCAGGGTGTCCCGCGAGGTCCCGCAGGCGGGGTTGTGGTAGATGGTGACGGGGAAGGTTCCATCGGTTTCAGCGGGTTTCGCCGCTCTCTGAGAGTCATTCATTTTCAAGGCCCTTGCGTTGCAATCCGTTTCAGCGAACATCGCCAAGTTTCGTCGTTCTGTGACCTATTTGGGACCTAGCTCGGGTCCAGGTCACAGACTGGAGCCCGCCCGATGCCTGCAACTAAGCTGACCGCGCGGTTCTGCGAAGGCGCCAAGCCGACGCCCGGCAAACAGGTGGCCTATCCTGACAGCCTGGTGAAGGGCCTGGAGTTTCGGGTCTCAGGCGACGGTCGGAAAACTTGGTCGTTCCGGTACAGGACAAGGGAGGGCCGCCAGGGCCGCGTCACCCTCGGGGTGTTCTCGGACGCCTTCGACCTGGAGAAGGCCCGTAAGGAAGCGGCCAGGGCTCGCGTGATGGTAGATGAAGGGAAGGACCCGGCCGCAGTGCTCCGCGCCGAGAAGGACGCGGCCAAGCTAGAACCGATCCGCACGTTCGATGATCTGGCCGAAGCCTACTTCAAAGCCTGCGAGCGGGGGGAGTGGGCTCCCAAGGGCCGGAAGAAACGCGCCGTCTCGATCGAGAACGACCGGACGGTGTACCGGCTCTACATCAAGGCCCCGCTGGGCAAGCTGCGCCCCGAGGCGATCAAGTGGCCGACGGTCCGCGCCTTCCTGCGCGACATGGTCGACCGTGGGATCACGACGCGGGTCAACCGCGCCCAGGCTCTGACCCGCCAGATCCTCGCGTTCGCCTTGTCGGAAGAGCGGATCGAATCAAACCCGATCGCCGGCCGGCGCAAGCTGGTCGCCGAGAAGCCGAGGGTGCGCATCTACTCCGACGGTGAGCTGTCGGCGGTGTGGGCCGGCCTGGGCGATCCGGAGGCCCTGCGCGTGCCTGAAGCCCTCGCCGCTGGCCGCCGGGATGGTGACCGCGTCTTCGTGGGCCCGGCCGTCTGCATCGCCCTGAAGCTCGCCTTGATGTTGCTCAACCGCCGGACGGAGGTCGCCGGCATGTCGCTCGACGAGCTGGATCTTGAAAACGGGGTCTGGCTCATTCCCGAGGAGCGGATGAAGAACCATCGCGCGCTCGCTGTGCCTCTGTCACCCGCGGCGCTGGGCTTGATCCGAGAGGCGCTGGCGCTCCATGCGGGACGTCAAACCCGGTTTGTGTTCCCGTCGCCCCGCGACGCTCAGAAGCCGATCGGCGGGGCTGCCCTGTCCCACGCCCTTACCGGCGTCCGCCTCGCACTCGGGATCAAGGGCGCAACCGTCCACGATCTGCGGCGCACCGGCTCAACTCTCATGACAAGCGAGCGGCTGGGCATATCGCCGTTCATCCGGTCCAAGGTGCTCGGGCACACCGATGCCGGCGGCGGAGCGGCTGTTTCCACGAGCGTCTATGACGTGAACAGCTACCTGCCCGAGAAGCGGCGCGCCCTCGAAGCGTGGCAAGAGCTGCTGCTGGAGATCGTCGGCGAGAAAACTCGACCTTCGAATGTCTCACCGATTCGGGGGGTGGCTTAGTAGCTAAGGCCCAGATCGTCCGCGCGCTTCATCAGGGACGAAAGCTCCGACCGCTCTGCTACTGTCAGAGCGTGCCCGAGTTGCGAGTGAAGGTGGATAGTTCGAATCCTGTTGGGTATGCCCCACCGAAGATTGGACCATCCAAGTCTACCGGATCGCACCGAGGATCGTAGACGCCCCAAGGACGGAACAATCAACCCGGCCGAGGCTAGTTTGTATAGCGATCTATGCGCGCTAGCGTGCTGAGACCTACTAATATATGCTCTTGGATCTGCGATGAAATCATGCCCGTAAGCGATGGCCGTCAGATGATACGTGTCCCACGCACCATCATTGCTTTCGAGCCACTTGAGAACGGTTACCTGCAATCGTCCGAGGCCACGGCTCATAAGTGTTGATATCCGGGAAATTCCGCCAGTTATCAACACTTATGCGGTTTCGGGTGTGACCGCAAACGCACGGCTGCGACCGGCTGAAATTGCCGTTTCTTAACAGGGGCCACTCAAACCGGGGCCGTCGTCAACCGCGAGGACCCGATGTCACAAGCCCATGCCGCCCCCGAACCTCTAATCTCCTGGCCCGAATTGAAACCGATGATCGGTGGCGTGAGCCGCTCGACATGGTGGCGTTCGATCAAGCGCGGTGACGCCCCCGCGCCCATCTTCGTCACGCTGCAGCGGAAGGCCTGGCGCCAGAGTGATATCCTGGCGTGGCAAGCCAGCCGCTCGGAAGCCGCGTGATCATGTGCCATGATCAGGAAGCGCAGCGGCTCGCCACCCCATAACGGCGGAAGGGCCGACCTCGCCAAAGGTCGACCCCTCCAAAGCACTCACCAAATCAGCAATCAGCCAAACGCCACTACACCCTCCGAAGGTCAGGCGCAATTCGTCGTGGATGGGGTTCCCGCAGCCGCCGCCGGCCGCCTGCTGACGGTTTCGTTGACGGTCGAGTTCCAAGTCCTCGCCGAGATGGCGCACGATCCCGACAGGCTCGGGGTTCTCGCTGCCGGCTCGATGAGAATCGGCTGGCTCGTTGGCACGGGTCTGATCTCCGCAGGCTTGGCCAGCCTCGCACTGCTCGAATCGGTCCGCCGATCCTGGGCGCTGTCGGCCGACGAGCTGGCCGAGGCGTCGCGGACGATCGCCAGCGGCTTGGATTGCGGAGCCCGCCAGATCGAAGCAGTAGGGGTGGCGGAAGCTAGTTCGGACGGTCACCTATGACCCGGGCCTCGTCCGTGGTCCAGGCTCGTCACGACACCAACAAGCAAGCGAGCATCATCCTCAACCGCATAGCCCGCGAGCGCGCCGCATACGAGGATGCCCGCGCCGACCCCCTTCGCGGCCTCAAGCGAGCGGTCCAAGCCGCGGGGTCCGCGCTGAGTTGCGCAACAGCCGCCGGCGCCATGACCGGTGACAACGCCGACGCATTGACGAGAGCTATGCGGGCCTATGCCCGCAGCGCCGCGGCTTCGCTTACGGGCGCGTCGGATGGCTGAGGCTCAGATCCTCGATCTTCGACGGCGCGGTGGCGACGAAGTCGCCCTGGCCCTCGAATCCGCTCAAGCCCTGATCGGCTGTGTGCTGTCCGACCCGACCCGGCTTCGCGAAGTGGCCAATATCCGGCCGGATCACTTCGCCGAAGCTTTCCACGGACGGCTTTGGGGCGTGATAGTCGACCTCATCGAGGGCGGACGTGAACCAGACCTCGCCACGATCATCGACCGAATAGGCGGTGATGCCGCCCTCGCTGATCTTGGGGGCAGGGAGTTTCTTTTCAACCTGTGGGAAAAGGCCCCAGCGCCGGCTCTTGCCCGCCAGTTCGCCGAGAACGTCATGGATGCGTTCGCGCGACGTGAGGGCGCCGAGATGCTCTCAGCGGCCGCGCGGGCTTTGATGGGCTCTGGAGAGCGCCGGGCTTCCGTCCTGATCAGCGAGATTCGTCAAAGCCTCGAGGGCCTGGAGCGGGACGGATCAGAGTGCGTCGATGAGCTCGTCAACGCCGAGGAGGCGGCCGAGGCGCTCGTCGACGCCCTGGACGATGAAGCCGTCAACGGTCGCGAGCGCGGTGCGATGACCGGCCTTCGGTGCTTCGACCGTCGACTGCGAGGGCTACGGCCTGGCTGGCTGATTGTCATCGGCGGGCGGCCATCAATGGCCAAGAGCGGACTGGCCCGCGCCGCCGCATATGGATGTGCCGCGCGAAATCCCGACGCGGCGGCGTTGTTCTTCTCCCTCGAAATGGACCGGCGCGAGTGCGCGGAACGGGCCCTGTCAGCCGCCTCCTTCATGGATCATGAGGGGATCGCGTACAGCCAATTCGGTGGCGGCCTAAGCAGTCAGGAACGGGCGACGCTGCGCCGGCTGCGCCAGGCCATGCCCACAAACGTCCTGATCGATGACCGCTCGACCATCGGCCTTGACGACATTCGCCGCCGGGTCTGGGCGGTGAAGGCGCGCCGGCCGGTGGCGGCGGTGTTCATCGACTATCTGCAGCTGATGGAGAAGCCCGCAGGGGCCGGACGCAACGAGGCCCTGGTCCTGGGCGACATAACGCGCGGACTCAAGATCCTCGCCCGCGAGGCGGAAACCTGCGTGGTGCTGTTGTCGCAGTTGAACCGTTCGGTCGAAAGCCGGGACGACAAGCGGCCCCAGCTGGCGGACCTTCGCGATAGCGGGTCCATCGAGCAGGACGCGAACGCCGTCCTCTTCCCCTTTCGCCCGGCTTACTACACGGAGCGCGAGGAGCCGAAGGACGCACACTCCTCCGAGCATGCAGCCTGGCAAGCCCGCCTGGAGAGCGAGCGCCGGCGCATGGACGTCATCGCGGCCAAGGTGCGCGGCGGCGCCATCGGCACGGATCGCCAACTCTACTTCGCCGAGTTCGACCATGTGGAGGATCTCCCGGAGTGAGCTGGCAGGCCTCACGATGGGCGCGCGATCAGCGCACAGGGTCCTTCGCCGCCAAGGGCGTGCTCATGGTCCTGGCCGAGGCTGTGGGCGTGGAGGATGCGTCATGCATCCTGTCCGTGGCCGCCCTGGTCGACCGCACCGAGCTTTCAAAACGGGCCGTGCTCGACCACCTCGCCGCCCTGGAACTTTCGGGCCTGATCCAACGAACCCGGCGGACCGACAACTTCGGCCACCGCCCCGCGGACATGATCAAGCTGGCGATCGGCGAGCCCTCCCTAGGTGCGCCAGATGCACTTAGGGAGGACAATCCCAAGGTGCGGGATCTGCACCTTGGCGCAATCCCTAGGTGCAGCTCAGACCCTCCCAAGGTGCAGCTGACGACGTCCCTAGGTGCGGGAGCTGCACCGCCTATAGATAAGGGTCTTTTAGAAGGTTCTTTGAGGGTGGCACGCAACGGCGGCGCGCCGACCCGAAAGACGCCGATTCCAGAAGGCTTTCCGGATCACGAGGCGATCCAGCGCGAGCAGGCATACCTGCGGGCCGAGGGCTGGAACATCGACGCTCGCATGGAGGCTGAGAAGTTCAGATCTCGGAACCTCGCGACAGATGGGCGCTACGTCAGATGGCCGGCGGCCTTCCACACCTGGATCGTCAACGCGATCGGCTACGCGCCCGCCTCGGCCAAGCTCGCGCCGATCCTGGCCAGCCGCAGGGAGCCATCGCCGGCCGATCTATGGCGCCCTCGCGTGAAGGCCTTCGCGGATCCGAGCAACCAGCATTGGAACCACACCGATTGGGGGCCTGCGCCCGGTAAGCCCGCATGCGCTGTCCCGCCAAGCATTCTCGCCGAGTTCGGGTTCGGCGGCTCGGCAGTTGTCCCGTTCGAGCGAAAGGTCGTGGCGTGAGCGGCACGCGAAACCTCCCGACGCTCCCTCGCGCGCGCGGTGGGAACCTCACCCCTCGCTATGGCAACGGGACGGGCCAGGGAGAGGGCTGGGGTGGCCCGGCGAGAGGCGCTGGCGGTGGATCGCCCCCGATGCTCACGCCCGGCCTGGGCGCCGCCAAGCGTGAACGTGCGGCCGGTCGGCGCGAGGCCAAGGCGCGGCGTGTCGCAGCGCTAGAAGACCTGCTGTTCCACCTCGCACTGAACGCCGAGCGTGACGAGACCCGGATCGCCGCGGCGGCACGGCTCCACGCGATCTATTGCGGGCATCCGGCTATCCGCCAAGCGCCCGGTAACGAAACCTCTGCCGCGCTTGAGCCTCTCCGCCTCATCCTTCCCGCCGTCCCTCACCGGAGCTAGCCATGCCCACGATCGTGGACTCCCTCATAGTAACTTTAGGCTTGGACGCTTCCAAGTTCTCTGAAGGTCACAAGAAGGCAATCGAAACCTTCAACAAGACCAAGACCGAAGCTGTCTCGACGGCCAAGGAGATGGAAGCCCAGGGCAAGAAGGCCGGCGAATTCTACGGTGGGATCAAGAAGGAGTTTCTCTCACTCGCGGCGGTCCTGATCGGGGCCGGAGGCATCGAACAGTTCATCTCCAAGACCGTCACCGGTATGAGCGCGCTGGGGCGGCAGTCGAAGCTCATGGGTGGCACGGTCGGTGATCTCGCGGCGGTCCGGAACTACATCGCGCGCCTGGGCGGCGACTCGGACGCGGCCGCAGCCTCGCTTCAGAATCTCGCCGAGACGATGGAGCGGGCCAAGATACTCGGGCAGTGGAGCCCCGAGCTCGTCATGGCGGCCAACACCATCGGGGCCAACCCGACCGACAACTGGGAGGCGGTGTACCAGAAGTTCGCCAACTGGGCCTCGTCGCACAAGAAGGACCCGCAGCTCGTCAACCTCTACGGCAAGCAGCTCGGCCTCAGTCCGGATCTCATCTTCGCCGCCACCAAAGGGGGCAAGGCGGTGGCCGCAGGGATCGCGGAGAGCTACCGCCTGGGCGTCCCTAACGACGAGGACATCAAGCGCGTAACGGCGCTGCAGGGCGCATTCGCCACCCTCAGGCAGACGATCACCGGCGACGCCAACCAGATGCTATTTGAGGTTGCCGATCCGCTTAGCCGGCTGTTGACGGTCGCCGACCGTTTCGCGGAGAAGAACCCGGCGATGGTGAAGGGGC
>JAQGIW010000227.1 GCA_028290905.1 Caulobacteraceae bacterium | reverse complement strand
CCAGCACGTCCATGGCCTTGGCGGCTTTCAGCACCATCAGCCGCATGGCCTCGATCTCGATCCGGGCCCGGGAGATGATCTCCAGGTTGCCGCCCAGGTGGGCGATCTTGCGCCCGAACGCCTCGCGGGAGAGGCCCCGCGTGACCATCAGGTCCAGCGCACGTTCCGCTTGCCCAATGGAGCGCATGCAGTGGTGGATGCGGCCGGGGCCCAGGCGGACCTGGGAGTTCTCGAAGCCCCTGCCCTCGCCCAGCAGGATGTTCTCCTTGGGCACGCGGACGTTGTCGAACCTGATGTGCATGTGGCCGTGCGGGGCGTCATCCTCGCCGAACACCTGCATACCCTCCAGGATCTTCACCCCGGGCTGATCGATGGGGACCAGGATCTGCGACTGCTGCTTGTGCGGCGGGGCGTCGGGGCTGGTCTTGACCATGGTGATCATGATCTTGCAGCGCGGGTCGCCGGCGCCCGAGATGTAGAACTTTTCGCCGTTGATCACCCACTCGTCGCCTTCCAGGTGGGCGTGCATGCCGACGTTCTTGGCGTCGGAGGAGGCGCGGTCCGGCTCGGTCATGGCGTAGGCGGAGCGGATCTCGCCGTTGAGCAGCGGCTTGAGCCACTTCTCCTTCTGCTCGGGCGTGCCGACGCGCTCCAGCACTTCCATGTTGCCGGTGTCGGGGGCCGAGCAGTTCATGACCTCCGAGGCCATCGGGTTCTTGCCGAGCTCGACGGCGATGTAGGCGTAGTCGAGGTTCTTCAGGCCCTCGCCGGTGTCGGCGTCGGGGAGGAAGAAGTTCCACAGGCCCTCGGCCTTGGCCTTGTCCTTGGCCTTCTCCAGCACTTCCAGCTGGCCGGGGGCCCAGCTCCAGCGGTCGGTCTTGCCTTCGCCGAGCCGATGGAACTCCTCGCTCATCGGGTTGACGGTTTCCTTGATGAACGCCTTGACGTGCTCGAGCAGCGGCATGGCCTTCTCGCTCATCCGCAGGTCGTGCAGGTCGTCGGTGGGGCTGAGCCCGAACGCGGATTTGGATTTCGATGGGGCGGGGGTGTCGTCGGCCATGGTCGTGTTTCCTCTGTTTGGCGGTGGCGTGGCTCGCTGGAGAAACTCATAATAGCCCCGATCACGATTGTCTCCGTAAGATCGAACACATGTTTGAACTCGTTGCGGAGCGCGGGGTTTCGGCCGCATAGAGCGGTCAGGTTTGAAAACGGGAGAGACCTCGCCATGGCATACGACACTCCGGCCTCCGGCCTGCAGCTGCGCTCCCTGGTGAAGGGGGACGGCGAACTGGAGATCACGCTCGCCGAGGTCCCGGTCGCCGAGCCGGGAGAGGACGAGGTGGTGGTGCGGGTGGAGGCCTCGCCGATCAATCCCTCCGACCTCGGCCTGCTGGTGGGCGCGGCCGACGTCTCGACCGCCAAGGCGGCGGAGAGCGGCGGCAAGCCGGTGGTCACCGCCCGCGTGCCGCCGGCGTTCATGAAGGCCATGGCCGCGCGGGTCGACCAGTCGCTGCCGGTAGGCAACGAGGGCGCGGGCGTGGTGGTGAAGGCCGGATCGTCGCCGGCCGCCCAGGCCCTGCTCGGCAAGACCGTGGCCCTGTTCGGCGGCTCGATGTACGCCCAGTACCGCAAGGCGCGCGTGGCCGACGCCCTGGTCCTGCCGCCCGGCGTCACGCCGGCCGAGGGGGCGTCCTGCTTCGTCAATCCGCTGACGGCGCTTGGCATGATCGGCACCATGCGGCTGGAGGGGCACAAGGCCCTCGTCCACACCGCCGCCGCCTCCAACCTCGGCCAGATGCTGGTCAAGGCCTGCGCCGCCGACGGCGTCCCCTTGGTCAACATCGTGCGCAGCGACGAGCAGGCGGCGCTGCTGCGCGGAATCGGCGCGACGCACGTGGCGGACTCCTCGAAGCCGACGTTCATGGAGGACCTGACGCAGGCCCTGGTCGACACCGGCGCCACGCTGGCGTTCGACGCCATCGGCGGCGGGCGCCTGGCCGGCCAGATCCTCACCGCCATGGAGGCGGCGGCGAACAGGACGGCGACGACCTACAGCCGCTACGGCTCGACCACCCACAAGCAGGTCTACATCTACGGCGGCCTCGACACCGGCCCCACCGAGTTGAACCGCGGCTTCGGCATGGCCTGGGGTATGGGCGGCTGGCTGCTGCCGTACTTCCTGGAGAAGGTCGGGCCGGGCGAAGCACAGGCGCTACGGGAACGCGTGGCCCGGGAGATCAAGACCACCTTCGCCAGCCACTACAGCCACGTGATCTCCTTGACCGAGGCGCTGAAGCCGGAGGTGATGGCCGCCTACAACAGGAAGTCGACCGGCGAGAAGTACCTGATCGCGCCGCACAAGGCCTGACGCATAGAGCTTGATGACGTTTCATGGAAACGTCTGGATCAGGCTCTAAATTCTAGATTCTGGAGCGGGATTCAGCCATTGGTCGATCATGACTAACGGCATCCTGCTCTAGGCGGCCGCGGTGCACGCCATGGTGCTGAGCCGGCCGCGCGAGCCGCTCGCCTGGACCGAGCGCCCCGATCCCCTCCCCGGCCCCGGCGAGATCCGCGTGCAGGTGCTGGCCTGCGGGGTGTGCCGCACCGACCTGCACGTGGTCGACGGCGACCTCCCTCACCCGCGCCTCCCCATCGTTCCCGGCCATGAGATCGTCGGGCGCATCGACGCGGTGGGCGCCGGCGTCGCCGGGCTGGAGATGGGGCAGCGGGTGGGGATCCCCTGGCTCGGCCACACCTGCGGGGTCTGCCCCTATTGCGTCGGCGGGCGCGAGAACCTCTGCGACGATCCCCTGTTCACCGGCTACACGCGCGACGGCGGCTTCGCCACGGCGGCGGTCGCCGATGCGCGCTTCGCCTTTCCGCTCGGAGACAATGGCGACGATGTCGCCGTGGCGCCCCTGCTGTGCGCCGGCCTGATCGGCTGGCGCTCGCTGGTCATGGCCACTGAGGGGGCCGGCGAGGCGGAGACCCTGGGCATCTACGGCTTCGGGGCGGCGGGGCACATCGTGGCCCAGGTGGCGCGCTGGCAGGGCCGCCGGGTGTTCGCCTTCACCAGCCCCGGCGACGTCGCCACGCAGGACTTCGCGCGGCGCCTGGGGGCGGCGTGGGCCGGCGGGTCGGACGAGGCTCCGCCCGAGCCGCTGGACGCGGCGATCCTCTACGCTCCTGTGGGGGCCCTCGTGCCCCTGGCGCTGAAGGCGGTGAGGAAGGGTGGCCGGGTGGTCTGCGCCGGCATCCATATGAGCGACATCCCGAGGTTCCCGTACGCGGACCTGTGGGAGGAGCGCCAGATCGTCTCCGTGGCCAACCTCACGCGGCAGGACGGCCTCGATTTCCTGGCGCTGGCCCCGAAGGTGGGGATCGTCACCGAGACAACCACCTATGCGCTGAAGGACGCCAACGAGGCCCTCGCGGATCTCCGCGCCGGGCGGTTCGAGGGGGCGGCGGTGCTGGTTCCTTGAGAGGGCTCTCCCGGCGAGATCTCCGCGGCTGCGCCCCCCTCCCCGGCTTCGCCGGTACTCCCCCCAGAGGCGGGAGAGAGTCGGACGAGCGCCTCTCCTCCCCCTCTGGGGGAGGGGGACCCCGAAGGGGT
>JAQGIW010000111.1 GCA_028290905.1 Caulobacteraceae bacterium | reverse complement strand
CCGGGATCGATTCCATCAGCGCGTGCGACTCGCCTCCCACCGTGGCCAGGCCAGGGGCCTTCATCAGGGTCTCGAACAGCAGGGTCGAGCCGGACCTCGGCGGACTGACGATGAAGATCGGTCGATCGAACACCGGATCGCGGCCCACTCGGGAGGCCGAAATTCCGGTCGGACGCGCCACGAGGGGCGGCGACGCGGCCTCAGGTCCTGAACCTGGCTGGACCGCCGGCGCCGCCCGGGACTCGGCGTCCATGGCCCGCGCGGTTCCGCCGAGCGCCGATTCGAACACCAGCGCGCGCAGGCAGCGGCCCAGCATCATGCCGTTCCTGAGCGGAAGCCCGTCGACCCCGAGCGCCTCCAGGCGGCGCCAGGTCTGCGCCAGGTAGGCGGCGTACTCCGGCCGCGCCGCCTCGTCGTCGCCCGAGCGGGCCCAAAGAGCGTGCCAGTTCACCCTCAGGCGGTTCAGGACCTGACCGACGGGCAAGGCTTCGTTGCGGCCGGGCGCCAGTTCGCTCATCAGGAACCCCAGATGATCCCGCAGTTCCCACGGGGTCATCACCGCGGGGGCGTTGCGGCTCTCATAGGCCAGGCCCGGCGCCGGTCCCGCAAGCGACTCAACGGGGCGCGGCGGCGACAGGCGCGGCGACCAGCCCGGCCGGGGCTCGCCGGGCGAACGTCCGGCCTCCATCAGGGTGAGCAGGCCGTCGCCACCCACGGTGTCGGCGACCAGATGGATGCGCGCCCGCGTCGCGTCGTTGTGGACGCTGTGCACGCTCCAGGTGTCGAAGATCCAGCACTCCCCCGCCGCCATGTTCACCTCTTCGGCGCCGCAGCGGAAGCGCACCGTCGGCTGGGTGACGATGGGCACGTGAACCCGGATGTGTTCCCGCCAGTAGTAGTCGGTGTCGACGTGCGGCTTGACCTCGGCGTCGCCGGAAAGCCGCATGAGGCGCGAGCGGCCCCAGGTGGCGCCCAGGGCGTCCAGGACCTGCAGCAGATAGGGTAAGGCGAGCAGGTAGGGGGTCGGGCCCATGGCGCCGTCGCGTGCGTCGCTCGCCGGATCGCCGTTGGTGGTGATCAGCGGCAGGGCGTCGTTGCCGGGGTAGCCTTGCGGGTGCGGCCGCCAGGCGCCCGCCGGCAGACCCGCGACTTCCGCCGCCAGCCTGTCGG
Source organism: Caulobacteraceae bacterium (assembly GCA_028290905.1). GTDB lineage: Bacteria > Pseudomonadota > Alphaproteobacteria > Caulobacterales > Caulobacteraceae > Acaudatibacter. The sequence goes on along the minus strand of JAQGIW010000111.1, from coordinate 2,876 downwards.
CGTCGAACAGTATGGGCAGTTGCAGGAAGCGGGCCCTCAGCTTCATTCAAGGTTCCCCGAACGCGACAGCTGTCGTCGTCGCAATCTAGCGCGACGTCGAGACGCCGTCTCAGTCAGTTGTTCGTCGCGCAACCTGCTGCGATTTTGGAAGCCGGCCGGAACGCCGCGCCCGTTCCTCCAGCCAGCCATGACCTCTCCGTGTCGTCTCGCACCTGTGACAGAAAAGCGACGCGGAAAATCCTTTTGCTCGATTCCCTTCCAAGCGCAGCCATCGATGTCTAATCAGTGTGCAGGGCCATCAGGCCTGGACACAAAGAACAACATTCCGCGGGGATACCAATGCATCGTTACATGGCGGGCGCCAGCCTGCTTGCCCTCATCGCCTGCGCCGGGGCCGCTCAGGCCGCCGCGGAGGCCGCGGCCGCCGCCGATACCGGCGCGACGGTTTCCGAAGTCATCGTCACCGGCACGCGCCAGACCGGCGTCAAGGCCGTCGACAGCGCCGCGCCGATCCAGGTGGTCGGGGGCGAGGCCCTCAAGAACGTCGGCCAGCCGGACATCATCCAGGTGCTGTCGCAGAACCTGCCGTCGTTCAACGCCCAGGGATATGGCGCCGACACCGCCCAGCTCACCCGTTCCGCCGCCCTGCGCGGCCTCAGCCCCAACGACACCCTGGTGCTGGTGAACGGCAAACGCCGCCACACCACCGCCAACCTCGCCGTCGACCAGGGCAGCCCCTACACCGGCGCCGCCGCCACCGACCTCAGCTTCATTCCCCTCGGCGCCATCGACCACGTCGAAGTGCTCCAGGACGGCGCGGCCGCCCAGTATGGCTCCGACGCCATCGCCGGGGTGGTGAACGTCATCCTCAAGAAGGCCGACCACGGCGGCGAGATCGTGCTGACCGGCGGCGAATACTACGAGCACGGCGGTCAGACCGGCGCCTGGTCGATCAACAAGGGCTTCTCGCTGGGAGGCGGCAAGGGCTTCCTGAACCTCACCCTGGAGGAGCGCTACCACGACTTCAGCCACCAGGGCCGGTGCGACGTCCGTTTCTTCAACACCGATTGCACGCTGAAGTCGCAGATCAGCACCGACCCCGTCGTCAACGCCATCGACCTGGCGGGCATCCCGCACGCCCAGGACTACCCCAATGTCAACCACATCTATGGCGACCCGCAGTACAACATCTACAACGTCTTCTATAACGCCGGCTACGACATCGGCGGCGGCGTGCAGATCTACACCTTCGGCAACTATGGTCACCGCAACTCCTCGGCGTACGAGAACTACCGGGCGCCGGCCAAGGTGATCATCGAGGGGACCTCGGTGGCCAATTCGGTGGTGCCGTTCCCCAACGGCTTCAACCCGCGCGAAGCGATCAAGGAAGACGACTACTCCATCACCGGCGGCCTGAAGGGCGAGGCCGCGGGTTGGAACTGGGATCTGTCGACCACCTACGCCAACGACCGCGACATCATCTCGACCGTCAACTCGGGGAACCTCGACCTGCTCCTGGCCACGGGTCATACGCCGACCCAGTTCTTCGACGGCGTGTTCGAGAACGCCACATGGGACTCGAACCTGGACATCAGCCGCGAGTTCGCCCTGGGTCTGGCGTCGCCGCTGAACGTCGCCCTCGGCGGCGAGGCCAAGCGCGACAAGTTCACCATCGTCAAAGGCGACGCGGCCTCGAGCTTCGGCGCCGGCGCGCAGTCCTATCCCGGTTTCCAGGCCAGCGACGCGGGCTCGCACTCGCGCACCAACTACGCGGCCTATATCGACTTCGCGGTCGATCCGATCACTGGCCTGCATGTCGACCTGGCCGGCCGCTACGAGGACTACAGCGACTTCGGCGACACCGAGGTGGGCAAGCTGACCGCCCGCTACGATTTCAACCCGATGATCGCCATCCGCGGCACCATCAGCACCGGCTTCCGCGCTCCGACCCTGGTGGAGGAGTTCTATTCGGCCACCAACGTGTCGCCGAACTTCGCCAGCGTCCAGCTTCCCGCCAACTCCCCGGCGGCCGTCCTGGCCGGGTTCCACCCCCTGCGGCCGGAGAAGTCCACCAACTACAGCGTCGGCTTCGTCTCCCACCCGATGGACCGGCTGAGCCTGACGGTGGACTTCTACGAAATCGACATCCGCGACCGCATCACCAACAGCGGCTTCCTGCTGGGCGAGACCTGCAGCGCCCCGACCAACGGGCCCTGCCCGGCCGGGAACCTCAACATCGTCTCCCAGGGCGTGCTCAACGCCATCGCCGCGCACGGCAACGTGCTCGACAGCGGCCTCTCCTACGCCGGCATGACGGTGTTCACCAACGCCGCCAACACCCGCACGCGCGGCGTCGAAGCCACCGCCAACTACGCCAGCGACTTCGGCGACATGGGCCACGTCGACTGGTCGGTGGGCTTCAACTACAACGAGACCACCATCACCAAGCTGCTGCCGCTGCCGGCGGCGGTGACCAACGTGGGGACGGGCCAGACCACCATCCTGAACCCCTTCGCCCTGAGCGGCCTCACCCAGGCGACGCCCAAGGAGAAGGTGGTCATCGGGATCTTCTACAGCTACGACAAGTGGACGGTGAACCTGCGGGATACGGTCTTTGGGCCCAGTCAGGAGATCGTCAGCCCCGACCAGACCGGCAATGCGCTGCCCGGCCCGGCCACGACGCTGCATATCCCGGTCACCTCGATCACGGACCTGGATATCGGCTACCGGGTGACGCCGTCGCTGAAGCTCGACGTCGGCGCCAATAACCTGTTCGACCACCGGCCGCCGACCGTGCCGCTGCTGGCCAACGGCAACCCGGCCGACGGCAACAACACCAACGGCGAGCCCTACCAGTTCTCGCCGTTCGGCATCAA
>JAQGIW010000203.1 GCA_028290905.1 Caulobacteraceae bacterium | reverse complement strand
CGCGCCAGTTCGGCCTGCAGGCGGGAGGCGTCGACGATGGCGAGCCGCGCCGCGTTGACCAGGGTGGGGTTCTCGGAGGCCTCTCCGGCCTTGATGATGCGCCGGAGGGAGGCGAGCAGGCCCAGGGGGCTGGTGTCCTCGATGTCGGTTTGCGATGCGCGAAGCTCGGCGATCCGCTCGGCCACCTTATCCTTCAAGGCGAGGCGGCTGGGATGGCCCCTGTGGCGCACGAACCCGGCGCTCTCATAGGCGTCGATCAGCAGCGCGCCCTTGGCGCGGGCCTGGGCGAAGCGTTCGTGGCGGGGGTCTTGGAGGGCGGGCATGGGGTGGGGTACTCGCGCGTGGTGAGTGAGCGTTCCAGTCGAAGATTGCATTATGCGACTTTTCTGGGAAGTTGTCAATTTGCAAATGGAGATCTGTGCGCAGATGCGATCTGCAACGCTCCCACGAGCCGCGGCTCAGAGGAATGGCAGGAGGTGGCTCGAAGCGGCGCTCCGCAGAGTCCGCTTGTGGGCACGACGGGCTAGGTCGACGGCTTAGTGCAGCTAGCGCTGGGGGCTTATCTGTTCATCGCCGGCTGGAGGAGCCCAGCACGCTCCTGAATACGGTGTTGGAGGCCCGCGCAAGTAGATTACGCAAGCTCGAGCAATCCTAAAGGCCCATCCCGAGCGGTGCGCACGGAAAACTCGACGTAGGTAGTGCGGACACTTGAAGGCAAGGATCAGTCTAGCGTTCTTCGCCGCTCACGGCGTCATCCACAACGCCTTCACCATCGGCCCACTTCCGCCGATCGACTCTATGGGCCGAGGCCCATCAGGGGGGGCCTGGGCGGTGACGACCGCGGCCGGGTGTCGCCGGCCAGGCGGATGCTATCCGGCCCTTCTGGATGAGCCGAGCATGGATCGTTTTCCGCGAACTCAGGATTGACACCCGTCAATGTGCGCCGGGTAGGCAGCACTCAAACTGCCTCGATCAACAGGAGATCAGCCATGAAAGCGCTCGTCTATCAGGGACCGGGCAAGATGGCGCTGGAAGATCGTCCCACGCCCGAGATCGCCGCGCCGACCGACGCCATCGTCCGGATCCTCAAGACCACGATCTGCGGGACGGACCTGCACATCCTGAAGGGCGACGTGCCGACCTGCGCGCCGGGACGCATCCTCGGCCATGAAGGCGTCGGCGTCGTCGAGACGGTCGGCCCGGCCGTCACCGCGTTCCACCCGGGCGACCATGTGATCGTGTCGTGCATCTCCTCGTGCGGGAAGTGCGACTACTGCCGCAGGGGGATGTACTCGCACTGCGTCAACGGCGGCTGGATCCTGGGCAACACCGTCGACGGCACGCAGGCGGAATTTGTGCGAACGCCGTTCGCCGACACCAGCCTCTATCACGTCCCCGCCGGCGCCGACGAAGAGGCGCTGGTGATGCTGAGCGACATCCTGCCCACCGGCTTCGAGTGCGGCGTCCTCAACGGCAAGGTCCAGCCCGGCGCGACCGTCGCCATCGTGGGGTCCGGACCCATCGGCCTGGCGGCGCTGCTGACCGCGCAGTTCTATTCGCCGGCCGAGATCATCATGATCGACTTCGACGACAATCGCCTCCAGATCGCGGCCCGCTTCGGCGCCACGACCACGATCAACGCCACGGACGGCAAGGCGGTCGAGACGGTGATGGCCATGACCGGCGGCCGCGGCGTCGACACGGCCATCGAAGCGGTCGGCGTGCCCGCCAGCTTCCTAACGTGCCAGGATATCGTCGCGCCGGGCGGCGTGATCGCCAATATCGGCGTCCATGGCGTCAAGGCGGATCTGCACCTCGAGCGCCTGTGGGACCGCAACATCACCATCACCACGCGGCTGGTCGACACCGTGACAACGCCGATGCTGCTGAAGACCGTACAATCTCACAAGGTCGACCCCCAGCGGCTGATCACCCACCGCTTCAAGCTCGCCGACATCCTGGACGCCTATGACACCTTCGGCCGCGCGGCTGCGACCAACGCGCTCAAGGTCGTCATTGAAGCCTGATATCCCCGAAGGATTGTCCGGCAGCAGTCTAGTGGGCGCGATCACCGCCGACACGCTGGCCTCTGATCCACATCAAGACCAACTCGACCCAAGCTGGGGATGGTGAAATCTGCGCAAAGGATTAGCCGTGACCGCGATCGGCGATAGCAGCCCCGACCGCAAACGCCCGCCGCCGGGCGCTGTGGACATGTGGAGCGAGTACGAGCGCTGGAAGGCCGCCAACCCGGGCGCGGCCAAGAAGGCCCTCTCCGGCGGCCTGATCGGCTCGCCGGAGACCATCCGGCGCAAGCTGCGCAAGTTCGAGTCGTCGAACATCGACCAGGTGATCCTGCTCAACCAGGCGGGGCGGAACAGTCACCGGGATATCTGCGACAGCCTGGAGCTGTTCGCCGAGAAGGTGGCGCCAGAGTTCCACGCCAACGTGCCGGCGCATGAGGCCTGGAAGGCGGACGTGCTGGCGGGGCGGACGCACCTGGAGGAGATCGACACGGCGGCGTTCACGGAACGGTATGGGGCGAACGCGGTGACGGTGTAGCGGACGATCCGGCCGCCGTCAGGGCAGCAACTCGCCCGTGAAGCGGTCTCGCCCTTTCCAGAACTCGCACACCGGACACCACTCCCCCTCGTAGTCGATGCCCTCCTGGTGGGGGCAGCCGATAATCCCATCGGTTATCGCCACGGACTTGGCGTCGTGGCGTTGGATGAATTCCAGTATCTCCTGCGCGATCGCCGGATCACGTCGGATGTCCCCGTCGTCTGATAGCCACGTGCGCATGTCCCCGCCTTCGTCGCCCTCGAACCGAAAGATGCTGACGGCGATCTTGGACGCCCGGCTGAGGTCGGGACCATAGAAGGCGATGGTCGCCATGGGCCATCCGCGGAAACCCTTTCGCGCCTTCTTGCCGATCCGCTTTCGAAATCGCTCTTCGGTGACGCGCACTGCTCACCTCCCTACACGGCCAGTCCCTGTGCTCCCGCGAATGATGATAACATGGGGAGGTTCACGTCCGGATCGCCAGAGGGCTTCTCACAAGCCAACTCCACCGCATCACGAGCGATCCCGACCCCTAAACATTTTGCAAATTGTACGCCAAGAACATCTTGCGAACCTGGAACAAAGCAGGTACGCATTGATCAAGCTGGCGGGCGACGATGCGCGACTCACAATGGCCCGGCCTCGGCGATGGAATCGTGGGATAGAATGGCGGGATCAAAGATGAGCAACATGGCGCTGAGGCTTGTGGGCAAGGAAGAGGGTGACAAGCAGCGGGCTCTGGAAGCCGCGCTGACCCAGATTGATCGGGCTTTCGGAAAAGGCTCGGTGATGAAGCTGGGCGACAAGGGCAAGATCGCGGACATCGAGTCGGTGTCTACCGGCTCGCTCGGCCTCGACAACGCGCTCGGCATCGGCGGCCTGCCTAAGGGGCGGGTGGTGGAGATCTACGGGCCGGAGAGCTCGGGCAAGACCACCCTCGCTTTGCACGTGGTGGCCGAGGTCCAGAAGGCCGGCGGCACCGCCGCCTTCGTCGACGCCGAACACGCGCTCGATCCCTCCTACGCCCACAAGCTGGGGGTCAACCTCGACGACCTGCTGGTCGCCCAGCCGGACACCGGCGAGCAGGCGCTGGAGATCACCGACACCCTGGTGCGCTCCGGGGCGGTCGACATCGTGGTCATCGACTCGGTGGCGGCCCTGACGCCGCGGGCCGAGATCGAGGGCGAGATGGGCGACAGCCTGCCGGGCCTGCAGGCGCGGCTGATGAGCCAGGCCCTGCGCAAGCTCACAGCCTCGATCTCCAAGACCCACACCCTGGTCATCTTCATCAACCAGATCCGCATGAAGATCGGGGTGATGTACGGCAGTCCGGAGACCACCACCGGCGGCAATGCGCTGAAGTTCTACGCCTCGGTGCGCCTCGACATCCGCCGCACCGGCTCGGTGAAGGTGCGCGACGAGATCATCGGCAACAACGTCCGGGTCAAGGTGGTGAAGAACAAGGTCGCCCCGCCGTTCCGCGAGGTCGAGTTCGACATCATGTACGGCCAGGGCATCTCCAAGCTCGGCGAGATCATCGACCTGGGCGTCAAGGCGGGGGTGATCGACAAGTCCGGGGCCTGGTTCTCCTGGAACAGCACCCGCATCGGCCAGGGCCGCGACAACGCCCGGGAGTTCCTCAAGGCCAACCCCGACATCGCCGACCAGATCGAGGCCCAGGTGCGCGGCAACTCCACCAAGATCGAGGAAGAACTGCTCATCGGCTCCCCCGAACCCGGCGACGAATAGGGGCCGGACTTCCACGACTCTCTTCCCCCTGAGGGGGAATTACCGGCGAAGCCGGGGAAGGGGGCTGACCGGGCGAGTCCTGCGAGATCTCGGCGGCGTCGCTCCCACCACCGCTTCGCG